>JBFMCA010000014.1:0-61214 GCA_040754955.1 Acidobacteriota bacterium | reverse complement strand
ACGCGCCGCGGACAGGCCCCGCACTGCGACGTGTCGCGCGAGCTGCACGCTATGTCGTCACGCCCCATCATTGCCGCCAATTCTTTGCCCATGCCGGGTACGGTCATGCAACTGGGAACCGGGATTAGGAGCCACCGGGGTCGTCCACCCACTGTAACGGCGGTCCGGACAGCCGAGACCATTCACCGGGACTGGCGCCCTCTGTGATCGACGGACGACGTTGATGCGAACGATGGCGGACTTCATGCGACACGTCATGGCCATGCCCATGCCGTGGCCGGTCTGGGTGGCCCTGCTCTTTCTGACCAACGCCGCCGGCGTGGCGTTCCTGCCGAGCCTCGAGGCTCGGGTGGTCCTGGCCTCCCTTGCGCTCGGCGCCGTCGCCCAGATGGCGCTCTTCGCGCGCTTCGGGTTCGTCCGGCTCCTGGGCGCGGGGCACGCGCCCTGGTTGGCCGTGGTGCCGTGGCTGCTGCTCCGGCTCCCGGACACGTCGGGACCGCTCGCAGCCTGGGTGACCACCGTGATTGTCGCCTGCAGCGTATCCCTGGCGATCGACATCGTCGACGTCCTGCGGTTCGCGCTCGGCGAACGGGAGCCGACCGTCGTGTTCGCGACCGAGGGCCAAGCCCGGCGGTAGCAACGCCTGAGCTGGAGCGGCCGCCCCCCCGCGTCTCGCGGGGGCGATCCCCGCCTGTGAACGACTGTAACTGACTGCCGGCTGCCGAGACCTACGACCCGACTGGAGCCAGGCGCGAGCGGTGTGGCGCGTCTGTCTGCCCGATGCCGAAGGAGGGATCGACGATGGGACCTGATCTGATTCGTGCGCTTGGCGGCGGCCTGGTCGGGACGGCGGTCATGACGGTGATGATGTACGTTGTGAGCCCGATGATGGGTCTCGAGATGGACATCGCGGCCATGCTCGGTTCGCTGGTCGGAGGCAGCTGGATGGCCGGTATGTTCCTGCATTTCGTCAACGGCACCGTGGTTTTTCCGGTCATTTACGCCAAGGTGCTCTATGGCGTGCTGCCAGACGGACCCGTGGGCAAGGGCCTGGCGTGGGGGGTGGTGCTCTGGCTCGTGGCCCAGCTCGTCGTCATGCCCATGATGGGTGGGGGGCTGTTCAGCTCGGCGATGGGTGGCCTGATGGCGGCAGGTGGGTCCCTGATGGGCCATCTCGTGTACGGCAGCCTGCTTGGGGCCATCGCAGGGCCCTCCCGTCACCCATAATCTCAGGGCGATCGGCGCCGACTCCGATTGGACCGGCCCCGCCAGCGGGCAAGAATGTGGACGACGCGCCGCCGTAACGCGGCGGGGGCGCGCGGAGACTCTGCCTCACGCTCACGCCGCCTTGGCTGGCCGGGCGTGTGTGAGACGGGGTAACCCGGGCGGGGGTTCGGTCCGGGCCCGCGCTGTTTGGAGTGGGACATGCGCAACCTCCTGATCGCGGTGGCAGCCATCCTGGCGTGGGGTTTCATGGACGCGCAACAGCAGCCTGCCCGGGCACCCGTCAACGTCTCGGCCCTCGGCCCCCAGGTCGGCGAGCCGGTACCCGACTTCCGGCTGCCCGACCAGTCCGGTCGAACCTGGACGCTGGCCGACGTCATGGGCCCTGAGGGGGCGATGCTGGTGTTCTACCGGTCGGCCGACTGGTGACCGTACTGCCGCACGCAGCTCGTCGAGCTGCAACGCCAGGTGGACGCGATTCGCGAGCGAGGGCTGGGCCTCGCCGCCATCAGCTACGACCCGCCAGATGTCCTGTCGGCGTTCGCCCGCCAGCACGGCATCACGTTCCCGCTGCTGTCCGACGCCGGCTCGTCGACCATCCGCGCGTATGGGATCCTGAACACCGTGGCCGACGACGTGCTCGGTGCCGGGCAGGACGATGAGGTCGTGCGCGCGGATGCGCGGCGCGTCATCTCGGTGACGGGATCGCTGAAGACGGCCGAACTGGCGCGGGGAACGCCTTTCCCGGGCACCTTCGTGGTCGATCGGCGCGGGCGCGTCGCATCCCGCCACTTCGAGGCCTTCTACCGGGAGCGCATCACGGCGTCGAGCATCCTGGTCGCGCTGGGCGACCGGGCCGCGCCGGTCAACGCGACGCGGGTGGTCGGCGATCATGTCGAGTTGACCGCCTATCCGAGCGACGAGACCGTGAGGCCCGGCACCCGGTTCTCGCTCGTGGTCGACGTTGTCCCGCGGCCCGGCATCCACGTCTACGCGCCTGGCGCCGTCGGCTATCGAGCCGTCACCCTGCGGATTGCACCCACGCCGTTCCTGCGTACGTTGCCCGTGGTGCATCCACCATCGGAGATCTACTTCTTCGAGCCGCTGAACGAGCACGTGCCCGTGTACCAACGTCCCTTCCGCATCGTCCAGGACGTGGTGGTCGAGGCCAGCCCCGAAGCGGAGCGCGCACTCCGAGGGCAGTCGACACTCGCGATGGAAGCGTCGTTCGAGTACCAGGCGTGTGACGACCGCGTGTGTTTCAATCCGGTCGCCGTACCGCTGGCCTGGACCCTTACCGTCGAGCGCCACGACTGACGCCCCCGTTCGCGCTCGAGCCCAACACCTCGATGCGGAGCAGCAGGCGCCTGGATCGTACGAGCAGCGCTGCCTTCTCGGCCAGGCTCCGACGCAGACCGGGCAGCTGGGCCACGCCGAGAATCCGCCGTACGATCTCGACGCCGGCGAAGCCGGCGACGAGGGTTTCGTCGCATCCGGCGGCCCGCGCGGCCCGCGCGACGCGGCCGACGAGCCATTCGTCTTGCGCCGCCAGCATCAGGTGCGCCGCCATCGTGCCGTAGTCGAACGCAGGAGATCCGGCGAAACAGAACTCCGGGTCGATGATCCGGACGTGGCTGCCGTCCGACAGCCAGCTGCCGGGGAAGAAGTCGCCGTGCACCAGCGCCTCCGGGCCGGCGTCCATGTAGAGCTCGCCGAGCGCGCCGACTCGATCGCGGACTCGCGCATCCGCGGCGTAGCCCCGTGCCAACGCCGCAAGACCCGGTGTGATCGCGTCGAGGCGCGCATGGAGGCCGGCGTCGCCGGCCAGGGGCCGACAGAAGAGGTGTTCGTGGTTGAGCCGTCGCATCGCGGTGTTGCCGAACGCTGTGGCGAGTCCGGGGCCCACGGGGAGGCGATGCAGCGCGGCCAGGTACTCCAGCAGCTCGCTGACGACGGCCGGTCCGATGCGCGTCCCGCCGTAGACCGCCGTCAAGTCGGCGAACCCCACGCAGTCGCAGAGCACGAGAATGCGCGATTCCGCGTCGACGCCCAGGCACGCTGGCATCCGATCTCCGACACCGGTCACCCGGGCCACGTGCGCGTAGAAGCGGGCTTCGACGAGCGTGCGGTCGATCGGCGCGGGCACGTCGGGATATCGCTCGACCCAGGGTCGCGCCTGCTTGACAATCAGGCGACGACGCGGTGTGACGACGCGGAGCGTGCAGTTCATGTTGCCGTCGCCGGCGGGCGCCACGGAGATCAGAGGCTCGCGAGGCGGCAACCAGCCGTGGCTCACGAGATACGCCCGCAGGCCCTCCGGGGCGTCCACACCGATGCGGAAGCCGGCTCCGGCTGTGGACGCCATCACTGCCCGCGCGAGACGGCCTCGACGATTCGGCGCGCCAGGGGCAGGCTGACGCCGCACGCCGGGTCGTCGACACGGCACTTCGCCACGCTCAACCGGCAGCCGCACGTGCACCACTCGGCGTTCAGCCGCTGCAGCGCCTTCACCCGCAGCTCCGGCGTCAGGCCGCTCAGATCGATGCCCGGGATGGCGGTCACGTGGGCCGTGGTCGGCAGGCGGCGGGCGTCGTCGGGATTGAACCGCTCCACCTGGATATCCGATCGGCCGCCAGCCAGGACCTCGATCTCCAGCGCGGTCCGAGCCGGGTCGATCGGGCCCACGTGCCGCTGGACGATTCGGCCATCGGGGTCGATGACGAACGTCGTCGGCAGGCTGGTGACGTCGGCGAATGCCCGCAGCAGCGCCGGCGTGGACATCGCCACCGGATAGCTGATGCCGTGGCTGCGTACGAACCGCTCCACCACGCCGACGCCCTGTTCGTCGACGGAGATCCCCAGGACGACAAGGCGGCCGGCGTACGTCGACTGGAGGGCCACGAGGTCAGGGATCTCCGCCCGGCACGGCGGACACCAGGTGGCCCAGAAGTTCACCAGCACCACTCGGCCTCGGAGATCGCGCGACGCAATCGTCCGTCCGTCGACCGTCTCCAGCGTGAACGCGCTCACCGGCAGCGGGTCGCGAAACAGCCGGACCGTCTGCGCGATGGACCCGCCGCGGGCGAGCCCCACGGTTCCGCCGAGCGCCGCGGCGACCAGGCACGCCGCCGCCCGTGACCAGCCCGCGCAGCGATGAGGCGTTCGATGGGTCGGCATGGGATCCGTGTGCCTGAGTCCACCCGGGCTGCGTCCGCGTTACAGCCGCCGATCGCGAGCGCCGCCGCCGCGTCCGGCGGCGGCAGCGGTCGTGGTGGGATCCGCCCCCAGCCAGGTCTCGTCGGCGCTGGGCCCGTACACAGCCGGCGCCGGACGCCCGAGGAGCCGCAGGTAGACGGTGAGCTGGGTGCGGTGGTGCGCCGTGTGGAGGACGCGCCGCCAGAAGATCCAGATGCGCTGCCGCTCGACATCGAAGAACGGGACGGTGCGCTCCCACCAGGACGCCGGCTGGGCCGCGAGGGCGGCGAGGCGCGGACGTGCGAGGCCGACCAGGCGGTCCGTCGCGGCGCCGATCCGGAGCGGCGCCGGGACCACCTGGTCGGCGGGCGGCTCGTCGAGGCCGAGGAACTCCGCGAAGAAGCGTCGCTCGGACAGGAGCTGATGTCGCAGCACCGCCTCAACCGGACTCGACCGCTCGTGGGGCGCGAACGCGAGATCGCCGTCGTCGAATCGCTGCCACACGGCTGCTGTCTTGTTCGTCTCGCTGGCGTAGGTGTCGACGACGTGCTGCAGTATCGGAACCGCAGCCCGAGGCACCTCGCCGTCGCCGAGTCGTCGCGTGTCTGTCCGCATCCGGCCTCCTCAGAACGTCGCGCGGAACATCAACTGGAGCATCCGCTGGAACCCCGACTGGGCGGTGATGCGTCCGAAGGTCGCGCTGCCCACCGTGGTATTGGGGCCCCTGACTTTCACCGTGTTCGTCAGGTTCAGGACCTCGAGCCGAATCTGGCCGCGGGCGCTGCCGGCGAACCGGATGGACTTGGCGGCCACGAAGTCGACGTTGTTGCGGTGCGGCGTGCGAACGCCGGGCAGCGTCCGCGGCGCGGTGCCGAGCTCGAACGTGCCCGGCTGGGCGAATCCGGCCGGGTCGAGCCACGCACCGATGCCGCAGTCTCCCGTGACGCAGCCGGCGCCAGCCGCGGGCGTGATCCGGTCGGAGCGGCTGCCGTCGGTCTCGGTGGGTCCCCCGGTCAGATTCGGCCGGCGTGTCAGCGTGAAGATCTGCGATCCGGTGGCGGTGTTGAACGAGGTGGGAAAGCCGCTCTCGAACGAGATGATGGCCGACAGCGTCCAGTCGCCCAGAAGATGCGTGGCCAGAGACCCGGTCGCCCACCGCTTCCCGGCGCCGAACGGCAGCTCGACAATGGGCGCAATGACGAGCTTGTGCGGCACGTCCAGCAGCCCGCGGGCGTACTCGGCATCGAGGTTGTTCGCGTCCTGCGCGTTCGCCGAGCCGGTCGTGGAGAAGAAGTTCGTCTCACCGAACTGGTTGTCCGTGAGCCGGCTGAACGTGTAGTTGACGCGGCCGCCCCACCCGTCGCTCAGACGCTTCTCGAACTTCACGATGGCCGCATGATACTGGCTGCGGCCGTCGGTGGTCTGACGCATCAGGATGTTGTTGAACTGCGGAAACGGACGCAGCAGTTCGCGCCGCTGGATCGTCGGACTGGTCACGCTCTTGCCCTGCGGGAACGTCACGCCGTTGATGGTGACGGGAGGCAGACCGAAGAAGGGGTTGGGCACCTGGTCGAGCAGGGCGGCGCCGAGCGCGAGGAACTCGACCGGCACCTGGTTGATGTTGATCACCCCGTCGTTGGATCCCCCAAGCCCCAGATCGCGACCGGTCGCCCCCGAGTATTCGAAGCCGATGGCCATGTTGCCCGGCAGCTCGTGGTTGACATCCACCGAGTACTGCTGGACCCAGGGCGCCCGCTTGTGCTGGTCGATGAACTCGATCTGCTGTCCGACGCCCGCGAGCGGTCCCAGCGCGTTGCCAACCGGCCGCAGGATGCCGTTCGGAAACGGGTCGGCCAGGCTCGCGGTCGGGACGAACTCGCCCTGAGCCACGAACGTGTTCTGGCTGAAGCCAATCTGGCCGAAGTTGGCGGCGCCCACGCTCTGGTAGTTCCACGGGGCCCAGTAGATGCCGTACCCGCCGCGGACGACGGTCTTGGGGGTCAGCGCGTGGACCACACCCACGCGGGGCGACACCTTGACCGCGACCGGATCTCCCTGGTGCGTGGGGGCGCCATTGACCCCCGCGTACACCAGACCGCCGCGGATGGGCTGTCCGGTCAGCGGATTGACGATCCCGCTCAGCGCGCCTCCCGGATCGAGGGTTCGGTCGAAGCCCACCGTGAAGCCGTTGTCGGCCTCCTCGAGACCGGTTTCGTGCTCCAGCCGCACCCCGAGATTGATCGTGGTCTTCGGGCTGATGCGCCAGTCGTCCTGGGCGTAGGCGCCGACATAATCGACGAACGCGTCGAAGGGCGACGACACCAGCAGACGACTCTGGTTGTCCGGCGAACCCGACGGCAGGCCCAGCAGGAGGGATGCCAGGGCGCTGCCCGACGGGTTCGGACCGTTGACCCCGTTGACGCGGGGATCGGCCGATGTGAAGCGGCGATCGAAGTTGAACACGCCGGCGCCGCCCGAGAACGACTGCGTGTCGATGCCGATACGCCGGTAGTCGCCGCCGAACTTGAGCGTGTGACGCCCTGCCAGGCGCGTCGCCGTCACATTCGCGCTCTGGGAATACCAGCGCCGATTCACGGGGTCCTGGGCGCCGACCGAGCCGAAGTCGGTCAGGTTGAAGAGCGGGAACTTCTGGACCTGCATCTGATTCAGGAAGTTGGCGCTGAAGCCAAGCGTCGCCGGGTCGAAGTCGATCGACAGCGTGTCGTCGTCCGTGAAATTCGTCAGGCCGTAGCGAAACGTCACCACGGTGCTGCTGGACTTCAGCCAGGTCGCATTGACGGCAAGCAGATGCACGCGCCGCAGGAGTAGATAGTCGTTCGGATCGGCAAAGCGCGTCGGCGCATCGAGGCCGGGCGACCAGAAGTTCGAGCAGGGCTCGTTCGTGCGATTGTAGAGATAGAAACCGGTGAGCGAGACACGCTCGCTGAGGCGATGGTCGACCTTCCCCGTGTACATGTAGGCGCGATCCTCGATCTCCGCCACCCCTTCGAAGTTGGTGTTGCCGTCGCTCACGTTGCGCTGCGGTTGGGGGTAGATGTTGGCAACCGCCTGCCCGATCGCACTGATCCGATTGGCCGGGATGACGTTGCCGGGGAACGGCTGACGGCCGTTGCCGTTGGCGTCGCCTGTGAGCGGATCGTAGATGACGACCTGGCGGCCCTGGCTGTCGACGCTCTGGGAAAAGTCGCCGGCGCGTTCGCGGGCCGTCGGAAATCGCAGCCCGGCGTTCCGCGTGGTGCTCGAGCCGTAGCTCTCGGTCGCGAACCAGAAGAACGTGCGGTTCCGGATGACCGGCCCGCCGAACCCGCCGCCCCCGAGATAGAAATACGTGTCGGGCTCAGGCCGCCCGGCTTTGGCCGCAAAGAAGTTGTTCTCCGACGCCCAGCGCGGCCGGAACTGCAGGAAGCCGCTTCCGGAGAACTGATTCGTGCCGGATCGCGTCGCGGTGTTGAAGGTTCCGCCGCCCGTACGCCCCGTCTCGGCGTCGTAGGTGTGGACCTGGACGTTGACATCCTCGAGGGCCTCGATGGTCGGATTGGCCGATGCGCGATTGCGCAAGTCGGTGATCGGAACGCCGTCGACCAGATAGTTGTTACCCCGCCGCGTTCCGCCGCCGAGCGACAGCAACGATGCATTGGTCTGATCCTGCTGCCGGTTGAACTGGGCGTCGCCCGACGCGACCACCGTCGGAATGGTCACGGCGAACAGGAACGCCGAGCGCCCTCCGCTCGGCAAGGCCTGCAGCTGCTCCGTGCTGATCACGCCGCCCGTCGACGCCGTGGACGTGTCGATCAGGGGCACTTCGCCGGACACGGTGATCGTCTCCTGCACCGCGCCGACCTCGAGCGTCACGTCAACCGTGACGAACTGCTGCGCACCCACGCGAACGCCCTTTCGCTCGTAGGTCTTGAAGCCGGCCAGCTCGGCAGACACCGTGTAGACGCCGGGCGGCACGGCGGCGAAGTTGTAGAGCCCGAGCTCGTTCGACAGCACGTCGCGCACGACGCCGGTGGCCTCGTTCAGGAGCTGAACCGTGACCCCCGGAACGACCCCGCTCGCGTCGCGCACTTCGCCGCGTACGCCCCCCGTAAATGTCTGCGCGGCCGCGGTGCCTCCCGTCGCGGCTCCAAGAGCGCCGGCGATGAGCAACCCATGTACAAGGAGTCTGACCATGGCCTGAACCCTCCCAGACGGAGCCCGCCGGCCACCTGGGCCGGTCGGGCCAGTCAACACTCCTCGCGTCTTCGCCGGGCGTCGCGCCACGCCCGTTGACACGAAGAGTCCGGGATTGAGCCAGCGCGTTACAGCAGCCGACCGGCCTCGTGGAGCTGAAGGACGCATCGGCCCAGACCGGTGGACTCGGGGCCGGCGAGTGGTCCACTGCAGTGACGCAGGCTCACTCGGATCGAAGCACCGTGAGGGGGTCCGCACGCGCGGCGCGGAGCGCCGGCGCCAGGCAGGCGAACGAGACAATCGCCACCTGCGCGAGCATGTTCGAGTCCTGACGGTCGCGCTCGGTGAACTCGCGGCCGGCGACGATCGACATGCCCAGCGTGTTGAAGGATCCGGGCCCGACGATGTAGGTGACAACTCGCGGGCACAGTGCCTCTTCACACGAACCGGCGTCCAGCCAGACCGTGGTCTGTTCATCGAAGCCGAGTCCCTGACGTAACGGCACCGGCCGCGCAGGAGACACATCCTCATCGCAGAACCATGCCGCCGATTCCCCCTTCCGCAGCCGCGCCACTGGCGGGTCCGACCGCCGCGGCCGGTCAGCCCGTGACCCGCTGGCTGGAGCGGATGCTGGGGATCGTCGGGGATGTTCGCGCCGGGGAGGCTGCCACCGTCGTGCTGATGACGGGCAACCTGTTCCTGCTGCTCACGAGCTACTACATCCTCAAGACCGTCAGAGAGCCGCTCATCCTGACGGGCGGTGGGGCGGAGATGAAGTCGTTCGCCGCGGCGGCCCAGGCACTCACGCTGACCGTGTTCGTCCCCGCGTACGGATGGGTCGTCTCGCGAGTCGACCGCCGGACCCTCGTCGTCGGGCTCGTGCTCTTCTTCCTCGCGCAGGTCGAGCTCTTCGCGTGGGGCGTCACCGTTGCCGCACCGATGATCGGCTTCGTCTTCTACGCCTGGGTCGGCATCTTCAGCCTGGCCGCCATCGCGCAGTTCTGGTCCTACGCGAACGACGTCTTCACCAGGGATGTCGGCGAGCGCCTCTTCCCCGTCATTGCCATTGGCGCAACGGTGGGCAGTCCTGTCGGGGCCAAACTGGCGCAGGTCCTCTTCGACGCAGGAGCCACTCCGGTGGCCATGCTCCATCTGGCCGCGCTGTTGCTGCTGGTCCACGCGGGCCTGTACCGGCTGGGTGACACGCGGTTCGAGAAGGCCGTCCACGAGACGGCCCCGCAGCCCCACGAGGTGACGCGACCTACGACGGCCGGTGGATTCCGCCTGGTGTGGTCGAGCGCGCTTCTGTGCTGGGTTGCCCTCTTTCTGCTCTGCCTGAACATCGTCAACACTGTCGGGGAATACATCGTCAGCCGTGGGGTCCTCGAGATCGCGAACCAGGCCGTGGCGGAGGGCCGGGCCAGCGACGTGGGAAGCTTCATCGGGAGCTTCTACGGCGAGTACTTCTTCTGGGTGAATATCCTCGCGGTCGCCATCCAGGCCCTGCTCGCCTCGAGAATCGTCCGGTGGACGGGCGCGGCCGGAGCCGTTCTGGCGCTTCCGCTCGTCGCGGTGGGTGTGTACGGCCTTGTGGCGGCCGGTGTCGGGTTCGCGGCAGTCAGGTGGGCCAAGACGCTGGAGAACGCCACCGACTACTCGCTCATGAACACCGGGCGGCAGTTGCTGTGGCTCCCGACGACTCGAGAGGAGAAATACAAGGCCAAGCAGGCCATGGACACCTTCTTCGTCAGGGCGGGCGACCTGGTGGCCGCCGGCGTCGTGGTGGCGGGGACGACGTGGCTCGACCTGTCGATGCGCGGCTTCGCCGCGGTGAATCTCGCCGTCGTCATGGTCTGGATAGGACTCGGGTACCTCGTGACCCGTTCGTACCGGCGCCTGTGCGCCGACTGTCCCTGAGCAAACACGGTCGGATGGCGTCGAGCACGCCCGGCGGGCCGCCACGCCGGCCCTCGGCGTGGAGATCGCCATTGTCGGATGTCTCGCCAGGGCCGGCATGCGTTACGAGCGGGCGGCCGTCCGGCTCACGTAACGTTCGTCCGCGCGCTGAGACTGACCGAAGCCATTCGACAGCCCTGGAGAACCTGGATGCGCACGTCAATCAAACTCGTGGCGAGCCTCGCCGGGCTCGCGGTTCTTGCCTTTGCCGCCTTCCGACTTCCCCTGGCGACCTCGGTTGCCGGACTGGTGGCATGGATTCAGGCCGCCGGCGCCGCCGGCGTGGCGGTGTTCGCCGTCGCCTACATCGCCGCGACGATTGGCATGTTGCCGGGATCGGCGCTCACACTCGGGGCCGGCTTCGTGTACGGACCGGTCTGGGGCACACTGCTGGTGTCGCCGGTGAGCGTGGCCGCCGCCACGGCCGCGTTCCTGATTGCGCGGAGCGGCGGGCGGAGCTGGGTGTCGGCGCGGCTCGGCCGACTTCCGCGGTTCGACGCGGTCGACCGGGCTGTGGGTCAGGAGGGCCTGAAAATCGTGCTGTTGCTCCGGCTCTCGCCGATCTTCCCCTTTACCGTGCTCAACTACGCGCTGGGGCTCACACGCGTGCGCCTGCGCGACTACGTGCTGGCGTCCTGGGTGGGAATGCTGCCAGGCACCGTCCTGTACGTCTACCTGGGATCCCTCGTCACCAGTGCGACGGAGATCTCCACGGGACGGGCCGGGGCGGCCGGTCCGGCGGGCTGGGTCTACTGGCTCGGCTTGCTTGCCACCGTGGCCGTCGTGATCGTCGTCACGCGCACGGCGCGCGCCGCCCTCGATCGCTCCCTCGCACCGGCGACTCGCCACATGGAGGCCCGATGACCGTTCTCGAACACATCGCCCGCGACAGCGGATCGAACGCCTTTCCGGGTATTCTCGCCGCGGACGACCACGACAGGCGCCTCGTCGACCACGTCCATCCATCCGGCTGGGTGAATCCGGTTCCCGCGAGCCGTTACAACCTGGTCGTGATTGGCGGCGGCACGGCGGGGCTGGTCTCCGCGGCCGGCGCCGCCGGGCTCGGTGCCCGTGTCGCGCTCGTCGAGCGCCGGTTGCTGGGCGGCGACTGCCTCAACTACGGGTGCGTGCCGTCCAAGGCCCTGCTGCGCGCGGCGCGAGCCGTCAGCGATGCGCGTCGGGCCGGCGACTTCGGTGTCACGCCGGCGAGTGGAGCGGCCGCGGACTTCGAGGCCGTCATGACGCGCCTGCGCGCCCTCCGCGCCGCCATCGGCGCTCACGACTCGGCGCGCCGGTTCCGCGATCTCGGCGTCGACGTGTTCCTGGGCGACGCCCGGTTCGTCGACCGGAACACGGTGGCCGTCGACGGCCAGCGACTGCGCTTCGCACGCGCGGTGGTGGCGACGGGCGCCAGGCCGGCCGCGCCTGCGATTCCCGGGCTCGCGGAAGCCGGGTTCCTCACCAACGAGACCCTCTTCGGCCTCACGCGGCTGCCACGCCGCCTGATTGTCATTGGCGCCGGCCCCATCGGCTGCGAAATGGCACAGGCCTTCGCGCGGTTCGGGAGCCACGTGACGATCGTCAGCGTCGATCCCACGATTCTGCCGCGCGAGGACGCCGATGCGGCACGCGTCGTCCAGGACCAGCTGGTCCGCGACGGCGTGACCCTGAACCTCGGGGCCAGGCCGACGTCCGTGCGGCGATCGGGACCCGACGTCGTGCTTTCCTTCGACCGGGGCCGCGGCAGCGAGTCCGTCGAGGGAGATGCCATCCTCGTCGCCGTCGGCCGTGCGCCGAACGTCGAGGGTATCGGGCTCGAGTCGGCAGGTGTCGCCTACACCGAGCGCGGCGTGACCGTGGACGACCGCCTGAGGACGACGAACCGCCGGATCTACGCGGCGGGCGATGTCTGTTCGCGCTTCCAGTTCACCCATGCCGCGGACGCGATGGCGCGCATCGTCATCCAGAATGCGCTGTTCTTCGGCCGGCGGAAAGCGAGCGCGCTCGTCATGCCATGGTGCACCTACACGGATCCCGAAGTGGCGCACGTGGGGTTGTACGAGGCCGAGGCGCGGGAACGCGGGCATGCCGTGCAGACGCTGGACGTGGGGTTCGATCACGTGGACCGCGCGCTCCTCGATGGCGAACCCGAGGGGTTCGCTCGACTGCACGTCGATCGACGGGGGCGCATCCTCGGCGGCACCATCGTGGCGCGCCATGCCGGCGAGATGATCGGTGAGCTGTCGCTCGCGATGACGGCCGGGCTCGGCGCCGCGGCGCTCTCGAGCACCATTCACCCGTACCCGACGCAGGCCGAGGTCCTCAGAAAGCTCGGCGACACCTATCGGCGATCGCAGGTGACGCCTCGAGTCCGGGGTCTGCTGGAGCGCTTCTTCGCGTGGCGTCGGCGTGGGCCGGGGTTGTAACGATCGCGGGCCCACGGGGACTCACCTCCAGAATGCCGACTGCACGGTCCGCTTTGAGCGGACCCGGGCTGCCTGCCGCACCCTCATCAGCGTCGGCGCCAGAAGGAGTGCCTGTCCATGTTGAAGAGAATCGCCCGAACCGCCGTCGTGCTCGGCTTTGCCGCCGCCTCTGTCATCCTCGTTCAGGCCCAGAGCGGTGCGCCGGCGCCCGCCAAGGCTGGCGAGGCCGCGCTTGGTGGCTACTGTCCGGTCGCGTACGTGGCCATGAACCAGGCCATGAAAGGTGACCCGAGCCAGAAGAGCACCTACAAGGGTCACACGTACTATTTCGCCAACGCCGACGCCAAGAAGATGTTCGACGCGTCACCCGACAAGTACGTCCCGGCGTACGACGGCTGGTGTGCCACCGCGGTCGCGATGAACATGAAGCTGGCCTCGGACCCCACGCTCTTCACCATCCACAACGGCAAGGCGTATCTGTTCTCGGACGCGAAGGCCAAGGCCATGTTCGACCAGGACAAGGCCGGCACCATTGCCAAGGCCGACCAGGCCTGGAAGACGCTCGCCAGGAAGTAGGTGCCTTCCGCCCCGGCCCGTACCGACCGCCGGACGTCGGCGGCTACGGCCGGGGCGGTCACTCCATTCTGATCTCATGGAAGGACTCTCGTGTCTGCCCGATCGCTGCGCTCCGTGCTCGCCGTGACGGCCGCCATGGCCTGGCTCGCGCCCCTTGGTCACGCGCAGACCGCCTCGGCGTTCGACCACGCCTATACCACCTACGCGTCTGTGCTGAAGCGCCACGTGCGTGGTGCGCGAGTCGATTATTCGGCGCTGAAGGCCCGCCGCGGCGAGCTCGACGACGTCGTGGCCCAGCTGGGGAGCGTCACCGCTGACGACGAGCAACGGTGGTCGCGCGCCGAGCGCCTCGCGTACTGGATCAACGCCTACAACGTCTTCACGCTGCGCGCCATCGTCGATCACTACCCCATCAAGGGCAGCTGGCTGAGCCTGTACCCCCGGAACAGCATCCGGCAGATCGACGGTGTCTGGACCGAGCTGAAGTGGCGGGCCGCCGGCCGGGACGTGACGCTCGATCAGATCGAGCACGAAATCCTGCGACCGGTCTTCCGTGAGCCTCGCGTGCACATGGCCATCAACTGCGCGTCGGTCGGCTGCCCGCCGCTGGCCTCCGAGCCCTATCGCGCCGGTGAGCTGGACGAACAACTCGACGCCGCGACAACGCGGTATCTGGCCAGCCCGCTCGGCCTGGCGATCTCGGGTGACAGCCTGCAGCTCTCGAGCATCTTCAAGTGGTTTGGCGCCGACTTCGAGGCCCGGTTCGCCGCCGACGGCCCGGCCGGCCGGACCGGAACCGAACGGGCCCTGCTGGGCCTGGTGGCACGGTACGGCCCTCCCCAAGCGCGGGATCTGGCGCGGACCGGCAAGGTCCGCATCGCCTATCTCGACTACGACTGGTCCCTCAACGACACGGCCGCGGCCACGTCGCGGCGATGATCAGATGGCCACAGACCGCCGCAGGCGCGCGCACCCTTCTGGCGCGCGAGTGGTGCTCGCCATGGTGGCCAGGGCGCCGAGCGCGCCAGGCAAGACCCGAATAGGACCGGTCGGCCGGCATGCGGACCTGCGGCTCGCGCTCTTCCAGGACACCTTCGACGTCCTCCGACGCGTGCCGGGCACCTCGCGTGCCGTCGTCTACGATCCCCCCGGAGCGCGCGACGAGATCCGTCGACACGTCGGGAGTGGTGTCAGGCTGGTGGCTCAGTGCCCCGGCGACCTGGGCGCTCGCCTCATGGGTGCGGCCGAAGCGCTGCTCACCGCGGACGTCGGCGGACTCGTGCTCGTCGGGTCCGATCTCCCGGACCTCCCTCTTCACGTCGTCATGCATGCGGTGGCCTGGCTCCGGCAGCCAGGCGACCGCATCGTGCTGGGTCCAGCCGGCGACGGCGGCTACTACCTGATCGGCGTCAAGCGCCTGCACCGCGAGCTGTTCACAGGCGTGTCATGGGGGACGAGTGCCGTGCTGAGAGAGACGATCCACCGGGCGCACGCGCTCGGACTGGAAGTCCAGATGCTCGAGCCGTGGTCGGACGTCGACGTGCCCGCGGACCTGCGGAGAATCGCGGCACGCTCGGAGCCGGGCGCGGTCCGCACGCGGCGATGGCTGCAGTCGCTCAATGGGGAGGCGCCACGTCACGCAGCACCCGAGACGCCTCGCGCAGAGCCGGGTCCGGAGGAGCGGGCGGCAGCGGCCCCGCGCCAAGGCGCCGCACCAGTTGGGCGGTCATCCGCATCTGCCGGACGTAGCGCCGGCAGACGGCGCACATCGCCAGGTGGAGCCGGAACCGAAGACGGCCCACCACGTGAGGGTCGCGTTCCATGAAGGCGGTGGCGCGCTCGGTGACGTCGCGGCAGGTCAACATGTCTCGCGTGCTCCCGCGCGCCTCATCGCCCCTGTGCGCGACGAAGTCGGCCAGAACCGTGCGCACGGCGGTTCGACCGCGGTGAAGGGGCGCTCGCGGGGTTGGTCTCGGAGAGACTGAGGATGTTACACGTGTCCCGCGTGCCGACGTCGCCCGGTGGGGTTGGCCACCCTCCCTGCCAGCGGTCCGAGAGGAGCGTTACACGGTGCGCGAAGGTGCCGGCATGATGCCGCACGCGACGGCCGACGCCGTCGAACATCGGCCGAGGGCGGGTGCACCGGGGTGGGGACTCGGCCTGAGTGGCGTCGCGGTGGTTTTCGGGTCGGTCGGGCTTGCCGCGGGCCAGTGGCCCGTCGGATCGCCGGGATTCATGGCGTTCCTGATCGGACAGACCGCCGCGTACCTGGCGGTCTGCGGGCTGATCGCACAACACGATACGGTCTCGCCCCGCGTGATCGTTCTCTGCGTGGCTCTCGCCGGCGCGGCGCGCCTGCCGCTGATCTGGATGCCAGACCTGCCGGCCCGCGATGCCATCCGTTACGTCTGGGATGCCAGGGTCCAGCGGGCCGGGCTGGATCCCTATCGTACGCGACCCGACGATCTGGCCGTGGACCACCTGCACACGGCCCTGACGCGCCGGGTGGACGCATCCTGGCTCCCGACCATCTATCCACCGGTCGCCCAGCTCTACTTCCGCGGCGTCACCGCCGTCTCCGAGTCGCTCACCGCGTTCCGGGCGGCGGCGATCCTGTCCGACCTGGTGACGTCGGTCGCACTCATGGCGCTGCTGCAGGCGGTGGGCCGGCCGGCAGCGTGGAGCCTGCTCTATGCGTGGCATCCGGTGATCCTCTATGAGAGCGCTGCCGGCGGCCATCTCGACGCCTTCGGTGTCGCCGTGTTGACGCTGGGCCTCCTGGCCGTGCGGCGCGGGCGCCCGACCCTCGCGGCGCTGCTGATCGTCAGTGCGATCCTCGTCAAGCCCCTGCCAATCGTCCTCGCGCCGTTGCTCTGGCAACGGCTCAGGATGAGGGATGTCCTGGTTGCCCTCGTGTGGGCCTCGATCGCGCTGGTGACGATCACCGGCGGCTCGCTCCCGCTGGGCTCCCTGGGTGCGTTCGTGGATGACTTTCGCTTCAACGGGCCCGCCTTCAGGCTGTTGACAGCGGCACTGCCGCCTCGCGCCGTGGCGGGACTGGCCGTGGTGCTGGGCCTGTCGGTTGCGTGCTGGCTCCGCTTCGGCCGGCGAGCCGTCGAGGACTGGGCGACGCCGCAGGCCGTCGCGCTCGTGCTCGCGCCAGTCATCTATCCCTGGTACCTCGCATGGGTCGTGCCGTTCGCGGTGCTGGCCGGTTCGGTTGTCCCGTGGGCCTGGTCGGTCGGCGTCGTCGCCATCTATCCCGCATGGTGGCTGGCCTCTCGCGGGGCGCCCTTCGAGGTCCCGCCGTCGCTGCTGGTGCTCCAGTACGGCCTCGCGGCGGTGGTAACGGCGGCCGCCGCTCGCGAGACCATTCGGCACCGATGACCAGCCCAGCCCGCCCGACGGTCGCCGTCGTGATTCCGGCACTCGATGAGGAGGCAACCATCGCCGAGGTCGTCCGTCGACTGCCGGTGCCCTCGGCTCACATCATCGTTGTCGACAACGGCTCCACCGACCGGACCGCCGCCCTGGCCAGAGCGGCGGGGGCGGTCGTCGTCGCGGAGCCGCGCGCCGGCTACGGCCGCGCCTGTCTCGCCGGACTCCGTGCCTGCGCGGGCGCGGACATCATTCTGTTCGCCGACGCCGACCTCAGCGAGGCGCCCGAGGACGCCGAGACCCTCCTGGCTCCGATTCTGGCGGGTCGGGCCGACTTCGTGATGGGGGCCCGGCGGGGGCGTGGCCGGCCGTGGCATGCCGCGCTGGGCACGGCCCTGTGCGTGGGTCTCATCAACCGGCTCTGGGGCGCGTCCTTCACCGACCTCGGCCCGTTCCGTGCCATCCGCCGGGAATCGCTGGACCGGCTCGGCATGACCGACCAGACCTGGGGATGGACCATCGAGATGCAGGTGAAGGCCGTCGAGGCGGGCGTGCGCTGGATGGAGGTGCCCATCGAGTCTGGTCCGCGCGCCGGCGGCCGGTCGAAGATCTCAGGCTCCGTGCGCGGCACGGTCCGTGCGGCATTCAGAATGCTGACCATCATCGCCCGCCTGGGCTGGTCGCGGCGGTCACGGCGCCACGAGTACGCCACGCTGCGCCAGCGGGCCACGTAACGTTCCGGCCGCTCCGGGGACAGACGGGGGAAACCTCGATGCTGGCCGGGAGTTCACGTCCACCGTGCCCCCAATCGTCCGGGGAGACCTCGTCGACCAGGGCGGTCGTCCTTTTCTGCCGCGACCCGCAGGCCGAGGCCCGGGCCAAGCGCCTCCCACTCCGGACGGCACGCCTGTTCAGGCGGATCCTGTGGGACTGGCGAACGCGCGCCCGCGAGGCCGGGGCGCGACTCGTGCTGGTGACCCCGCCCGAGTGTCTCAGCCGTCTCCGCGGCGAAGCACCCGAAGCCCTCGTGGCGGCGCAGCCACCGGGCCCGTTCGCCGACCGGCTCGATGCCGCGGTCGAGGTTGCCCGTCAGTCGGGAACCGCGTCCGTCGTCATCGCGCCCGGGGACACTCCTCCGCTGCCGCTCGGCGACCTGCTGGTGGCCTTCGCTCGCCTCGAGGAGGATCCGGAGGCTCTGGTGATCGCGCCCGCCGAGGACGGAGGGGTGAACGCCATTGGCTTGTCGCGGCCGTCCGCGGGGCTGCTCCATCGGATCGAATGGATGACGGAGCGTGTGGGTGCCCAGCTGACCGCTGAAGCAATCCGATTCGGCCTCCGTGTGGTCGAGCTGTCGGCCGCACCCGATCTCGACAGTGCGGCGGACCTGCACGCCCTCGCCGTGGTGGCCCGGTGGCACCCGGCGTGGCGCCCCTACTGCGCGATCGTCGGTATCCTCGCGTCGGCCGCTCCGGCCGGCGACACCGGCGCCGTGGTGTGCGAGCCTGGCTGGATCGAGGGACCCGCCGACCCGCGCGGTCCGCCCCTCCGCATGAGCGCCTGACCCCCAGGCGGCCTGACTGGTAAGCGTTCCCACGACGCGAGCGCCTCGACCGATCTCCGCCGTGCGTCGTGGGCTATCCCTGTCGATCCACGCGAGGTGTGCGCATGCACGCGCCCGAGAGCTGGCTGTTTCCGTTGTTCACCGATCGCGATACCTACGACCGCTCGATGCCGCGGCTGTCCGACGTCCACCTGTACACGGGTTCGCGCTGCAATCGCCGATGCGGCTTCTGCATCGTGGATGGGCGTCCCGACGGCGGGTATCAGCCACTGACCGCCGAGGCCCTGGACGCCGTCTTCGCGCTCGTCCCGCCGGATGGGACGATCAAGTTCTACGGCGGAGAGCCCACGCTGGATCTGCCGAACCTGCTGTGGTCGATGACCTATCTCCGGCAGCGGGGGTTCGACGGGTGGTTCACGATCTTCACCAACGGTGTCCAGGCGGAGCGTGTGATTGCCGCGCTCGAGCACGATGCGCGCACGGACGTGGTGCTGAACTACTCCATTCTGCACGGCGTCGACGCGGATCCGCTGCCGCCCGGCGCTCTGACCAGGCTGCGCGCCTACGCCGAGGCCCACCCCGGCCGAATCTACTCCTCGCATGCCGGGGTGTTCCCGTTCGGGCCTGGCGCCCGCTTCGCCGACGAGGTGGGCCAGGCACACCTGGACGACCGGATGCGGACGTCACTGGCCAAGAAGATCGCGTCCGGCGTCGTTTCACCGGCGGCCGCCGTCGCGGCGGCCGAACGCAACTACCGCATCTGTCCGCGGTGCCGGCCTGTCGTCACCAGCGACGGACGCCATCACGCCTGCCCCTTCGCGGTCGAGTCCCGGAGCCCGCACTTCGACCTGGGCGCGGTCCACGAGCCGGCACCGATCATCCTGCGACGGTACCAGCAGTTCCTCGATTGGATCGGCGAGGTGCTGGAGCCCGAGGCCGAGCGGCGGCTGCAACACCCTTGTCGCGTGTGCACCGAAGGACTGGCGCCCCTGCCCGTCTACACGAAGGCAGGTTGAGATGGCGGGCCAGGGAGGACACTCGTCGGTGCGCGCCGGGTACGACCTGCGACTCGTGCCCGTCATGCTGGTCGTCGTCGGTCTGTTCGGCCTGGGCCTGGGTGCGGCGTTGCTGGAAAGCGTCGAGGCGATGGGAGGCGACGCGGCCGGTTCGACCCTCGACCACTATCGCGCCATCGCGATCGACCGGGAGTTCCACGCGGCGCTGGGGCTGACGATCTGGGTGGCCGCCGCCTCCACCGCCATCTCGCTCGTCGGGGGCGTGGGCGCGGCCCTCGTGCTCCGGCGACTGACGCGGGGGCGTCCCGTCGCGTACGCCTTCCTGCAAATCCCGCTCGCTGTTCCTCATCTGGCCATCGCCGTCGGACTGCTCACGTTCGCCTCGCCAGGAGGGTGGGTATCGCGCCTGGCCTTTACCGTCGGGCTCATCTCGGCACCGGCCGAGTTTCCTGCCCTGGTCTACGACAGCTACGGAATGGGCATCATCCTCGCGTACGTGATGAAGGAGGTGCCGTTCCTGGCGGTGGTCGCCACCGCGTTGCTGCTCCGCCTCGACGACGACCACACTGCCGTTGCCCGGACGCTCGGCGCATCGCGGTGGCAGCGGTTCCGTCACGTCACCTGGCCGATGATCGCGCCAGGGGTCGGCTCCGCCGCGCTGCTCGTCTTTGCCTTCGTCTTCGCCGCCTTCGACACGCCCTACGTCCTCGGCCGGCCGTACCCCGCCATGCTGTCCGTCGTGGCACAGCGCCGGTTCCTCAGCCTCGAGCTCGCCGATCGGCCGGGAGCCATGGCCTTCGCGCTGGTCATGACGATGCTCGCCGGCACCCTGGTGTGGGCCTACATGCGCCTCTCGGGCGGCAGTGCCGGGCGCGAACGGCCGGTGATCTACTGATGGCAGCCGGCGTTGCATCACCGATGCTGCGGGTCACGGCGCTCGGCGCGCTGGGCGGCCTCGCGGCGGGCCCCCTGGTGCTGCTGGCCGTCACGAGCGTGGCGCACCACTGGTACTGGCCCGCCCTCGTCCCGCCCCAATGGAGCCTGCGAGCCTGGGCGTACCTCGCGACTCCTGGGGCGGGCGTCATCGAAGCCGCGGCGACGAGCGCGATCCTGGGGACGGTTGTCGCTGGCACGGCCGTCGCCATGGCGCTGCCCGCCGCTCGTGCGCTGGCCGCTCGCCACGTTCGCGGCCGGCGTGTCGTGCTGTTCGGCCTCCTCCTGCCGGTGCTGGCGCCGCCCCTGGCCGCAGCCATGGGCCTGCACTCGGTGTTCCTGCGGCTGGGATTGACCGATTCGCACCTCGGCGTCGCGCTGGTGCACCTCGTTCCGGCCGTGCCGTACGCCACGCTCGTGCTGGCGGGCAGCGTTGCGAACTTCGACACCGACCTCGAGGCCCAGGCCCGAACGCTCGGTGCGCGCCCCGCGCAGGTCTGGTGGCATGTCATCCTGCCGGCCGTGGCGCCGGGCCTCGCGGTGGCCGGCATCTTCGCCTTCCTGATCTCGTGGAGCCAGTATCTGCTCACGCTGATCGTCGGGGGCGGCCGGGTCCTGACGCTGCCGTTGCTGCTCGTCGGCTTCGTGCGGGGCGGAGATGAGGCCGTCGGCGCCGCCCTGTCGCTCGTGTTCATCGCGCCGCCTCTCGTGCTGTTCGCCGGTGTGGCGCGCCTGCTGAGGGAATTCAGATGAGGACGGGCCGTCTCCGACACGGGTTTTCCGTCGTGCTGTGCGCGGGTGTTGCGCTGGCGGCCGGGTGCGCGCCGGAGCCGGCGGGCCCGGACCTCCGGGCGGCAGACCTCGCGGCGACGCCGTGGGAGACCATTCGGGCCCACGCGCGTGGCACGACCGTGCACGTCGGCATGTGGGCAGGCGACGAGGCGCGGAACCGTTTCTTTCAGGGTCCGGTCACCGAGGCCGTGGCGGCAGAGCTCGGCGTCACCCTGCGCATCACCCCGCTGGCGGACGTCGCCGACCTCGTGAGCAAACTGCTGAACGAACGGCGTGCCGGTCGCCGGTCGGGCGGATCCATCGACGTCGTGTGGATCAACGGCGAGAACTTCCGGACGGCCAGACAGGCCGGCGTCCTGTGGGGCCCCTTCGCGGACCACCTGCCCAACATCGTCCACTATCCGGACGCCGCGAAGCATCGGGACTTCGGCACCGACATCGACGGATTCGAGGCACCGTGGGAAGTCGCGCAGTTCGTGTTCGCCTACGACACCGCGCGCATCACCGACCCGCCGCGGACGCTCGGCGCTCTCCGCCAGTGGATCGAACGGCATCCGGGCCGCTTCACCTACCCGGCCGTTCCGGACTTCACCGGGTCGGCGTTTCTCAGGCACGTCCTGGTCCACGCGTCGGGCCTCGATCCCGAGGCGTTCCTCCACTTCGACGAGGCGCGGTATGCCGCCGCCTCCGCGCGGGCGCTCGACTTCCTCGCGGCCATCCGCCCCCACCTCTGGCGCGGGGGCGAGACGTACCCCGCGACGCCGGCGGACCTCAACCGCCTGTTCGTGAACCACGAGATCGACTTCTCGATGAACTACAGCCCGAGCTTTGCGTCCGATCGCATCGCGCGCGGTGAGTTCCCCGAGACGGTGCGGACGTTCGTCCTGGAGGAAGGCACTCTGTCGAATTACAGCTATCTCGCCGTCCCGTTCAACGCGTCGAACCCTGCGGGCGCGCTGGCTGTCATCGACCACCTGTTGTCGCCCGCGCACGCGCTCGCGCGTGTTCGGGCGATCGGCGGGCTGTTTCCGCAGTCCGTCGAGTCGCTGACGCCCGGCGACCGCCAGGCCGTGGCGCTGCTCCCCCGGGGGCCCGCGACGCTCGCCGCCGAGACGCTCGCGCGTCACCGCATCCCGGAGCCCGACGCGGAGTACCTGGTGCGATTCGAGCGAGATTGGCTGCGCGAGGTGCTGCAGCAGTGAGCGCCACACTCGACCTGCGCGGCGTATCGGCGGGCTACGGTGGCGCCCCCGTGCTCGAAGGGATGTCCCTGACGGTACGGTCCGGCACGCTCACTGCCCTGCTCGGTCCCTCCGGATGCGGCAAGACCACGACGCTGCGTGTCGTGGCCGGCCTCGTCGCCGAGTCGGCGGGCGAGATCCGCCTTGGCGGCGAGCGGCTCTCGGGTGTCCCTGCCGAACACCGCGGCATCGGCTTCGTGTTCCAGAAGCCCCTCCTGTTCCCTCATCTCAGCGTGGCTGACAACGTCGGCTTCGGTCTCGCCATGCGAGGAGTCGGACCCGCGGCAAGGCGCTCGGCGGTGCTCGAGGCACTGGAGCTCGTCAAGCTCGGCGGCTTCGGCGGCCGAAGGCCGCGCGAGCTGTCGGGTGGCCAGGAACAGCGAGTGGCCCTGGCGCGCGCCCTCGTGACCCGCCCCAGGCTGCTGCTTCTGGACGAGCCGCTCTCCGCGCTCGACGAGCACCTCCGCCGCGACATGCGCGCGCTCGTGAGCGACGTGCAGCGACGCCTCGGAATCACCACCGTGCTGGTGACACACGATCAGCAGGAGGCCCTCGAGCTGGCCGATCGCGTGGCGCTGGTGCTGGGCGGCCGCGTCGCCCAGGAGGGTGCGCCGCGGGACTTCCATACCGAGCCAGCCAGCGCCGACGTGGCCCGGTTCTTCGGGTGGTGCGTCCTGCACGGATCCTGGTCCCGCGGCGAGTTCCGTACCGCGGCGGGTGCCGTCCCCCTGCCGTCAGCCGCCCGCGAGGCCACAGCCGTGGCGTTCCATCCGGCGACCGTGCGCATCGACTCCGGCGCGGCCCAGGGCACCGGAAGCCTGACAGCCATCGTCACACACGTCACCGACCTCGGGCACACCAGGCGGGCGAGCGTCCGTCTCGAGTCCGGTCACAGCATCGACGTCTCTCTGCCCGCGGGCGGCACGCCCGCGCTCGGCGGACCCGGGCAGCCGGTCCGCCTGCGGATCCCGCCCTGCGGGCTCAGGGCATTCCCACGCTGAACAACGCACGAGAAGGAACCATGCACGTACGAACCCTGTCCCTCATCGCCATCTTCATGCTTCCCCTCCCGGGTCTGGCACAGGACACGCGCGCCACGCTCACCGGCCGCGTCGTCGACGAGCAGTCCGCACCGATTGTCGGCGCAGCGGTCACCGCCGTGGCTGACCTGACGGCATTCACGACGTCGGCCGCGACGGATGGCGAGGGCCGCTATCGGCTGCCCCTCCTGCCCCCCGGACTCTACACCCTCGTGGTCGAAGCCCCCGGGTTCGCTCCCACCACCCAGGCCGGCATCGACCTCCGCGTGGGCGAGGAACGGCGGGCCGACGTCGTTCTGCGCGTGAGCGGCATCGAAACGACCGTGACCGTGACGGCACCGCTGACCAACAGCCGATCCGGCACGCTGGCGGCCGTCCTCCCCCAGGAGCGCATCAACCGGCTCCCGTTGAACGGCCGCCAGCTCCAGGAGCTGACCCTGACCGTTCCCGGGGTATCCGCGGCTGGCGGGTTCCGCTCGAGCGCTTTCAATCAATTCGGTCTGGCCACGCCGGCGGACGGGAACGCCGGGGCGTTCGCGGTCAACGGCGCGCCATCCCGCGCCAACGGGTTCTTCCTCGACGGCGTCGACATCAACATCCCCGAGCAGGGGGTCATCGCGTTTCCCCCGCTGGTCGACGCCGTCCAGGAGGCGGAGATCGAGACGAGCGGATTCAAAGCCGAGTACGGCCGGTACTCGGGGGCGATCGTCAACTACATCACCCGGGCGGGCTCCAACGTCTGGCGGGGCACGGCGTACGGGTACTATCGGGACGATGCCTTCGACGCCAACGACTTCTTCAACAAGGTGAATGGCCTGCCGAAGACCACCCTGAACCTCAAACAGCTCGGTGGCTCGATCGGCGGGCCCCTGCTGGCCAACCGCCACTTCATCTTCGGCAACTACGAAGCGAACCGCGTGAAGCAGGGTACCGGTCCGTTCGCCAGCAACGTGCCCACGGCCGATCAGCGCAGGGGTCTCATCGCCTTCACAGGGTTCACGGACCTCAATGGGAACGGTCGATTCGACGCCGGAGAGCCGACGGCGCCGGCCGTGCTCGACATCGCCGGGCGGGTCTCGCCCATCTCGCGGGCCATCAACGACGGGTTCATTCCGCTGCCGAACGCGTCGGGCGCCGGCGCCAACTACATCGCCAACGGCCTTCAGACGATGACGGAGGATGCCTTCGTGATCCGCACCGACAGCCAGTGGACCGATCGCGATCGGCTGTCCGTCCGGTACCATTACGACTTCCAGGATCAGTTCTTTCCGTTCGACGTGTTCTTCGTGTCGGCCTCGCTGCCGGCCTTTCCGTTCCCGAACCCCGAGCGCCGCCAGTCCCTGGCCGCGTCTCACACGCGAACCATCGGGAACACGGCGGCCAACGAGCTGCGATTCGGCCTCAACCGGCAGAGCAATCCGATCATCAACGGCACCGACATCGATCCCGCCACCATCGGGCTGCCCAACGGCGCCCCGCAGAACGAGTTCGGGCGCGGCCTCCCCATCATCCGGATCACCGGGTTTGGCGGGACCGGCGGCCAGCCGTACACGGACAACCTCGGCGCCTCGACGACGACCCGGACGGTGTACCAGTTCATCGACAGCCTGCAGGTGTCCCGCGGCGCGCACGGATTCAAGTTCGGCGTGGAGGTCCGCCACAGCCAGGTCGATTCGAGCGCCTACCGCCCCCTCCGGGGCGCGTTGACGTTCAACGGCAGCCGGAACGGCCTGATCGACCCGTCGGTGCCGGGCAACGCGGCCGTCGCGGCCTTCACGGACTTCCTGCTGGGACTCCCCGCGCAGGCCACGATCAGCTCCGCCAACCCGACCCGCCGGTTCCGGACGTGGGCGTTCAGCGCCTATGCCCAGGACGACTGGCAGGTCTCCGATCGCCTCACGCTGAACCTCGGGCTCCGCTACGAGCTCGACACGCCGCTGACCGAGGCCGACGGCCTGCTCTCGAACCTGGTGCCGGGCGTCGGCAACTTCGTGGTCGGCAGCGCGGAGCTCCCGCGTCTCCACCGGCTGGACGCCAACAACCTGGCACCGCGCGTCAGCGGCAGTTTGAGGCTGGACGACACGGGCCGCACCGTGCTTCGAGGTGCCTTCGGCGTCTACTACGACAACGGGGTCTTCCAGGATCGGTTCGCCACCGCGAGGACGAACGCGCCCTTCGCCATCACGGCCATCGACAACGACCCGGCGCCCTTCCCCATGGACGGCACGCCGGCGACGACGTTCACGCGGCTCCTGGGAAGTGGGCGGGCGACGTCGGCCGCCTCCATCGACACCGACTATCACACGCCGCTGGCCGTGCAGTACAACGTCGGGTTCGAGCGCGAGCTGGTGTCCTCGCTGGTCGGAGCGGTCGGCTACGTCGGCCGGCGCGCCTACAACCAGTCGCGGCCGGCGAACATCAATCAGGTGGTCGCCGTCAACAGCCCGGCCGCGACCGTCGAGGGACGCCCGGTTGGTTCGCGCCCGTTCAACAACGCCTCGGTGCCGGAAGGCGCTCGCTTCAGCAACGACATCATCCAGCAGCAGTTCAACGGCAGGTCCGTGTACCACGCGCTGCAGGCGCGGCTCGAACGCCGCGCCGTGGCTGGTTCCTCGTTCCTACTCGCGTATACGTGGTCCAGCTCGCGCGACAACGGAAGCGGCATTGGCACGGGCGTGGACGATCGCCCGCAGGATTCCTACGATCTCGACGCCCACTGGGGCCCGTCGAACTACGATATCCCGCACCGCTTCGTGGCCAGCGGCACCTGGGCGCTGCCGTTCGGGGCGGGCCGCCGATTCCTGTCCGGGAAAGGACTCGCGCGGGCGCTGGCCGGAGGCTGGCACGTGGACGGGATTCTGACCCTGCAGTCGGGCCAGCCCTTCACGGTGACCGTCGGGGCATTCGATCCGGTGCTCGGCATCTCCAACAAGCGCCCCCATCAGCTTGCCGATCCGCTGCGGGACGTGCCGCAGGGGTTCGCGTTCAATCCGGCTGCCTTCGCGGCGCCGCCCGTCGGGGAACTGGGACGGACGGGGAGGAACACCCTGCGCGGAGATGGGTATACGAACCTCGACCTGGCCCTCTCCCGCAGCTTCCCGCTCCCGATGGCGAGACGAACCGCGGATCTGCAGGTGCGGGCCGAACTGTTCAACGTTCTGAACACGGTGAACTTCAATTTCCCCGTGACCGCGCTGTCGAGCCCGGCCTTCGGGCGGTACGTCAGCAACGCCACCGCGCCCCGAATCGCACAGTTCAGTGCGCGGCTGTCGTTCTGAGCACGCACTCATGGCCGGCCTCAGTCTGCTGACCGCCTGGGCGTCCTGGGGGCTGCTGATCGCTGTGCTGCTGGTCGGCCCGTGGACCGCGCGCGCCCGCAAGTCGGCACCGGTCAACGTCGTGCTGCGTCGCCGCCTGGGAATCGCCGCGGCCAGCGCCGGCCTGCTGCACGCATGGCTCGGCACGGAGCACTCCATGACGAGGGCCTATCTGGACGCAGTCATTCGAACATCACCCGCCGGAGACCCGGGGGGCGCTCGAGCCGTGTTCGGATGGGGAGCCGCGCTCGGAGCCGTTGCGGCCGTCGTCGTACTCGTGCCCCTCGCCCTGTCGAACGACTGGTCGCTCCGCCGTCTCGGTCCGGGGCGTTGGAAGGCCCTGCAGCGGCTGGCGTGGGTCTACTTCGCGCTGGTGACCGCGCACGGCGTCCTGTTTCAGGTCCTCGAGCGCCGGCCATGGCCCGCCGCGGCCGCGTTCGCCGTGCTCGCCGGCACGCCGCTCCTGGCTCGCATCCGGAGACGTCGGTGACTGCAGGAAGCCTTCCAGACCGCGACGTGGTGCTCGTCGGCATCGGGCACACCAACGCGCACGTGCTCAGGCGCTGGCGTATGACACCCATACCGGGAGCGCGCCTGACGTGTGTCTCGGACTTCCCCGTCGCCACGTACTCAGGCATGCTGCCCGGCGTGCTGGCCGGGCAGTACCACGCGAGCCAGATGGAGATCGACCTCGTTCGCCTCTGTGCTTCGGCCCGGGCACGGCTCATCGTCGCGGAGGTCTCGGCAATCGACCCGGTGGGCCGGACCGTGCATCTCGAGGGTCGACCACCCGTTCCCTTCGACGTGCTGTCCATTGGAATCGGCTCCACGCCTTCCACCGCCGCGGTCGTCGTCCACCCCGGCGTGAGATGGGTCCCGACCAAGCCGATGCAGACGCTGCTGGCCCGCCTGTCGGACGCGGCGGGACACCTGCGCGCCGACGACGGCGGACGACCGCTTCGCGTCGCGGTCGTGGGCGGCGGGGCTGCCAGCGTCGAGCTGGCTCTCTGCCTGCCGCCATTCCTCAGCGAGCGCGTGGGACGCCATGCCCCGATTCAGATGAGCCTCATCACCGCCGACGGCGCCGTGCCTGGCCGCGCGGCCCTGCCGCTCGTCCGACGTGTCGGCCGGCTGCTGGCGGCGCGTGGTGTGGAGGTGGTCACGGGCCGGCGGGTGGTCGCCGTTCACGAACGGAGCTGCACGCTGGATGATGGAGTTCAGGTGGCGGCAGACCTCGTCGTCTGGTCGACCGAGGCCTCGGCTCCACCGCTGTTGGCACGAACCGGTCTTCCATTGGACGAGCGAGGCTTCATCCTGACGGACCGCACGCTGCGATCGGTGGGCGGCGCCCCGGTGTTCGCCGTCGGAGACTCGGGCAGCCAGGAGCGCCAGCCCACGCCCAAGGCTGGCGTCTACGCCGTCCGCCAGGGCCCCGTTCTCTGGGAGAACATCCAGCGGGTCCTCGAGGCCCGGCCGCTCGTCGCCTATGCACCGCAGCGACGGTTCTTGAAGCTGCTCAACACCGGGGACGGCGGGGCCGTCGGCGAATGGCACGGGTTCTCGTTTGCCGGCCGCTGGGCCGGCAGACTCAAGCGGGCCATCGACGACCGGTTCATCGCGATGTACCAGGACTATCGTCCGATGGACGCGCTGTCGCCGGCTGCACTCCGATCGCCCTCGGGCGAGACGGAGATGCGCTGCCTCGGGTGCGGAGGCAAAGTGGGCGGCTCCATTCTGTCGCGTGCACTCGGGCGGCTCGACATCCACCCGCGCGCCGACGTGCTCGAGGGACTGCACCGGCCGGGTGACGCCGCGGTGTTCCGCCTGCCGGAGGCGGGTCCGATCGCCGCCAGCGTCGACTTCTTCGCAGCCCCGCTCGACGACCCGTATCTCGTGGGCCGCGTGGCGGCCCTGAACGCGGCGAGCGACCTGCAGGCCGCCGGCGCCACGCCGCGCGTCGCGCTGGCCACGGTCGTGCTGCCACCAGGCCCGGGCAGCCAGCAGGAAGAACTGCTCTACCAGGTGCTGGCAGGCGGACTGCGCGAGCTCGACAATCTCGGCGTGGCACTCGTCGGGGGCCATACAGTGGAGGGCGACCGACTCGCCGTGGGCTATGCCCTGCTCGGCGCGCAGCCGGAGTCTCGCGCACGCAGCAAGGCACACCTGACGCCCGGCGACGTCCTCATTCTGACGCGGGCCATCGGCACGGGCGTGCTGCTGGCGGCGCACATGCGGGCGCGGTGCCGATGGCCGTGGTACGGTCCGCTTGTCGAGGCCCTCGTGGCGGGCAACGCCGCCGCCGCCCGTGTCGCCGACGCCTTCGGCCTGCGCGCAGTCACCGACGTCACCGGCTTCGGCCTGGCGGGCCACCTGGCCGAAATGGTTCGCGAGAGCGGTGTCAACGCCTCGATGCACCTCGCGACGGTGCCGCTCCTTCCCGGCGCCGCTCAGCTCCTGGAGGACGGCGTCGAGAGCACACTGGCCGCGGCGAACGAACTCCACGCCGGGGCCTTGGACGTCGCCGGCGATGTGAACCGCGCCGGCGCGAGCTATCGGATGCTCTTCGACCCGCAGACGGGCGGCGGCCTGCTGCTGGCAGCGCCGGCCGCCCAGGCCGACGCCGTCGTGGCCAGGCTGCGGACGGAGGGGTGTCCGGTGGCGGGGATCATCGGCGAGGTGACGCCGGCCATGGGCGTTCCCCGCATACGGGTCAGCTGACGGGGACCGCTGCGCGGCCCGGAAGGAGTCCTTCCTGCGCGTCCCTGGATGGCTGGCGTCTGCGTCGACGCGGGTCCGCAGCGACGTGGCGGCGTACCCCGCGCTGCCAAGAACGTGCCCTCCGATCAGGGGGCCGGTTTGATGGCCTCGGGCGAATGCACGGGGTGCTCCGCACCCCTGTGACAGGTGTAGCACGTGACGCGGGGCGCTGGCTCCCGACCGGTGTCGGTCCTCAGCTGCAGGTTGATGGACTGGACCAGCCTCATCATCACCCTGGCAGTCCCTTTCTTCTCGTTCTCGTCCGACACGAAGTTGAACTGGTCCAGCGGCAGCCCCTCACGTCCCACGTGACAGTGTTGACACCTCACGCCCAGCGCCCGCGAGAACTCTTTCATGGCGCCGATCACGTCGCCAGCCGTGCTGGTCTTCGGAAGCACCTGCAGGTTGGTGAACGCGTCGGGGGGAAACTTGCCCTGGGCGAGCGCCGGTGGGGTGCTCGCCACGACCCAGGCAATCGATGCGCCGGCCAGCAGTGGGCGGAATCCAATCATGGGACCTCTCGAGCATTCGCCGGACCCGGTGACGAGTGAGGGCTCAACGGCCCGCGCGCCTACTACGCCGGCCGGCAAACGGGTGTTACAGGGAGTCGCGAGAAGCCCGTGCGCAGCGACCCAGGTCAGGCGGTGGCGGTGGTGCCGGTGAGTGTGGCCATTCGGTGGCGCAGGTGCTGCCGCGCGCGGAACCGACGCGACTTCAGGGCCAGCGGCGTCACGCCCCTGGCCGCAGCGGCCTCCCGCAATCCGAGACCGGACAGCTCGTCCTCTATCGTGGACCGGTACGCGCGCGGCATGGCGCCCAGCGCGGCGTACAACTGCGATCGCTCCTCGGCTTCGATGATGGCCGACTCCGCGTCGGCGTCGCGGGCCGCGACGCCCGGAGGCGCGGCGTCGAGCGGGTCCTCTCGACAACGACGGCGCGCGCGCACGATGTCGAGGGCGGCGTTGGTCACGACGCGGTAGAGCCATGTGGAGAGGCTCGACCGGTCATCGAACCGATCGAGCCCCCTCAACGCTCGCAGGAGCCCCTGCTGCACGGCATCTCGGGCGTCGTCCTCGTTTCTGAGGATCCGGCGCGCGATGGCGAGCAGTCGCGTGCCGTGGCCGCGGGCCAGGTCGGCAAGCACCTGCCGCCGATCCTGGGAGAGAGCGGTGTCGAGCATACGCGTGGCCGGGAATGCGGCAAGGGGATCTGACCGTGCAGCCATGCCACCGAGTCCCCCGTCGCGCGCCTGTGTTACAGCCCCGCCCCGGCGTCCGCCGCGCTGCGTCGTCGTTGTCGTCACGTGTAACGAATCGGGCTCGGGACGAGACTGTGCGGCAGCCTCATGCCCGTTCAACAGGACATCGCGGCGGTCGATCCGACGCACCAGCCCCGGCGCCGCACGCGACGGCGCCTCGCGCTCTCTGCACTCGCCCTGGGAGTTGGCGTCTGGTGGTTCACGGCGCCCGTCGAGGTCGCGCCCGCTGGGCCCGATGCCGCCGACGCCGGCGGTGCGGCCTCATGGGCGGGCGTTGCCGATCTGCCCATCGTCGCGGATCACCGCTACCGGATGAACGGCCGCATTCGACCGCTGCTCTTCTGGATCAATCGCGACCGCGTGGGAGGCGGCCGCATCACCTGGCGCCGGACGGGACACACCGTGGCGTTCGAGCTGACCGTGGGCACCGACCCCGATCGAGCGCCCCGCCGGCTCAATCGCTGGGGCTATCTCGCGGAGCGCATCGATGCCGACCAGACCGAACTCTTTGGGGTGATGAAGCGCTCGTCCGAGGGCAGTCTGGACGAGGTGACGGCGAGCCTGGACCGCGAAGCCGGCGGCGCCCCTGTGACGTTCACGGCGCTGCACAGTCGCGTTCAGGCCGGAGTCGTGCGGTCGAGCGTCTCGCGGCTCAGTACCACGGACCTGACCTACCGCGATCTCCCCCACGTGCTGTCACTGCTGACCAGGCCACCCGAGCCGGCCGGAACGGCTGAGGTCGACGTCGGTCCATCAGCCGAGCCGGGGTTCCTGGTCGCGGTGGCCCGCATGACGGCGCGTGCGGTCGGGGGGGCAGCGACACCACGCCGTCCCGCCGGCGAGGCGATTGCCTATGTCTACAACGGCCAGCTCTACGACCTGGCCCTGCGCCGGCTCGCCACGACGACCGGACGGTCGCTGGGGCTCGAGGCCGACGGCGCGGTCACCGTGATCGAATTCGAAACCAGGAACCGGGTCAGCGGAACGAAGAGCCGCTTCGAGATCGCCTACGAGCGCCAGGGCGACCGCGCGGGAGTGCCCCTTCGCATTCGCTACCGACCGCGCTGGTGGCTCGAGGCCGAGCTCGTCCTCGACGACAGCTATCGGTTCTGAGCAGAGAGGAGTCGTCTCTTGTCGGTAACCCGCGCCGTGATCGAGTCGAATGGGCCATCGGGTGAGGTCCCCGATGACCACTATGCGTTTGCCGGTCTGCCCCTGGTCGAACGCGCGGTCCTGACGGCCGCTGCCGCCGGCCTTCGCGACATCGTCGTGGCCGGAGTGGCGGTCCCAGACCCGGCCATCCGCCGCCGGCTCTCGACCCGGGGCATCGAGGTGCAGTGGACGCCGGATGCGTGGACGACCGCCGTGCCGGAGACCGGCGCGGCCGTGGTCTGGAACGTCGCCACCATCGTCGAGCCCGAGGTCATCGACCGGCTCCGGGCCGAGGGCGCTCGTGTCGGCGCTGCCGGGTCCGGCGCTCCGTGCGTGGTCGATTTCTCATCCGGCGAGCCAGTGGTGCTGGCGGTCGGGCGGAGCGCGCTTGCAGGCATCGCCGAGGGCTCGGTGACCGCCGCCGCCCGCACCCTCGCACGCGCGGGCTCGCTCCGGCCCGTCGACGCCGGCCGGGGATTCGCGAGGCGCGTGCATTCGACTCGCCACGCCGCGGAGCTGGAGCGCGCCTTCATTCGTCGGCTGAACGGCAGCGAGTACGCGTTGACCAAGGTCTTGCGGCGGCAGTCGGTTCACCTCACCAGGGCGCTCGTGCGCACGCCGCTCGGCCCCAACGCCATCACTGTGCTGTCGCTGCTGGTCAGCGTTGCAGCCGCGGGATTCCTCGGTCTGCCGGGGTACTGGACGGCGCTGCTGGGCGCGGCGCTCTACTACCTGTCGACCTTGCTCGACTGCTGCGACGGCGAGGTCGCCCGATGCACGTTCCGCACGTCGGCGTTCGGCTGCTGGCTCGAGACGTTCAGCGACTACGTGTCCACGGTGCTCATTCTCGGAGCCGTTCTGCTGCGCGTCGTGGCCGAGGCTCGCTCCGAGCTCGACGTCCAGGCCGCCGGCATCGCGGTCTGGGGCACGCTGATCACCATCGCCCTGCTGGCCTATCAGCGGCATCGCGTCGCCGGCCACGACCCGGATGCCTACGAGCGGATCTTCAAGAGCCGGCTCGGCGGCGCCAGCAGCGGGCTCGTCGGGCGAGCGGTCGTCTGGAGCCTGCAGTTCATCAAGCGCGCGTGCGTCGCGCACGTCCTGCTGGCGCTGGCCGCCTTCGGCCAGACCCGCATGCTCGTCTACCTGTGGGCGTTTGCGGTCATCCTCGCCGTGCCCGTCTCCCTCGGCGTACATCTGGCCCTGGTCGGACGCCCCCGGACGGTGAGCGGTGGCCGCGTGGCGAAGGAGTCGATGCCGTCGTGACCGCCATCATTCTCGCGGCCGGCCGTGGCTCACGGCTGGGCGCTGTCACCGCCGCGCTGCCGAAGTGCCTGCTTCCGATCGGCGGACGCGTCCTCCTCGACCTGACACTGGACCGCGTCGCACGCGCGGGCCTGGATCGCGTGCTCGTGGTCACTGGCTTCGAGGCCCGTCGGGTCGAACGTCACCTGCGCCGGACCAGGCCCCATCGCCTGCACGTGGAGCTGGTCCACAACGCGGACCACGACCGGACGAACAACCTGCATTCCCTGGCCCTGGCCCTGGCCCGCGTGAGCGGTCCCTTCACCGTGATCAACGGCGACGATTTCTTCAACGTCCGCATCCTCGAGCGACTGCTCGACGCTCCAGGCGCCGCAGCGGCGGCCGTGGACCTGACCTGGCCGCCGGCTCCGGATGCGATGCGCACGACCATTCGCGATGGTGCCGTCGTCCGACTCGGCAAGGCGCTGCCCATCGCCGAGACGACCGGCAATGCCATCGGTGTGTACCGCTTCTCGGGCAGCATCGCTGAGGCGCTGCGTGACGAGCTGTCGCGTCGAGTGGCCGCCGGCCGCGTGGATGATTTCTACGTGGCCGCCATCGACGCCATCGCCACGGACGGCTCGATTGCCGCGGTGTCGACCGCATCGCTGACGTGGGGCGAGATCGATGACGCCGCCGACCTGGCGGCCGCACCCTCGAAGCTGGCGCGGATCGAGGCCGAGGAGGCCGTCGCCGCGGTCACATCGCCGAGGCGCCCCGCGGCGCAGCGCCTGCCATCCGCGTCGATCTTCCCGGACCACTCTCATGTCCTTGCGCCAGCCTGACAGGCGTCGCGGAGGACGGCCCTGGCGACCGGTCCTCGGTATCCTCCTGGGGCTGGGGCTCATTGCGGCCGTTGCGCGCCACGTCGACGTCCGCGACGTGGCGCGATCCCTCGCGACGCTCGGGACGGTGGCCCCGGCGCTGATCCTCATGAGCGGTCTTCGCTACGGTCTGCAGGCGGCCGCGTGGCGACTCGCCATCCCCGTGAGCGATCGGCCGGACTGGAGCTCGGCCCTTCGGGGCGTCGTGGCCGGTGAGGCGGTGGGCTTCCTCGCCTGGGGGGGCGTCGTCGCTCGAGAGCCCGTCAAGGTCTGGTTCGTTCGCCATCGCTCGCGGACGGCGCCGGCCCTGCTGGCCACCCTGGTCGAGCGGGCGATCTATGCCGTGGGTGCCCTGTTGCTCGCCGCTCTGGCTCTGCTGTCGTGGCTCCCCTCCTACCTGGCCGGCGCCGCGGGCGCTGGCGCCATCGCCGGCGTCTGCCTCTGGCTGACAGGCCTCCGCACAATCGGCGCGGCCGCGGTTCGGCATCGCAGGCGCCCTCGAACGAAGTCGGAGCCGGTGAAGCTGCGGGCGTCGAGCCGACGATGGCGCCGCCGAATCGACGCGGGGCTGACGCGCATCTGGCGCCAGCGGCGCGCGACCCTGGCTGCCATCCTTGGCCTGGCGCTGCTGCAGCAGGGCCTTCTGGTGGCCGAGACCTGGCTGCTGGTCGATCGGCTGCGTCCTCCCGCCTCGCTCGGCACGGTGCTGTCCATCGAGGGTGCGACCAAACTCGTCAACACGGCTGGCGCCATCGTTCCCGGTCGCCTCGGCGTCGCCGAGGGCGGCACGGCCGCGCTGACCAGCGGACTCGGCCTTGGCGCCGGCCTCGGTGTTGAACTGGTCCTCGCCAAGCGCGCCCGCGCCGTGCTGTGGAGTGCCGTCGGGCTGGCGCTGCTCGCCTGGCATGGCGTGACCCGCGGTTGGCGACACGCGTCCGTCCGCCAGACGGAGGCCAGCCTCCCGACGGATGTCATCGAGGTGCAATCATGATCCGCCGCATCCTGGCGCTCGCTCCGGTCGTGCTCCTCCTCAGCGGCCTCGCCGCGGCTGCGGAGCAGGCCGCAACCATCCACGGGCGCGTGCTGATGGCCGGTTCGGACCAGGCGCCGGCGCCCCTGCCCGGCGTCGCGATCACGCTCGAGGCCACCGAGGGAACGGCCGAGCCCCTCTCGGCGTGGACCGATGGCGACGGCGCGTTCCAGTTCGGCGCGGTGCTCCCCGGCACGTATCTGATGACCGCGGCGCTGGAGGGCTTCGAGGCCCACAGGCAACCGGTGGCTGTGCGGGGCGGCCAGACGCTCGTCGTTGACATGGCGCTGCGCCTCGCGGCCGTCGAAGAGACCGTCACCGTGCTGGCGAAGACCGCGGATGCGATCGAATCGCGGGCGGCCGCGCCGGCCCCGACATTGAGCCAGGCGACACTGCAGGCGGTGCCGCTGGCCCGCGAGCAGTTCGTCGAAGCCCTGCCGTTGGTGCCAGGTGTCGTGCGCGGACCCGACGGATTGCTGAACGTCAAGGGGGCGCGGACGAGCCAGAGCGGCCTCACCGTCAACAGCGCCAACGTCACCGATCCGGTGACCGGGGAGTACGCGCTCAACCTGCCGCTCGAAGCCATTCAGACGGTCCAGGTGCTGACCAACCCCTACGCGCCCGAATACGGGAAGTTCAGTGGTGGCGTCACGGCAATCGAGACCAGAACCGGCGGCGATGCGTGGCGGCTACAGGTCCAGAACTTCATGCCACGCCTCCGCCGGCGTGATGGCCAGTTCCGCGGGATCGAGGCGTTCACCCCGCGCCTGACCGTCGGCGGTCCCCTGGCCGGCCCCCAGCTCACACTGCTGCAGTCCTTCCAGTACCGGCTCACGCGCACCGAGGTGGAGAGCCTGCCCCCGCTCGAACGCGACATGGAACTGGAGAGCGTCGACAGCTACACGCGGCTCGACTGGCATCCCGGGACGCTCGACCACCTCACGGCGTCGGTGTCGCTCTTTCCCCAGACCCAGCGCTTTGCCGGGCTGAACACCTTCAACCCACGCGGCGTCACCCCGAATTTCGAGCAGCGCGGCTTCTTCGTGGCCGGTCAGTATCGGCGCGTGCTCGGCGGCACCGCGGTCAGCGAGTCGTTCGCCAGCGCCAAGCGATTCGATGCCGACGTGTTTCCTTCGTCGGGACGCGAACCCATGCGGTTGCTCCCCGACCGTAACGCCGGCAGCTTCTTCAACACGCAGTCCCGCGACAGCCTTCGGGTCGAGGGACTTCAGACCGTGACTCTGTCTCCTCGAGGCACGGGAGACACGCACGTGGTCAAGGTCGGCGCCGGCGTGAGCGCCAGCACGTTCGATGGGCGGTACGTGGGCCGCCCCGTCGAGATCCTGCGCGCCGACGGGTCGCTGGCCGGGCGCATTGGCTTCGAGCGTGAAGCCACCCTCGGCGCGTCCTCCACCGAGTGGCTCGCCTTCGTCCAGGACGCGTGGACGCCCCTGGACTGGCTCACGGTGGAATACGGCGTGCGCTACGACTGGGACAGCATCACCTCGTCGCACAACATCGCGCCCAGGGCCGCCGTCGCCTACCGGCCGCCCTGGCTGGCGCGCTCGGTCGTGCGCGCGGGGGTCGGCCTCTTCTACGACAAGACCAACCTCAACGTCGCCAGCTTCGATCGGCTCCCGGTGCGGACGGTCGCGACGTTCCCCGCCGACGAAGGGGCCCATCCCGTCTCCTTCCGTCAGACTCCCCTGGTGGCCGGCGGGCGGGTGCGCGCCCCGCGGAGCACCAACTGGAACGTCGAGTTCGACCGCGAGTGGCTGCCCGGGCTCGTCGTCGGGCTCGCCTATCAGCGGCGAACGGGCGTGAGGGAGCTCATCGTCGACCGCGTACCGGATGGCGAAGCGGATGAGTACCTGCGGCTCGGCAACGGAGGACGCTCGTCGTACGACGAGTTCCGGATTACCGGCCGGCAGCGCGTCGGACGGGCGCTTGATCTCGTGGCGTCGTATGTCCGCTCGTCGGCCGTCGGGGATCTCAACGACGTCAACTCGCTCTTCGGCAACTTCCCGAATCCCGTCATCCTGCCCAACGAGCGCACCCGGCTCGGCTGGGACGCGCCGCACCGCTTCGTCGCCTGGAGCGACCTCGCCCTGCCGTACCGCATCGAGCTCGCGCCGGTGCTCGAGGTCCGCAGCGGGTTCCCGCTGACGGCCTTCACCGAGGAGCGGACCAGCCTCGGACCGCGCAACGGGGCCGGTCGCTTCCCCGTCTTCGCCTCGCTGGACCTGCAGGCGGTGAAGGCCTTCAGGCTGCCCGGGCCGCTCCGCCGCTATCAGGCCAAGGCCGGCGTCCGGGTGTTCAATCTCCTGAACCGGTTCAACCCGCGCGATTTCCAGGGCGTGCTCGGTTCCTCGGCCTTCGGGCAGTTCTTCAACGGCGTGGGTCGCACCATTCGGGGCCGCTTCGTCATCGACTTCTGAGCGCGGCGCCGTCCGCATCCTCGCCGAGGCACGCCAGAGCCGGCCACGTTCCCTTCACTCGGACGTTCCCTTCCGCTCACCCAGCGTGACGCTCTGGCGCCAGCCGGGCCCCCACGCGCTGTCGAGCGTCGGCTCCAGGTCGCCGCGATCGAAGCGCAGCAGGTGCTGGTACCACAGCGTGGCGTCCAGCCCGTCACCGAGGCGGTTCAGGTGCACCTGGTCGGGCTGGGTGAACACCTCCGGCCAGCGGGCCTTCGTCGCGGTCCAGACGTCCGGCCCCGGCCAGAGGTACGGAATCTTCCGCGACAGCAGTTCGGCCAACGCGTACTTCTCGTGCTCGACCTCAGGCTCGTGCGTGTACTTGTAGATGTGCGTCGTCAGGAAGACGAGCTGCACGCCGTCGCCGTGGAGCCGCTCGACCAGGGCCTGCATGGCGTCGGCGCCCTTCCGGATGTTCTCGACATCGTCGGGGCCCTGGATGAGGGGCGTCGACAACTGCAGGGATTGCTGCAGCAGCGCGATGGTGGGCGCCGGCACGTTCGGGAAGCGCCGGCGACCCTGCATGTCGGGCCGGGACGGCATGGGCAGGAACCAGTCGCGCAGCATCCGCTCGTAGCTGCGCTGGTAGTCGCGGGTGCCGGGCTCGGCAATCCAGGTGCCCACCGGCGCACCGCCCTCGGCGGCATTCATCACGTGATACACGATCTGGTCCTCGAACTGCCGGTTGAGCTGCAGTTCGAGGATGTTGGGCCATCGATAGGATGTCGAGTAGCCGACGAAGACAAACGTCTTCTCCTGGCCGTCCAGAAGCCGCCCACCGGTCGTGGCCGGGCTCCCGGTGGTCGGCGCGGCGTCGCGGGCAGGTCCGGCCGGGCTGCCACATGCGGCCGTCAACCCCACCAGCAGCGCGCCCACCCCCAGCACAGCGAACGTCGGTAACCTCATTGGACCTCCAGTGGGGCGCCGCCGCCCCGGGCCGTCTGCCGTTCCCTCAGTCACCGCACGCGGAGCAGCGTTCGCAGGACCCGCTCCGGATTGCCCCCGGCGGCCGGCGCGACTTTCAGGAGCCGCCGGCCGGAGACCTCGTGACGCAGCTCAAACCGCCAGAGCGCGCCCAGGTTGTGCTGCTCCTCGACCTCGATCACGTGACGGGTCGCCACCCACGTCGCCCGATGACGCACGAAGAACGTGGGCACGGTTTCGTGCCACTGGCCGTCCACGGGGACCGCCACCTGGCCCAACTCGAGGCGAAGCCCCTCGTCGGTCCAGACCAGCGCGACGCGCTCGGGCCCCGCCTCGAACACGCCGAGCCAGGCCTCGACCGCCGGCCGCGCGGGACCCTGCCGGCCAGCCGAGGCCAGGCCGGGCAGCAGCGCCGCGAGCGCAAGTGGCGTCAACCACCGGGTGAAGGCCATCGACGTTGAACTGTGGAGTCCCGGATCATCGCAGAGCGTTACGCGCCGCAGGCGGAACTTGTCGGGTCCTGCGCGCGCGGCCGCGCGTCGATGTCCCGGCTCGAGGCGTCCGGCGTTGACACGCCCGCGACGGCGCCGGAGACCGCGCGCTGAACGCCCACCAGGTCCGCTGCGTGCTCGTCATCGCCCACCGCGGCGCGCGCACGACCAAGGACATCGACCTGCTCCGCACCGACGCCCGGCGGATCTCCTGCTGTGCGGGATGACGGCCGGGCAGTGACGGTGTCACCCGTGCCGCTCCCCGCTCATCAACGTCGCCGGGCGTCCCCGCCGGCCAGCGCCTCGATGAGCAGCTGAACGGCGATGTGCTGCGTCAGTTCCGCCTGATCGAGGTACGGGTTGACTTCGACGAGGTCGACGCCGACCAGCCTGCCGCGGGTGCCAAGGCTCCGCAGCAGCCGCTTCGCCTGCCGGAACGTGACACCGTCGGCCTCGCGGTGGGCGTCGAACAGAATCACGGTCAGCGGACCCTGGCTCTCGAAGGCTGAGATCAGCGGGAACGTGACCGAGTGGTCGCCGCCGATCGCGGCCCGCACGGCTCCGGTCTCGACGATCCGGCGGGCGTGCGCAGTCACGCGCTCGCGGGTGACCGCTTCGTCGAGCGAGACATCGACATCGCCGGCGTCGACGATGGTGCGGCCGTCGAGAAAGGTGTGCTTCGACTCGATGTCGAAGAAGCCACTGGCGCCTTCGGGTTCGCCGAGCCAGCCGAACCTGGCGGACGCGTCGCGCAGGGCTCGCGGCGCCTGCCGGCACCCGGGTCGCATCGACGCCATCCCGTCGAACGGCACACGAGCACCGCGATGTCGGCGTGAATCGCCGACGGGTCGAAGACATAGGGCCCCTTGCAGAAGGTCGCGATGCCGGTGTGCGGCAGGGATGCGGGCGGGCGTGAGGTGGTCATGTCTGGTCAGTCTCGCGATCCGCCCCGCTGTTACGAGCGAGGCGACACGGCCCCTGCACACGAAGGCATCAATGGGGTGAGCGTCCGACGTCGGTCGACCGTGAGATATCGTCGCCGCGCTCACGCGCGGCGGCCCCGCAACCCCAGTGCCCTGAGGCGCGACGCCAGCGTGGTTGGCTTCATGCCGAGAAGCGCGGCCGCGCCGCGGGGGCCGTAGATGCGCCCCTCGCAGCGCTGGAGGGCCGCCGCCAGGTTGTCGCGCTCCAGCCGGCGAAGGTCGGCGCGAGACCGGACGCCCCCCTCGACCACCACCGGCGCCGAGGCGCGGTCGTCCCGTGGCGCGGGCTGCACCGGGAAGCGAATCGGCCCGTCCTGCGACAGGATGACCGCCCGCTCGCAGACATGCTGCAGCTCGCGGACGTTGCCGGGCCAGTCGTGGCGGGCGAGCTCGTCGAGGGCACGCTGCGGCACCCGCGGCAGCGGCCGGCCCAGCCGGCGCGCCGCCAGCTCGACGAAGTGCAGGGCCAGCGGCGCGATGTCCTCGGGTCGCTCGCGCAGCGGCGGCAGCTCGATGGGGAACACGCACAGACGGTAGAACAGATCCTGCCGGAAGCGGCCCGACTCGACGTCGGCCCGCAGATCGCGATTCGTCGCCGCCACCACGCGGGCGTCGACCCGCCGGGGGCGTGTGTCACCGACCCGTTCGAACTCCTGGTCCTGCAGCACGCGCAGCAGCTTGGTCTGCAGCGACAACGGCACGTCGCCGATCTCGTCGAGGAAGAGCGTGCCGCCGTCGGCCAGCTCGAACCGTCCGGGCCGGTCCTTGAGCGCACCGGTGAACGCGCCGCGCACGTGCCCGAAGAACTCGCTCTCGAACAGCCCCTCGGGGACGGCCGCGCAATTGACCTTGATGAAGGCCCGCTGCCGGCGTCCGCTGCGATCGTGGATCGCCCGGGCGATCAGCTCCTTGCCCGTGCCGCTCTCGCCCATCACCAGCACCGTGGCGTCGGTGGGCGCGACGAGATCGACCTGCCGCAGTACCCTGAGCAGCGCCGGGCTGCCACCGACGAACGTCCCCATCTGGAGGGCGGTGCTCACCTCGCCCCGCAGGTAGACGTTCTCCTCCTCGAGGCGCGCCTTGAGCTGCTCGACCTCTTCGAGCGCACGGGCGTTGGCGATGCTGACGGCCGCGTAGTCGGCAAACACGCGCAGCCACTCGAACGCCCGCGCATCGAGCCGGCCGCGATCGAACAGCGCCAGCACGCCGAGCGTCTCACCCCGGAACACCAGCGGCTGCGCCGCCAGCGACTGCACCCGCTGCTCCGCCATCCACGCCCGCTCGGCCACCCACTGTTCCCCGGCCACGTCACCCGGAATCAGCAGCGCCTGGCCCGAGAGCGCCACCTCGCCGATCTTGCGCTCGCCGAGCATGAACCGATGAAACCGTCCGTCCACCGCGTGGTAGTCGGGCGCACCGTCATTCCGCCGACCGCTGCTGGCCACCAGATGCATCGATCGCGGGTCGGGTTCCTCACCCGCCTGACGGCAGACGGCGCACCCGGGCGGACGCTCGAGCAGCCAGACCCGGGCCAGCACGGTGTTCGGACACCCCGCCAGGCCATCGACCAGCGCCCGCAGAACATCGGGTACCGTCCGCTGGCTGGCCACAGCCACCATCACACCGGGCAGGGTTGCGGGGTTCATTCTGAAGTCATACCACGAGTTTACGTCTAAACGACGAACTATATTTCGTTGTACACGATATATCGTGACAATATTCTTGGACTGATATTCATATATATCAATGATTTAGCAGACATCGCCGAGTGGCACGAGTCGTGATGACTCCTCAGGTGAGGCCATGGAGGCTTTCTTCACTCACGAGGAGTTCACGATGCACCGCATTCCCGCTCTCGACCCGTCGTCGCCCGACACGGCGGCCGCTCCGCTGTTCGCGGCGATTCAGCAGAAACTGGGTGGAGTCCCGAACCTGTTCCGCACCCTGGGCCATGCCCCGGCGGCGCTCGAGGGCTACCTCCAGCTGCACGGCGCGCTCGGCAACGGCGGTTTCTCCGCCGACCTGCGCGAGCGTGTGGCGCTGGCGGTCGCGGAGGCCAACCAGTGTCAGTACTGCCTGAGCGCCCACAGCTTTCTGGGCGCCCGTGTCGGCCTCAGCGAGGCTGACGTCCGCGACGCCCGCCAGGCCCAGGCCGTCGATCCGCGAGCGGACGCCGTCCTGAAGCTGACGCGGTGCCTGGTCGTGCGGCGCGGCGAGATCGACGATGCCTCCCTGGCGGCGGCTCGGGCGGCCGGCCTGTCGGACGGCGACATCATCGAGACGATCGCGCACGTCGCGCTCAACACCTTGAGCAACTACGTCAACCACGTCGCGCGCACGCCGATCGACTTCCCGGAGGCGGCGCCGCTGGCCGACACGGCGGCGGAGACCTGCGCCACAGCGCGGTGAGGTCCTTCCCGACCAATCTGCCAAAGGAGTTCTCACCATGTCTACACACACATCCGTCTCAACAGCGTGGCTCACTGCCGACCAGGCCCGCGATCTGGCCGACGGCACCGCGCTGCGGTGGCCGCGCATGCCCCGACGGGCGCCTCGCCGCACGGCGGCGGCCGTGCTCGTCGCGCTGGTGCTCGGCCTCGCCGGCCACTCGCGCCCCGCGCAGGCCCAGGCGCCCGCCAACCCGCCGCTGCCCCATTTCGCCGGACCTCGAGCCGACGCGCCGGTGCCGCGGCCGGGACTCACATTGCGGAAGGACCGCATCGCGCTCGTCGTCACCGATCCTCAGAACGACTTCCTCAGCCCGAAGGGGGTTGCTTGGGGCGTCGTCGGCGAGAGCGTCAAGGAGAACGGCACCGTCGAGAACATCGAGCGACTGCTGAAGGCGGCCAAGGGCGCGAACGTCCCCGTCTTCGTCAGTCCCCACTACTACTACCCCCACGATCACCGCTGGCAGTTCGGCGGCGCTCTCGAGGCGCTGATGCACGGCATCGGGATGTTCGACCGCAAGGGCGCGCTCACGCAGGAAGCCTTCGAGGGCTCGGGCGCGGACTGGCTCGACCGCTACAAGCCGTATCTGAACGACGGCAAGACCGTCATCTCCAGCCCCCACAAGGTCTTCGGCCCTGAGACCAACGACCTCGTGCTGCAACTGCGCAAGGCCGACATCCGGCAGGTCGTGCTCGCAGGCATGTCCGCGAACCTGTGCACGGAGTCGCACATGCGCGAGCTGCTGGAGCAGGGCTTCGAGGTCGCGGTCGTGACTGACGCCACCGCAGCCGCCAAGCTGCCCGGCTTCGACGGCTACGAAGCGGCCTACGTGAACTTCCGGCTCATCGCCAGCGACGTCTGGAGCACGGACGATGCGGTGAAACGCCTGGCGTCGCTCCACTGACCTGGCGGCCCAGCACCACCGGTTCACTGCCACGGAGGCCCGATGACTGCGTCGATCCGTCCCCCGGTCCCGCCATTCACCCTCGACACTGCTGCCCTGAAGGTGCGGATGGCCGAGGACGCGTGGAACACCCGCGAGCCCGAACGCGTGGCGCTCGCCTACACCACGGACTCGGTCTGGCGCAACCGGGCCGAGTTCTTCAGCGGCCGCGAGGCCATCATCGCCTTCCTCCGCCGCAAGTGGGCGCGGGAACTGGGCTACCGCCTGATCAAGCAACTGTGGGCGTTCGGCGACGACCGCATCGCCGTCCGCTTCGCCTACGAGTGGCACGATGATGCCGGCCAGTGGTTCCGGTCGTATGGCAACGAGAACTGGCAGTTCGACGCGCACGGCCTGATGCGCTGGCGTCTGGCCAGCATCAACGACCTGCCGATTCGCGAGGCCGATCGGAAGTACCACTGGCCGCTCGGTCCGCGGCCGGCCGACCATCCATCGCTGTCGGACCTCGGTCTCTGACGCACGACCACCCGGCGCGGCACCTCTTCAACCAGACCGTCACCAACAGGAGCATTCTCATGTCGAAAACCGCCATCGTCATCTTCTCCGACCCCAAGTCCGGCAGCGATGAAGCGCTGGGACGCCTCTTCAACGGCATGTTCGTCGCCTACGAGCTGCTCGAGAAGAAGCAGGAGGTCGTACTGATCTTCCAGGGCGCCGGCGTCCGCTGGGCGAGCGAGCTGGTCAAGCCCGAGCACCCGGCGCACGCGCTCTACGCCGCCGTCAAGGACTGCGTCGTCGGCGTCTGTGGCGGCTGTGCCGACGTCTTCGGAGCGACGGCCGACGCCCGGGCCGCCGGCGCAACGCTGATTCACGAGAAGGCCATTCCCGGCACCTCGGGGATCGTCGACATCTCGAAGTACCTGGATGCGGGCTATCGCGTCCTCAACTACTGATCCACGCCGCGACGATGGGCGGGGCCTGAGGGCCCCGCCTCTCCTCCAGGAGCCCAGACGTGAGCGAGTTGTATCACCGCGGCGAAATCGCCCTCCAGGAACTGACCGGCGAGCGCGCGCAGGCGCTGCTCAACGGACGCGTCATCGTGCCGGTCGTGCCCCCGCCGGCGCGCCCCTTCGTGGGGCAGCAGACCTCGGTGGCGGTTGGCTGGCTCGACCAGGCCGGCCAGCCGTGGGCGTCGCTGATCGTCGGCGAGCCCGGGTTCGCCTCGTGCAGTGACGATGGGACCGCCGTGACCCTGCGGGGGGCGCTCCCGTCTCACGTCGTCGATGGGGACACCGGCGGTGTCCGCGAGGGCGGGGCCGTGGGCATGCTCGTCATCGATCTGGCCACCCGACGCCGGTTGCGTGTGAACGGCGTCGCCGGGCAGGTTGGTCCCCGCGGGCTGCGGGTGGCCGTGGAGCAGGCCTATCCGAACTGCCCCAAGTACATCCAGAAGCGCGAGCGCCTCGACGCACCCGCGACGGCCGCGGTCACGGCATTCTCGAGCGGGTCGGGGCTGCCCCCCGGCCTCGAAGACTGGCTGTCGAGCACCGACACCGCCTTTGTCGCCACGGTTGGTCCCGATGGACGAGTCGATTGTTCCCACCGGGGCGGGCGGCGCGCGTTCCTGCGAATGGACGGCGACGCCATCCTCATGCCCGACTATCCCGGCAACTCGATGTTCTGCACGCTCGGCAACATCTTTGCCGAGCCGCGCGCCGGGCTGGCCCTGGTCGACTTCGAGGGCGGGCGGCAGCTGCACCTGAGCGGTGACGCCTGGGTGGAGGTGGCTGGCGCCGGTCGGACCAACCAGCCGACTGGCGCCGGGCGTTGGTGGCGCCTGAGACCCCTGCGATGGGTCGTGACGCCACTGGGCGGCAACGTCGCGTGGCGGCTGGTCGAGGAGTCGCCGTTCAATCCCCCGGTCCAGCCGTGACGCTCATCGTCATCGACAAGCGTCGTCTCACGCACGGCGTGGTGCGGCTGCGCCTCGGACGGCCGGATGGATCGGAGCTACCGCCCTTCGAGGCCGGCGCCCATCTGGCGCTCTCCGTGGTCGGGATGGTGCGCCAGTACTCGATCACCTCGTCGCCGCGCGAGCGCTTGCACTACGAGATCGCCGTCTTGCGGGTCCCCGGCGGCCGTGGCGGGTCGGCCTTCATTCACGACGGCCTCGGTATCGGAGACGAGATTGACGTGGACGGACCGTTCAACGGCTTCGGGCTGGACGGCTGCCCGCCGTACGCGGTATTCATCGCGGGCGGCATCGGCCTGACGCCCTTCTACACGTTGATCCGGAAGGCGCTCGACACCGGCGTGCCGTGCGAGTTGCACTACACGACCCGCACCGCTGCCGATCGGCTGCCCATCCCGAAGCTGGGACCGGGCAGGCTCGTCACGTACGTCAGCCGGGAGGTCTCGAACGACTCGGCGCCGCTCGACATCCCGGGCCTGCTGCAGCAGACGCGGCGGGACGCCCATCTCTACGTCTGTGGCCCGCGCCGCCTGATCGAGAGCGCGCGGTCGACGGCCGACCGGCTCGGCTGGCCCCGGAGCGCCGTCCATGTCGAGAGCTTCGGCGCGGGCGTCGCGCCAGGGGACAGGCCCCTGACCGTACACCTGGATCTGTCCGGGGTCACGATTCGGGTCGAGCCCGGGGGCTCGATTCTTCAGGCCATGCTCGACCGCGGCATCTGGGCGAACTACCAGTGCCGGAGAGGCGAGTGCGGTTCGTGCTACGTGGAAGTGACGGCGGGTGAGGCCGAACACCGCGACGTCTGCCTGACGCCGGCGCAGCGCCGCGCGGGCATGTGCCCGTGCGTGTCGTGGGCCACGTCCGACGAGCTGACGATCCGGGCGTGAACCCGCGAGGACTGCGGCACGCCATCGGCAGAGATTCTGAATGATTGTCGTCCGGCCACCTCGCCAGAACCGAGCCTCTGGTCGCGATCTCCGAATCTTCAGACCACCGACGAACGAGAGAAGCGGCCGTCGACGTGTCGGACGAGGTGACCTGCGTCGACCAGTGCACGCAGCGTCGTCTCGCACACCTGTTCGTCGATGCCGAAGAGTCGGGCCGCCTGGCTGGCCGTCAGCCGCAGGCCGGGCATCTCGGTGAATTCCCCTCTGAACCGATCCATCAGAGCGTCGCCGGATCTCGGGTCAACGGGAGTCGAGGCACCGCCGTGGCCGCCCCGTCGATCGCCGTCCTCCCGCAGCGGCCCTCGTTGACGACCGCTGAAGTCCTCGTTCATGTCCGGTCAGTCCCCCGAAGGCACTGTCCTGTTACGGCGTGACGCCCCGGGGAGAGGCCGTGGTCTGGGTGTCCCGGGCGCACCGCGGTTCGATGTAACGAATGATGCCACCAGAGAGACTTTCGCGTGTTCGCCGGCGAGCTCTCCGGTGTTTCAAGGAGTCGATTCAGCCATGACATTCACGAAGACCACGATTGCTGCTCTCACCGCCCTCCTCCTCACGACCTCGGCCTTCGCCGCCGACAACAAGTTCGAGGCCACGCGAGTCACGGTCGCGTCCAACAAGTCGTTCGAAGCCGTCGTCGACGCGCTCAGGGGGCTCGTCGCCAAGAACGGCATGATGGTGATGGCAGAGGTCAACCAGGGACAGATGCTCTCGATGACGGGGCTCACGCTCAAGGCCACGCTCTTCCTCGTCGGCAACCCGAACGTGGGCAAGCAGATCTTCGAGCAGAACCACGCGGCCGGCCTGTACATCCCTCTGCGGGTGTTCGTGTACGCCGATCCAGCCGGCAAGACCTTCGTGTCCTACGACAAACCGTCGTCGATCCTCGGTCAGTTCAAGAACGACAAGATGAAGATGGTCGCGGAGATGCTGGACAAGAACATCGGAGGGCTGGCCACGATGGCCGCCCAGTAGCAACGGTTCGTGCCGGCGCCTTCTGCCGCTTCCAGCTGCCAACGGGGGGCTACTCATGGGCCACGACTCTCGGACGGTGCTCCTGCGGGGGATGCTGCTGGCGATCGCGTCCGTCGCTCCAAACGTCTTCCCCATGTCGCAGATGGGCTACGGCTCTCTGAACGAACTGGCCACGATTGCCGTGCTGCCGGCGGTCGTGGCCCTCGTCGGCCTCACCGCCACGGCGACCCGCGTGTCGCCCGCCCTCGGCTCGCTGGTGCTGCGCGGCGCGATCGCCGGAGCCCTGGCCACGCTGGCCTTGGAGGCCGTCCGGTACCCCGCGTTCCGGCTGGGGCTGATGCCGGGCAATCTGCCGCAGCTGATGGGCGTGCTGCTCCTCGACCGGTTTGCCCTGGGTCCGTCGACGGGGTCTAACATCGCTGGATTCGCGTACCACTTCTGGAACGGCGCCAGCTTCGGCATCGTCTTCGCCCTGCTGGCGGCCGGCCGCTCGCGGTGGTGGGCCGTGCCCTTCGGCCTCGCCGTCGGCCTGGGCTTCCTGGCCAGTCCCGTGGTGCTCGCGTTGGGAGTGGGTCCGTTCGGACGGGACTTCGGCTGGTCGTTCGCCGCCACCGTCACCACCGCACACCTGGCGTTCGGCGTCGCGTTGGCCCTGCTGCTGCCGGCGCGGTTGCCTGCGGCGAGGTCAGACCCGAGGACGTCGGCCGCGCGGGTTGTCTCGGCGTGACGCCCCCGGCTGCGGCGGGCTCCGGGCGAATCGACCCCGGTCCGGGAACCGCGACTACGTCGGTCGAGCGGCGACGCCTCGAGGAGAGCCGCGCGGAGCGGCGTCGTTGGCGTCGCTTCGGGCCCTATCTCAGCGAGCGGCAGTGGGGCACCGTTCGCGAAGACTACAGCGCCGGCGGCACTGCGTGGGACAGCTTCCCGCACGACGCGGCGCGAAGCCGCGCCTACCGCTGGGGTGAGGACGGCATCGCCGGCCTGAGCGACGATCGGCAACGCCTCTGCCTGGCCCTGGCTCTGTGGAACGGCAAGGATCCCATCCTGAAGGAGCGCTTGTTCGGGCTGACGGGCCCGGAGGGCAACCACGGCGAAGACGTCAAGGAAGTGTACTACTACCTCGATGCCGTCCCCTCGCACGCCTACCTGGAGATGCTCTACAAGTATCCGCAGGACGCGTTCCCGTACGCTGAGCTGGTCGAAGCCGGACGCTCGCGGGGCAGAACGGATCCGGAGCTCGAGCTCGTGGACACCGGCATCTTCGACGACGAGCGGTACTTCGACGTGTTCGTGGAGTACGCGAAGGCCGACCCCGAGGACATCCTGATGCTGGTGCGCGCCTGCAACCGGGGCCCGCAACCGGCGTTCATCGCCCTCGTGCCCCAGATCTGGTTCCGCAACACGTGGTCGTGGGGACGCGATGCCTACCGCCCGGAGCTGCGCGCCGTTGGCTCGGGGCACATCGACCTCGACCACGACGAGCTGGGGCGGTTCGTCCTCCACGCCGATGCGCCCGACGAGATCCTGGTCTGCGCCAACGAGACGAACCATCGGCGGCTGCACGGCATCGATCTCGGCTCAGGAACATTCAAGGATGGGATCAACGACTTCCTCGTCCGTGGAGACCGACACGCGGTCGACCCAGAGCGGCGCGGCACGAAGGCCGGCCTCGTCTGGCGGCGGCTGGTCCCTGCGGGTGGGACGGTGGCGATTCGGCTCCGGCTCGCAAGACCCGGTCTCGCGGACGCTTTCGGCGGGTTCGATGCCACGTTCGACCTGCGTCGCCGGGAGGCCGACGCCTTCTACGACGACATCCATCCTACCCATCTGTCGTCCGAGGAGCGTCGCGTCCAGCGACAGGCCCTGGCCGGGATGATCTGGAGCCAGCAGTTCTACCAATTCGACGTGCGCGAGTGGCTCGAGGGCGATCCGGCACAACCGCCGCCACCGGCGACGCGCCGCCAGGGGCGCAACCACGATTGGCGGCACCTGAACAACGCCGACGTCATCTCGATGCCCGACACGTGGGAGTACCCCTGGTACGCCGCCTGGGACCTCGCGTTCCACGCGCTGCCCCTCGCGCTCGTGGACACGACTCTGGCGAAGGAGCAACTCCTCCTCCTCACGCGCGAGTGGTACATGCACCCGAACGGCCAACTGCCCGCGTACGAGTGGGCGTTCGGCGACGTGAACCCGCCCGTTCACGCGTGGGCGGCCTGGCGCGTGTTCGAGTGGGAACGCCGGCGCACGGGCGGCGCCGGAGACATCGAGTTCCTCGAACGCATCCTCCACAAGCTCCTGCTGAACTTCACCTGGTGGGTGAACCGCAAGGACGCCCACGGGCGCAACCTCTTCCAGGGCGGCTTCCTCGGCCTGGACAACATCGGCGTGTTCGACCGGAGTGCTCCGCTCCCGGTCGCCGCTCACATCGAGCAAGCGGACGGCACGGCCTGGATGGCGATGTACGCCCTCAACCTGCTCCGCATCGCGCTCGAGCTGGCGCGGCATCGCCGGGTCTACGAGGACATCGCGACCAAGTTCTTCGAGCACTTCCTGTACATCGCTGGTGCGATGAGCAACATCGACGGAGAAGGTCTCGACCTCTGGGACGAGACCGATGGCTTCTACTACGACGTCCTGCACTGCGACACGGCTGACGGGAGCCTCTGCGAGTCCGTCCCCATGCGGGTCCGCTCGATGGTGGGGTTGGTGCCGCTCTTCGCCGTCGAGACCCTCTCGTCGACCCTCCTCGAGGAGGTTCCGCGGTTCCGTGCCCGGATGAGGTGGTTTCTCGACCATCGCCCCGACCTGGCAGCGCTCGTCTCGCGTTGGGAGCAACCGGGCGCGGGAGATCAGCATTTGCTGTCGCTGCTGCGCGGTCACCGCATGAAACGCATCCTCGAGCGGGTGCTCGACGAGAACGAGTTCCTGTCGCCGTACGGGATCAGAGCCCTGTCCCGTGTGCACCGGGATCGTCCCTATCGTCTCGAGGTCGGCGGCGCAGTGCACGCCGTCGCCTACGAGCCCGGCGAATCCGAGAGCGGGCTCTTCGGCGGCAACTCCAACTGGCGCGGTCCCATCTGGATGCCGGTCAACTACCTGCTGGTGGAGTCCCTTCGCAAGTTCCATGTTCATTACGGCGATGCCTTCACGATCGAACACCCCAGCGGCTCAGGGACGCGTCGCACGCTGAGCGAGGTCGCCGACGACCTGTCGCTGAGGCTGCGGCGCCTCTTCCTGCCCGGAGACGACGGCGCCCGGCCGTGCCTGGGCCACCATCCGCGCTTCAGGCAGGATCCGCGGTTCCGGGACCACCTGCTGTTCCACGAGTACTTTCATGGTGACGACGGCCGCGGCCTCGGGGCGTCGCATCAGACCGGCTGGACCGGGCTCGTGGCGATGCTCGCGTCCGAGTCACGCGGCTGACGTCATGGAGGAGTGACACATGCGAATCGGAATGATCGGCCTCGGACGGATGGGCGCCAACATGGTGCGGCGCCTGCTGCGCGCCGGGCACGAGACCGTGGTCTTCGACCGGGCGCTCCCCCTCGTGGAGCCCCTCGTCAACGAGGGCGCCGAAGGCGCTACGTCGCTCGCCGACCTGGTGCACCGCCTGGCGGCCCCACGTATCGTGTGGCTCATGGTACCCGCGGGCGTCGTCGACGGCGCCGTCGCGGATCTGCGGTCGCACCTGTCCGCGGGTGACACGATCGTCGACGGGGGCAATTCCCACTACGTCGACGACATCCGACGCGCCCGGGAGCTCTCGGCCGCGGGCATCCGCTACGTGGACGTCGGCACGAGTGGAGGCGTCTTCGGACTCGAGCGAGGCTATTGCCAGATGATTGGGGGCGATGCCGACGCGGTCGAGCGGATCGAACCCATCTTCGCCGCGCTGGCGCCGTCGCGCGATTCGGCGCCTCCGACGCCAGGCCGTGGACCACGGCGCGGCACGGCAGATCGCGGATATCTGCACTGCGGCCCCGTAGGGGCTGGTCACTTCGTCAAGATGGTGCACAACGGAATCGAGTACGGCCTGATGGCGGCCTACGCCGAGGGCCTGAACATCCTGCGACACGCGAACGTCGGGCTACGCGCGCAGGAGCACGATGCCGAGACGACCCCTCTTCGCGACCCAGAGCGCTACCAATACGAATTCGCGGTCGACGAGATCGTCGAGCTGTGGCGCCGCGGCAGCGTGGTGTCGTCCTGGCTGCTGGACCTGACGGCGCAGGCGCTCCTCGACGACCCGACGCTGGCGGCGTTCACCGGCCGTGTTTCCGACTCCGGGGAGGGCCGCTGGACGGTGAACGCCGCCATCGACGAAGCCGTCCCGGCACCCGTGCTGAGCGCGGCGCTGTACCAGCGGTTCTCGTCCCGCGGCCAGTCGGACTACGGCGACCGGGTGCTGTCAGCGATGCGTGCGGCCTTCGGTGGACACCGGGAGAAGGCGTGATGACCGCCTCTTCCGAGGCACTGGTCTTCTACGGTGCCACCGGCGACCTCGCCTTCAAGAAGATCTTTCCCGCGCTGCAACGACTGGAGAAGGTCGGCGCGCTCGCCGTCCCCGTCATCGGGGTCGCGCGACAGGGCTGGTCGGTCGACCAGCTCCGCTCGTACGCCCGCGCGAGCGTCGAACAGCACGGCGGCGGCGTCGACCCCATCGCGTTCCCGAAACTCGCGGCGCGCCTCCGCTACGTCGATGGCGACTACGCGGCTCCGGACACGTTCGATGCGCTCGCGCGGGAGCTCGGCGGCGCCTCGCACGCGCTCCACTACCTGGCCATTCCGCAGTCCCTGTTCGAGCAGGTCGTCGGGCAGATCGGCCGCATCGGCTGCGGCAGCGGCGCCCGCCTGGTGCTCGAGAAACCCTTCGGCACCGATCTGGCCTCGGCACGTCGCCTGAACCGCATCGTGCACGAGTGCTTCGCCGAAGGGTCGGTGTTCCGGATCGATCACTACCTGGGCAAGGAGGCGGTCCAGAACCTGGTCTTCTTCCGCTTCGCGAACACCTTCCTCGAGCCGATCTGGAACCGGCGCTACGTCGAGAACGTGCAGATCACGATGGCCGAGCCGTTCGGGGTCAAGGGGCGCGGTGCGTTCTACGACCAGACAGGCGCCATCCGTGACGTCGTCCAGAATCACCTGCTCCAGGTGCTCTCCAACATCGCGATGGAGCCGCCTCCGCGCAGCGCCGATACCGAGACCTTGCGCGACGAGAAGGTCAAGGTGCTCAAGGCCGTGCAGCCCATCGACCCCGCGCACGTGGTGCGCGGGCAGTTTCGAGGTTATCGCGACGAGCCCGGCGTCGCACCGGACTCCGACACGGAGACGTTTGCCGCGGTCGAGCTTCGCGTCGAGTCCTGGCGATGGGAGGGCGTGCCCTTCTTCATTCGGGCCGGCAAGCAGCTGCCGCTCGCGCTCACCGAGGTCATCGTGAAACTGCGCCGGCCGCCGCCGATCTCGAAGGGCCGCCTCGTGTCCAACTACGTCAGGTTCCAGCTTGGACCGGCGTTCCAGATCGCGCTCGGCGCGACGGTCAGGGAGCCCGGGGTCGAGGGCGGCCATCCGCTCGAGCTGCTGGCCAGCCACGATCACGAGGGCGCGGAGACCGACGCCTATGCGGAACTCCTGGCCGATGCCATGAGGGGCGAGACGTTCCGCTTCGCACGCCAGGACTATGTCGAAGAGGCATGGCGCATCGTCGACCCGGTGCTGCGCGCGACCCCTCCGACCGTCTATGCACCGGGCACCTGGGGACCGGCCGCGGCCGACGCCCTCGTACCGGGCGGGTGGACCGTCCGCCACAGGGGGACGGCGTCGTGACGTCCGGACAGCCCGCGCTCTGGCTCGTCCGCCACGGTGAGACCGCCTGGACCATTACGGGTCGTCACACGGGGCGAACGAACATCGGGCTGACGGCCCGCGGCGAGCGGCAGGCCGTCGCGCTCGGACGACGGCTGGGTGGGCAGTCGTTCACGCTCGTCCTCACCAGTCCGCTTGCGCGCGCCAGGGATACCTGCCGCCTCGCGGGTTACGGGTCGATGGCCACTGTCGAACCGGATGCGCAGGAGTGGGACTACGGCCGCTTCGAGGGGATGACGTCCGCTCAGATTCGCACGCTTCATCCATCGTGGAGCCTGTGGGAGCACGGGGTCCCGGACGGGGAGACGATCGGCGACGTCGCCGGCCGAGCGGACCACCTCATCGCCCGGGCCGCTCGGGCCGGCGGGTCCGTGGCCATCTTCGCGCACGGGCACGTCCTGAGGCTCCTGGCGGCCCGGTGGATCGGACTTCCGCCGAGCGCGGGCCGTTCCTTCGCGCTCGACACGGCGTCGGTGAGCCTGCTCGCCGTCGATCGAGGGCAACCCGTGATACGACTGTGGAACGAGGTCTGCCACCTGGAGTCCGAGTCGTGACCGAAGAGACGATGCGCGACGCCGCCGGCCGCATTCAACACCGCTCCGCGTCCGCCATCGCGGGCGAGGGCGCACACGCGGTTTCTCGCGCGACCCCATGAGGACTGCTCGCATGCCGCTACCCACCGACCTCGACGCCCTCTCCGTCGCCACCATCCGGACGCTCTGCATGGACGCCGTGCAACGCGCCGGCTCGGGCCATCCCGGCACGCCGATGGCCATGGCGCCGGTGGCCTACACGCTCTGGCAGCGCTTCCTGCGATTCGATCCGGCCGATCCGATCTGGCCCAACCGCGATCGGTTCGTCCTGTCGATGGGGCACGCGTCGACCTTGCTCTACAGTCTGCTGCACCTCGCGTCGGTCGAGGCGGTGAACGCCGACTACGAGCGCCTGGGGCGCGCGGCAGTGTCGATGAACGATCTCGAGCGGTTCCGTCAGTTGGATAGCCGCTGCCCCGGTCATCCCGAGTATCGCTGGACCTCGGGTGTCGAGGCCACAACGGGACCGCTCGGGCAGGGCGTGGCCAACAGCGTGGGGATGGCCATGGCGTCGGCATGGCTGGCGCGCACGTACAACCGCACGGGCTTCGAGATCGTGGACTACCGTGTCTACGCACTCGCCGGTGACGGGTGCATGATGGAGGGCGTCGCGAGCGAGGCCGCGTCCCTCGCCGGCCACCTGCGACTCTCGAACCTGTGCTGGATCTACGACAACAACCGGATCACCATCGAAGGCAGCACGGCGCTCGCCTTCTCCGAAGATGTCGCCACCCGGTTCATGGCCTACGGGTGGAACGTCACCCGGGTCGGGGATGCCAACGACCTGGAGATGTTGTCGCGGGCGTTCACCGTCTTCACCCGGACCACCGACCGCCCCACGCTGATCATCGTCGACAGCCACATCGGGTATGGCTCGCCCAACAAGCAGGACTCGCATGCTGCCCACGGCGAGCCGCTCGGCGCCGAGGAGGTGCGCCTGACCAAGCGGGCCTACGGATGGCCGGAGGACAGGCACTTCTTCGTCCCGGATGAGGTGCGTGCCCATTTCGCTCGACACCTTGGCGCGCGGGGCAGCGAGTTGCGCCGGAATTGGACGGCGCTCTTCGAACGATATCGCGAGGCGCATCCGGAGCTCGCCGACCAGTTCGAACGCATCCAGCACCGGCAGTTGCCGGACGGATGGGATCGCGACCTGTCCTCGTTTCCAGCCGATGCCAATGGCATCTCCGGACGGGATGCGTCGGGTGCCGTGCTGAACGCCCTCGCGCGGCGCGTCCCCTGGCTGCTCGGGGGGGCAGCCGATCTCGCGCCCTCCACGAAGACGCGGCTGACCTTCCCGGGTGCCGGGGACTACGGAGACACGAACCGGGCCGGCCGCAACATCCATTTCGGGGTACGCGAACACGCCATGGGGGCCGTCCTGAACGGGCTGGCACTGTCGAAGCTTCGAGCGTTCGGCTCGCAGTTCCTCATCTTCAGCGATTACTCCCGCCCGACGCTCCGGCTGTCGGCCTTGATGGAGCTGCCCGTCATCTACATCTACACGCACGATTCCATCGGCGTGGGCGAGGATGGACCGACGCACCAGCCGGTCGAACACCTGGCCTCGCTCCGGGCGATTCCCGGACTGCGGGTCTTCCGGCCTGCCGATGCGAACGAAGTGGTCGAGTCGTGGCGCTGCATTCTGCCCATGCGCCACGAGCCCGTGGCGCTCGTGCTCTCGAGACAGGCCCTGCCCACACTCGACCGGACGCGCTACGCCTCGGCTGCAGGCGTAGCCCGAGGCGCCTATGTCCTGGCCACAGCGCCCGGAGGTCCGCCAGAGGTGATTCTGATGGCCACCGGAAGCGAGGTCTCGCTCTGCGTGGCCGCGCACGAGGAGCTGGTCGCCAGCGGCGTGCGAAGCCGGGTCGTGAGCATGCCGTGCTGGGAGCTCTTCGAGGAGCAGGACCAGCCGTACCGCGACTCGGTCCTCCCTCCCGCGGTCACCGCACGGGTCGCCGTCGAGCAAGCGTCGACGTTCGGCTGGGAGCGCTACACCGGACTGGCCGGCCGCGTCATCGGGATGCGTTCGTTCGGCGCCTCGGCGCCGCTCAAGGCCCTGCTGACACGATTCGGGTTCACCGTCAACGCCGTCGTGGCCGCGGCTCGGGAGGTGCAGGCGGCCGGACATCAGCGGTCCCATGATGGGCTGAAATAGGGGCTGACCATGAGGAAGAAGCGGACACTGTCGATCGATATTGGGGGCTCGGGGCTCAAGGCGGCCGTGCTCGACGAGCGCGGACGCATGCTCGGCGAAAAAGTGCGCGTCGCCACACCGTCGCCCGCGTCTCCTCGTCGGCTGCTCGAGGCGCTCGACGGACTCGTCGCCCGGCTGCCGGCCTTCGATCGGGTGTCGGTCGGGTTCCCGGGCGTCATCCGGAACGGCCGAGTCCTGACCGCCCACAACCTCGGTGACCACCAGTGGCAAGGCTATCGACTCGCCGAGGTCGTCGCCCGCCGATGGTCGCGTCCGGTTCGCACATGCAACGACGCCGACATGCAGGGCCTGGCCGTCGTTCGGGGGAAGGGCCTCGAAGTGGTCGTCACCCTGGGAACCGGCTTCGGCAGCGCCATGTTCGAAGACGGACGACTGCTGCCGCACCTCGAGTTCGCCCATCACCGCCTCACGTCGAAGCACACCTACGAGCAGTTCGTCGGCCAGGCGGCGCTCGAGCGGGTAGGCCGGAAGCGGTGGAATCGGCGCGTCGAGAAGGTCATCGAGAGCCTCCGGGCCCTGACGCACTTCGATCGCCTCTACGTCGGTGGTGGCAATGCCAGGCTCATTCGCGTCAAGTTCGCTCGCGACGTGCGGGTCGTCTCCAACAAGGCGGGCATCCTCGGCGGAATCGCCCTGTGGAAGGGCCGCGGCCGTTGAGAGTGGTGAGGCACCCGGTCCGCGCAGCCGCGGCGCGCGCGCCTGGGACGGCCCCCTCGACGATATGCCATGGCATCGACTGGCAGTCCGTGGCACAACGCCCGGCGACCGCAAAGACCGGCGAGACGCCCAGATGGCCAAGCGCGACAACTGAGGAAGATCCAGCGATGTCTGCAGAGGGAGCCACGCCGCCAGCGGGCATGGACCGCCGGTCGGATGCCGGCGGGCGTTTCACCACGGGTGCCGGCGCCCACTGCGCGAGCGGACACGCGGCGTCGATCAACCGAGCGTGGGTGAACGCCTGTGGAAGACTGCCGATCGCGAGACACGCGGGGCGCCTTGGATCAGGGCCGGAACAGCCGGAAGAAGTACCCGCTCACCCGCACGGTCACCGTCACGGGGTCGTCGTTCAGGTTCTGCCAGAACCAGCCGTGGTACCCGGTGACGGGCGCCTCGAAGGCGCCGTGGCCGCTCGTCTCGAACTCGCCCTTGTAGTAGCTCGTCACGGCGCCGCCCTCCGACGCGCGCGCTTCGCCGTGCATGTCCACGTCCACGCCGCCGCCGGTCGTGGTCCACGAGAAGACGATGCGCTCGCCGCGGCGCATGTCGGCCTTGATCTCGGCGCCCTCGCCGGAGCGGAGCGTGAGGGTCATCTCCTCGGTGCGAAACGGCGTGTCGCGCCTGAGCAGCGGCTGGCCGGTGACGGTCACGGCCCCGGAGGAATCGGCCTCAGCCCGCGCGGACTCGGCCGCTGACGCGTCGGCCGGCCGGAAGACCCCCAGCGCGCGGCCGGCGCCCGTCGGGTCGAGGCCGTACTCGGCCGGCAGGACGATGGTGACGAGGATGACGGCGGCGGCGGCCGCCGCCGCCAGCGTGGCGCGGAGGAGGTCGGCCGAGGAACGCGGATCGGGGGGCAAGGTCATGGCGACAGGCCTACTCGAGGAAGTAGCCGGTGAGCTGGTAGCCCATCAGCACGAAACCGCTGGTCATGATCAGCACGTTGCTGGCAAAGGCCTGCCGCTCGAACGCCGTGGTGCGACGCCAGTAGGCCATGGCGATGAGGATGGCGCCGAGCGCCAGGAACTGGCCGAGCTCGACCCCCACGTTGAACGCGACGATGTTCGCCACGAGGCCCTCGCGGGGGAGCGCGAAGTCCTGGATCTTCGTGGCCAGGCCGAAGCCGTGGAAGAAGCCGAAGATGAGCACGGCGGCGCGCGTGTCGGGCTGCACGCCGAACCAGCGGCGGAACGCGCCCAGGTTGTCGAGCGCCTTGTAGACCACCGACAGCCCGATGATGGCGTCCACCAGATACGCGCTGACGTTGATGCCGCCGAGCACGCCGCCGAGCAGCGTCACGCTGTGCCCGACGGCGAAGAGCGTCACGTAGAGCGCGACGTCGCGCAGGCGGTAGAGGAAGAAGATGACGCCGAGCAGGAACAGCAGGTGGTCGTAGCCGGTCACCATGTGCTTGGCGCCCAGGTACAGGAAGGCGATGAGCCCGCCCTGCTCCATGAAGGCCTTGTCGGCCGCCGACACGCCGTGGGCCATGGCGGGTGCGGCGGCCGCCACCACCAGCCCCAGCGTCCCCAGGAGCGCCGGGGCTGTCCGATGCGCGCGTAGATGGGACATGCCTCGTCAATGCTACACGCACACAGGCGCGGCACCCACAGGCGAGGCGTGGAATCGGAGGCTACCGCCCGGAGGCCGGCGTGCCGCGCGCCCAGGGGCGATGCACGGTGTACACCGGCACGGCCGTGATGCTCTCGCGCGTCAGCGACACGAGCTTCCGCCTCACCAGCGCTCCGAGCGCGTCTTGGACCGCCCGTTTCGACAGCCCGGTCGCCTCGGCCAGATCGACCAGGCTCACCTGCACCCGCGCCCGCCGCGCGCCGTGCGTGCGCGACCACAGGTAGAGGTAGACGAGAAACGCCGAGGGCTGCCGGTCGTGGCCGGTCAGATCGGGCAGCAGCGTCTCCACGATGTAGGCGTCAAGCGCGAGGGTCTTGGTGTCGGCCATGGGTGGCAATGGCTGCCATAGTAGTCGATGCACACCTTGCGCCCGCCGTCGGCCTGTCGCACCGTAGGCCTGACGGCGCCGGAAGCCGCGCCGACGGAGGGAGCCCAACGATGATCACCGCCATCAAGTTCGTCAGCGTGCCGGTCCGGGACCAGGACCGCGCCCTGGATTTCTACACCACGACGCTCGGGTTCAAGATCGTCACCGACCAGCCGTTCGACGATCGCCAGCGCTGGATCGAGCTGGCCATCCCGCGGGCCGAGACGAAGCTCGTCCTCTTCACCATGCCCGGGCAGGAGGACCGCGTCGGCGGACCGTCCAGCATCACGTTCCTGGCAGACGACGTCGAGGCCACCGCGGCCGTGCTGAAGTCACGCGGCGTCTCGTTCGTGCAGGAGCCCCGCAAGGCAGACTGGGGCACCGCGGCGATCTTCGCGGACCCGGACGGCAACCAGTTCGTGCTCTCCTCGAAGTAGGGGCCAGCGACGCCGCGGTCGTGGAGCTCGTGCACCGGCGGCGGCCGTAGTCCGCCCGCAGTCGTGCCAGCCGGCGGAGGTCAGGCCCAGAAGCTCGTCACGGCCTCGACGCGGCCGTCGGCGTCCAGCGCGACCACGCTCGTGCCGCGGCCCTTCTCCGCCCCGTCGGCGCCAAGCGCCACCCAGTCGGCCAGCACGGTCCACTGGCAGTGCCGCGCCTCGCCGCGCCGCTCGAGGCGCATGCCGGGCATGAAGCGGTGCACGGCGGCCAGGTGGGCGCGGACCTCGTCCAGGCCGGCGACGGCACTGAAGCGATCCGCCACCCGGACGCCGGGCGCGGCGAGCGCGTCGAGCGCCGCGTTCCGGGTCTCCGGATCGGCCGTGCTCCAGACGGCCAACCAGCGGTCCGCGACAGCGCCCGGGTCGGCCGTGGCGGCGTTGGCCACGACGTTGGTGAACACGGACAACTGATACCGCCAGCCCTGGACGTGCTCGTCGCGCACGCCGGCATCGGCGAACTCGTGTGTGAGCGTCAGGCGCGTGCCGTCCGCGTGCGGCGCCAGATCGATCGTGACGCGCGTGGTCCCCGGCGGCATCGCGGCCTGGGTGGCCATGCCGTAGGTGAAGACGATGCGCTCGGGCGCGCGGACCTCCACCACCTCGCCCGAGGCCTCGACGCCGTTCGGGTGGCGGATCAGCATCCGGCCGCCGGGCCGCGCCTCGATGGACGATCCGGCGCCCCACCACGACGCCCACCGCGCCGGATCCGTGAAGTATTGAAAGACGACATCGCGGCGCGCGCGAATCAGGATGCGCCGTTCCAGACGATGAGGGAGGTCGCTCATGAGGGCTTCCTTCGCTGGCGGCGCCGGCCGCCGTGTGAACGTCGTGTACGTCCGCGCCCGGGGCGCGGCCCGCGTCGTGTCTCGTCGAGCTCCGCCCGCAGCTTGAGGCGCCACAGGGCATCGCCCCACATCTGCTCGAGCATCGGCGCGAGGTCGCCGAGCGCCTCGTGGCGGACGCGGTACACCCGCGCCTGGCCGTCGGCGCGCCGCTCGACCACGCCGGCCTCGCGGAGCACCTTGAGCTGGAGCGACACCGCGCCGAAGGTGATGTCCGGCATGGCCTCGTGCAGCTCGCCGGCCGTCCGCTCGCCATCCCAGAGCAGCCGCAGGATCTCGCGGCGGCGGGGCGAGGCGACGACGGCGAGGAGGTCGGCGGGCACGGATCAGTATTTAGTATAAACTAAAATATATGTCAAGGGACTCGGGAGGGTTGGAGCGGTGGAGGGTTCGGCAAGAGCCTGAAGCCCGCAAGCCTGACGCCCGACGCCCGAAGCCCGCTATGGCGTCGGCCGGGGCAGCGCCATCTTCAGCGTCAGGTCGAGCGTCGAGACGTGAATGTCGGTGTCGGCGCCAATCCGGAGGCCCACCTGGCCGGCAAACTCCTCGGCCGGGCGCGCGACCTCCGCCACGACCTCGCCGTTCACGAGCAGCCGGGCCGCCGCGGGCTCGACGTCCACGCGCAGGAGGTTGCGAATCGGCCGGTCCGCCGGCCCCGTCGCCACGCTTGGGCCGTTTGCCCACTCGACCAGCATGGTCGACTGCGCGCCCGCGCGGCGCTCGACCGCGACGCTCCCGTCGCGGCGGACGAGAAACGCCGTGTAGTGCGGCGCGGGTCCGTCAAGGTCGCGGCCGCCGATCATGAGCCCGAAGCCCGACTGGCTCGTTCCCGGAAAGAGGAACGTCTCGGCCTCCACCGCGTAGCGCCCCCGACCCGCGTACGACGGCTCGTAGAGAACGGCGCCGGGCCGCGTCGTGATGTGCCAGCCGGGTGCCATCACGGCAAACAACCATTTCCCCTCCCCGGGCGCGCGCTCCGTCTGGCGGGTCGCCGGCGTGTCGGTGATCCACTCCCACCCCGTCGGCACGGGGAGGCTCCGCTCCTGGGCGGAAGACGCGACAACGGCGACGGTGGCGAGGGCGGCGCACAGCGGACACAACGCGTCTGACGGTGATCGGCATTTGCGCCAGTGTATCCCCCTCCACTCCTCCACCCCTCCACCCCTCCACCCCTCCAAGTCTCCAAGCCT
>JBFMCA010000013.1:0-62548 GCA_040754955.1 Acidobacteriota bacterium | reverse complement strand
GCGTACGACCCTTCGCCACGCTCGTACGCCAACACCGCCCGCTTCCGGAGCGCCACGTCATATGGATTCGGCATGACGCTATTCAAGTACACTTCGGTCGGCTACTCAACTGGGAACCGGGATTAGATGGCCGCTCAACCGGGTTCGACCCGCCGCCGCGTGCTGGTCGTGGGCGCCGGCGCCTTCGGCGGCTGGACCGCGCTCTACCTGCTGCGCGGCGGCGCGCGTGTGACGCTCGTCGATGCGTGGGGACCGGGCAACGCGCGCGCCAGCTCCGGCGGCGAGACGCGGATCATCCGCGCCACCTACGGGCCGGATCGGCCCTACGTGACGCTCGTCGCACGCGCCATCGCGCTCTGGCAGGAGCACGAGCGCCGGTGGCACGGCCGGCTGCTGCACACGACCGGGCTGCTCTGGATGGTGGGGGAAGACGGCGCGTACGAGCGTGCGTCGATCCCCGTCATCAGAAACGCCGGACTGCCGGTCGAGGAGCTGAGCGCGGCCGACCTCGCGTCGCGGTACCCGCAGATCTCCCTGGACGGCGTGCGGTGGGGGCTCTTCGAGCCGATGGCCGGGTATCTCCTGGCGCGACTCTCGTGCGAGGCCGTGCTGCACGGCTTTCTGGCCGAGGGGGGCGAGTACCGGCAGACGTTCGTGACTCCGGAAATCTCGGCGGGCCAGGTGCAGTCGGTGCGCACGGCGGACGGCCAGCGCCTGACGGCCGACACCTACGTGTTCGCGGCCGGGCCGTGGCTGGGCTCGGTGCTGCCCGAGGCGTTCGGCGCGCTCATCCAGCCCACGCGACAGGAGGTCTTCTACTTCGGCACACCGGCCGGCGACGCGCGCTTCGACGAGGAGACCATGCCCTGCTGGATCGACAACGGCCGGCAGCTCTTCTACGGCATTCCAGGCAACCGCTGGCGCGGGTTCAAGCTGGCTGACGACAGGCGAGGATCGCCGTTCGACCCGACCACCGGCGACCGGTATCCGTCGGCCGAGGGGGTGGCCGCCGCGCGGGCCTACCTCGGCCGCCGCTTCCCGGCGCTCGCGGACGCGCCGCTCCTCGAAGCGCGCGTGTGCCAGTACGAGAACAGCCCCGACGGCCACTACGTGCTCGATCGCATCCCGGGCCTCGCGAACGGGTGGGCCGTCGGCGGCGGATCGGGCCACGGCTTCAAGGTGGGCCCCGCGCTCGGCGAGCTGGCCGCGCGGCTCGTGCTCGATGACGAGCAGGCGGATCCGCTGTTCCGGCTGGACCGGCTCCGGTCCCGCGTCCCGGGAGGGCAGCGCTGGTGACAGAGGTCAACCGGCCGGCGCGATGACCGGGGGAGGAGGCATGCACATGGACAGGCGCGTTCTCATCACGGGCACCTCGTCGGGCATCGGGCTCGCCACCGCCGTCCACCTGGCCCAGGCCGGGTGGCAGGTCGTGGCGACCATGCGAGACACCTCACGCCGGGCGAGTCTCGACGCCGCGGCGCGCGCCGCAGGCGTCGGGGTGGACGTCCGTCCGCTCGACGTCACCAGCGTGGCTGCCATCGAGGACTCGATTGCCGGCGTCGAGCGCGACTGCGGCCCCATCGATGCGCTCGTCAACAACGCGGGGGCCGGCCGCGTCGGCAGCGTCGAGCACCTGGACGATGCCGCCGTGCGGCAGGTGATGGACACGAACTTCTTCGGCGTGTGGAACGTCACCCGTGCCGTGCTGCCGCGGATGCGCGCCCGCGGCCGGGGGCGCGTGGTGACGGTCACGAGCATCGGCGGGCTGATCGGCCAGCCCTTCAACGACGCGTACTGCGCCGCGAAGTTTGCGGTCGAAGGCATGATGGAGGCCCTGGCACCGGTGGCGCGCGAGCTCGGCATCCACGTCTCGGTTGTCGAGCCCGGTCCCGTGCACACCAACTTCGTCCAGGCGACCAGGCAGGCCAGCGCCGACGTCCTCGCCGGGCGACAGGACGGCTACGACGCAATGGCCGCCCGCTACTTCGAGCGCTCCCGGGAGACGTTTGCGACGCACGGACAGACCGGCGCGGACGTGGCGGCTGTGATTCAGCAGGCGCTCGTCGACGATCCTCCGCACCTGCGCTATCTGACGTCGCCCTACGTCACCGCGCTCGCCCGGCGCAAGTACGCCGACGTGACCGGCGACGGCATCGTGGAGGTGTTTGCCGCGCGGCTGAAGGCGCCACGATCATGAGGCTCGCCGCGCGCCCGTGGGCCATCGGCGCGTCGGCGCCGGCGACGGTCGCCGCAGGCATGCAGGCACCGGCGACGCCCGCCGCTCACCAGCCGCAGGCCGTGCGGGCCACGCGCGTGGCGCAGAACCCGCTCATCACGGTGACGACGGCCGCGTCGCTCGGCGGCAACGTCAACGGCTGTCGCGGGCGGCCGACCCGCTCGACAGCCGTGCGATGGGCCCCAACCCGTTTCGCGACGGCCCGTACGCCGGCCGCGTCCGCCACGTGGGCCTCCTGGTCCGGGGCGACCGCCTGCACGTCGTCTTCACGGCCATCGGCGATGCGCCCGAGCGCATCCATGGCCTCGACGATCGACCTCGCCGGCGACTGGACGACGTGGCGGGCGAGTGCGCCCGTCGAGGTGCTTCGCCCCGAGGCGTCGTACGAATGCGTGGACCCGCCGGTCGCGGCGTCGGCGGCGGGCGACGTCGCCGTGCCCGCGCGACAGCTCCGTGATCCCTACGTCTTCGAGGATGACGGGCGCCTCTGGCTCCACTACACTTCGTGCGGCGAGCAGGGCATCGCCGCCGCTGAGCTTGTCGTCCCCTGAGCCGGAGTGCCATGGACTACACCAACGACCTTCGCGAGACCGTTCGAACCGCGGCGGCGCGACTCCGCGCCGTGGCCGACGCCGACGCGGCGCGGCGGCCCGCGCCCGGCAAGTGGTCGGCCAAGGAGATCATCGGACACCTCATCGACTCGGCGTCGAACAACCACCAGCGGTTCGTCCGGGCGCGGTGGCAGGACGACCTGGTCTTCGGGGGCTACGACCAGGAAGGCTGGGTGTCGTCGCAGGGGTACCAGGACGCGGCGTGGCCGGATCTCGTCACGCTGTGGGAGGCGTTCAACCTCCACCTCGCGCGCGTGATGGAGCGGGTGCCGGATGACGTGCGGCTGCGGCGACACACCCGCCACAACCTGCACGACATCGCGTGGCAGGTTGTTCCGCCCGGCGAGGCGGCGACGCTCGACTACTTCATGCGCGACTACGTCGGCCACCTGCAGCATCACCTGCGGCAGATCGACGCGCTGGGCCTGCCGACCGCCGGCACCTGAGTTGACGGAGGAGGTGGGCCATGGCACGAGCCGCCTCAGGTGCTGCCGACGCCCGCGCGCGCGTGCGCGCCTACCTGGGCGCCCAGCCGCCCGCCGCGCGCCGGGCGCTCGGCCAGATGCGCGCGGCCATCCGCGCCGCGGCGCCGCAGGCCGTCGAGGCGTTCAGCTACGGCATCCCCGGTTTTCGGCTGGACGGCCGACCGCTTGTGTACTACGCCGGCTGGAAGGCGCACGTGAGCCTGTATCCGATCACGGCCGCCATTCGCGCAGCCCATGCGGCCGCGCTGACACGGTACGGGACGTCCACCGGCACGGTGCGCTTTCCGCTCGACGAGCGGCTGCCGCTCGCGCTCGTCAGGCGGCTGGTCAGGGCGCGTGTCGGCGAGGTTCGGGCGGGGCCGGCTGCCCGCCGCCGAGCATGATCGCGCGGGCGCGCCAGCCCGCCCCGGTGTGCACCGCGACCGCGATGCCGGCGCCCGACCGGTCGAGCTCGACGAGCCGCTCGCCGGTCTCCGACCAGATCGCGCTCCGGCCCGCGGAGGCCAAACCGCCCGAAGGGCCCCCGTAGTTCGCGAACACCACCGCCATGCGATGGCGCGCGGCGTAGACGGCCATGTTCGCCGCTTCGCGGTCGAACTCCGACGGGATGACGAACACGCTCGCGAGGTACGTCGTCGCGCCGCGATCCGCGGCCGCCTGTGGATGCGCCGGCCGGCCTGTGTCCGCGCAGATGCCGATGGCCATCGGATGGCCGCTGATGCGCAGGAGCGGGTCGAGCCGGCCGGGTGCGAACACGGTCGCCTCGCCGGGCGGGACCGTGCCATCCACCGCGGCGCCGGCGCCGAAGGCGCCCAGGCGCTGCTTGGTGTAGACAGCCACCGTGCCGTCGGGCGCGAGGATGAGCGCCCCGATGTGCAGGCGATCGTCGATCCGGACCGGCGCGCCCACGACGAGCGTGAGGCCCCGGGCCGCGGCGGCCGCCACGAGCGGCGCCAGCCGCGGATCGCCCGGCACGAACGCCAGCGGCTCAGCCAGGTCCATCTCGTAGCCGGTGAGGGACAGCTCGGGGAACACCAGCACCGCGGCGCCCTCGTCGGCGGCCAGGTGCGCCAGCCGCAGGTGCGCATCGGTATTGGCCGCCACGTCGCCGCGCACCGGCACGGTCTGGGCGGCGGCGATCGACCGTTCGCGAGCCACCTCGCCACGCTAGCACAGCCATCGGCTGCCGGGCCTGTTGTAGACTGCTCCACTCCACACCCTCGCGCGAGGAGGTGAAACCGTGCCGCAGTATCTGATCGAGCGCAACTTCCCTGGCGCCGGCCAGCTGACGCCGGGCCAGCTCCAGGCCATCTCGCAGAAGTCGTGCAGCGTCCTCAACCAGCTGGGCCCGGCCATTCAGGGGGTGCACAGCTACGTGACCGACGACCAGATCTTCTGCGTGTACCGCGCACCGAACCCGGACATGCTGCGGGAGCACGCCCGGCTGGGCGGCTTCCCGGCTGACACGATCTCAGAGATCAGGACGACCATCGATCCCACGACCGCCGAGTGACCGCGGCGGCCTCCGAGGCTCAGGGCTTCCCATGCCGAGAATCACGCCGTTTCTCTGGTTCGACACCCAGGCCGAGGAGGCCGCGCGCTTCTACACGTCGATCTTCCCGAACTCGCGGGTCGGCGCCATCACGCGCTACGGTGAAGGCGCGCCCGGTCCTGCCGGCGGCGTCATGACGGTCGCCTTCGAGCTCGAAGGCCGCGAGTTCATCGCGCTCAACGGCGGGCCGCACTTCGCGTTCAACGAGTCCATCTCGTTCTCCATCGACTGCGAGACGCAGGAGGAAGTGGATTACTACTGGGAGAAGCTCACCGCCGGCGGCACGGAGGTGCAGTGCGGCTGGCTGAAAGACCGCTACGGCCTCTGCTGGCAGGTGAACCCGCGGATCCTCGGCCAGCTCCTCGGCGATCCCGATCCCGAGAAGGCCCGCCGCGCCATGCAGGCGATGCTGCAGATGAAGAAGATCGACATCGCGGCGCTCAGGGCCGCGGTCGACGGCGCCTAGCGGCACCCCCGCGGACGCGTCAGGACGGAGGCGGGAGGCGCATGGCCAGGGTGGTTCGTCTCAGGCACCGGCAGTCGGGCATCGAGAAGAGGGGCTTCTACGGCTTCTCCTGGACGAGCTTTCTCTTCGGCGGGTTCCCCGCGCTCCTCCGCGGCGACCTCTGGTACGGCATCGGCGTGCTCGGGGTCGGCATCGCGTTCGGCCTGGTCTCGGCCGGCTTCCTCTGGTTCGTCGTCAGCGTCATCTGGGCGTTCGTCTACAACAGGAATTACACGCACCGCCTGCTCGAATCGGGCTATGAGCTGGCCGACACCCCCGAACGGAACGAGAAAGCACGACAGGCACTCGGCATCGTCACCTGACCTGCGAGGTGTCCCATGGCGATCACGCCGTATCTCTACTACGAAGACGTCGACGCGGCGCTCCCGTTCCTCCAGAAGGCCTTTGGCCTGCGCCCGGCCGGCGCGCCCACGCGCGGCTCGGACGGCCGCATCAACCACGCCGCGATGAAGCTGGGGTCGGCCACGGTCATGATGGGCCGACCGCCGGCGGGCTATCGCAACCCCAGGCATCTCGGCCAGGCGACGCAGAGCCTGTATGTGACGGTGACGGGCGTCGATCGCCACTTCGCGCGCGCCCGCGACGCGGGCGCGACGATCCTGGAGGTGCCGGGCGACACGCCGTACGGCCATCGCCGATACGGCGCAACGGACCCCGAGGGGCACGAGTGGTACTTCGCGGAGGAGAAGACGGCCCGTCGCGCCGCGGCGAAGCGCGCGCCGAAGACGGCGGCGCGCCGCCGGCGCACGGCGCGATGACCGTCCGCGTCGCCACGCTCCAGAAGCGGCCGGTGCGGGGACGTCCAGGGCGCGCACGCGTGGCCCACGACCCAGACCTCGCCGGCGGGTGATTGAGCGCGGGGCCCGTCGTCGTGCAGAATAGGCCGCCATGAAGGGACGACTCCTCGCGGCGGGCCTGTGCACGCTCGCCTGGACCGCGGCGGCCGGCACGGCGCCGGCCTCGTCCGGACATCAGGGAGGCGCGCCCAACAGCCGGCAGGCGTTCGAGGGCATCTGGAACTCCGCCACGGTCACGCCGCTCGAGCGCCCGGCGCAGCTGAAGGACACGGCCTTCTTCACCCCCGAGGAAGCCGCCGAGTGGGAGCGACAGATCGCGCAGCGGAACGAGGAGCCTCCGCCGGGCGCCCCGCGCACGGGGACCGGCACCTACAACACCTTCTACCGTGAGTGGGGCACGCGAACGGTCGCGACGCTGCGGACGTCGATCGTCACCGATCCGCCGGATGGCCGCATCCCACCGCTCACGCCGGCGGCCGCCGAGGCGCGGCGGCTCCGCCTCGCACGGATGAAGCGCGTCGAGAACCCGGAAGATCTCGGGCTGCAGGATCGCTGCCTCACGTTCTCCACGGCCGGCCCGCCGCTCCTGCCGTACTCGTACAACAGCAACTACCAGATCGTGGTGACCCGCGACGCGGTGGTCATCCACGCGGAGATGATCCACGACGCGCGGATCGTGCATCTCGATGGGCGGCCGCACCTGCCGCCCGGGATCCAGCAGTGGGGTGGGGACTCCATCGGATGGTGGGACGGCGACACGCTCGTGGTCGACACGACGAACTTCACGCCCGGCGGCGGGTTCTACGGCGATGCCGGCGGCAATTTCCCGTGGGACGAGCACCTGCACATCGTCGAGCGCTTCAGCCTCCTCGATGCCGAGACGCTGCTCTACCAGTTCGAGATCGACAACCCGACGGTGTACACGCGCGCGTGGAAGGGCGAGCTGACGATGACGCGGGCGACGGGCAACATCTACGAGTTTGCCTGCCACGAGGGCAACTACTCGCTGGAGAACATGCTCCGCGGCTATCGCGCCGTGGAGCGCAGGATGGCCCGGCCGCCCGGCCGCTAGGCGTGACGTTGCGCACCATCCGGAGATTCGGGCCGGCATCGACCATCGAGGAGACGCGATGATGATGAAACGACTCGTGCTGCTGGCCGTGCTCGTGGTGGCGGGGTGCGCTGAATCGCCCGCGCCGGCGGGAGGCGAGGCGACCGCGTATCTCGACAACACCGGCCGACCTGACGTCCTCTCCGGCGGGGTACGTCGAATCCCGGTGCAGACGGCGAATGGAGAGTTCACTGTCTGGACCAAGCGCGTGGGCAACAACCCGACCGTCAAGGTCCTGCTGCTCCACGGCGGGCCGGGCGCCACGCACGAGTACTTCGAGGCGTTCGACAGCTATCTGCCCGCGGCGGGCGTCGAGTACTACTACTACGACCAGCTCGGCTCGGCGTACAGCGACCAGCCGGACGCGCCGGAGCTGTGGGAGCTGCCGCGCTTCGTCGAGGAGGTCGAGACGGTGCGGCAGGCGCTGGGCCTCGACCGGACGAACTTCTACCTCCTGGGCCACTCCTGGGGCGGCATCCTCGCCATCGAGTACGCGCTCGCGTACCCGGAGCACCTCAAGGGGCTCATCATCTCGAACATGATGGCCAGCATCCCCGCGTACAACGAGTACGCCACGACGGTGCTGATGCCGAAGATGGATCAGGCGGCGCTCGCGGAGATCCGGCAGCTCGAAGCCGCCGGCAAGTTCACCGATCCCAGGTACCTGGAGCTGCTCATCCCGAACTACTACGAGCACCACATCCTGCGCATGCCCGCCGCCGAGTGGCCCGACCCTGTGAACCGGGCGTTCCAGAAGCTGAACGCCTCGATCTACGTGCCCATGCAGGGCCCGAGCGAGATGGGCGCGAGCGGCAAGCTCGTCAGCTGGGATCGCACGGCGGACCTCGGCCAGATCACCGCGCCGACGCTCGTCATCGGCGCCACGCACGACACCATGGACCCCGCGCACATGGAGATGATGGCCGGGAGGCTCCCCAGAGGCCGGTTCCTGCTGTGTCCGAACGGATCCCACATGGCGATGTACGACGATCAGAAGACGTACATGGAGGGCCTCATCCGCTTCCTCGGCGATGTCGATGCCGGACGCTTCTGAGCGCTGCGCGTACGGCCAGGTGATCGCCGACACGCGCACGACTGCCGATCCCGTGCCGACCCCGCCGTGAGCCGTAATGCCGCTGTCCTGCACCTTGCGGGGTGGAGGGCAGCATCATGCGGATTCGGGCGGGATGGTGGCTGCTGGCGGTGGCGACGGTCGTGGCCGTGCCCTTCGAGGGCCGGGCGCAGTCAGGTGGCGCCCTCGAGAGCTACGTCTTCGCGGGCGGCGGGGCGTTCGAGCGGCAGCATGTGGTTGCGGGCCATGGGCGCGTGGCCGAACGCGGGACCATGCCCCTCGTCGGTGCGGGTGCCGAGTGGCGGCCGATGGCCCGCGTGGGCCTCGCGGCCGACCTGGCAGCGGCCGGGTACGACAGCCGGCCCCTGCCGGCGCTGGGTGTGGCCGTTCACGCGTACCTCAGCGATCCCGCCCGGCCCGGACGCGCGCTGACGCCGTTCATCACCGCCGGGTACTCGCTCCTCGCAGACACCGAACCGAAGATCGACGTCGGCGGCGGCGTGCGGGCGCGGCTGGGCGGCCAGATCGGACTGCGCCTCGAGGTGCGCCACCGCTTCACGCCGCGCCGCGAGCCGCGACCCGGCGCGTTCACCGCCGTCACCGAGGGGCGCGTGGCCGTGACCTTCGCGCGCAGGCCCGCCACGAGGGTGGCCGCGCATCCGCCTGGCGCGGGCGGGCGCGATGGCGTGTGGGACGGCCTGGCCAAGGGCGCACTGGCCGGCGCCGCACTCGGCGCCGCGGCCGGCGCGCTGTGGCTGCACGGCACCGGCAACTACGGGGCGAAGCCACCGGCGTACCACGCGCAGTTCACCACGGGGGTCGCCACGACCGGCGCTATCATCGGCGCAGTGGTCGGATGGCATCTGGATCGAACCCGGTAGATCCCGCGCGCCGTCACGCAACCGCGTGGGCCGCGCTGGTCGCGACGCTCGCGGTCCACGTCGTCGACGAAGCGGCCACCGGGTTCCTGGACTTCTACAACCCGCTCGTCGAGCAGCTCCGTGAGACGCTCGGCTGGCTTCTGATGCCGGCCTTCACGTTCCCGGTCTGGCTGACCGGCCTCGTGATGCTGGTCCTGGCGCTCGCCGTTCTGACGCCGGCCGTCCGGCGCGGCGCCCCGGGCACCCGTACGCTGTCCTGGGCCTTTGCGGCCATCATGCTGGGCAACGGCGTCGCCCACCTCGCGGGCTCCGTCTATTTCAGCCGGTGGCTGCCGGGTGCCACCTCCGCACCGCTGCTGCTGGTCGCCAGCCTCAGGCTCGTCGCGGCCCTGACGGCCCGCCGGCGGGCCGGTCTGCACCGGCCGACGCCCTCTGCGTGAGCAAACCCGGCCTCACCTTCCTGCGCGTCCAAAAGCATCTGAGGGGCTGGTGCGACTCCGCGCGAAGCTGGCCTGAGCCCGCCCCTCGGCGCGGGCGATCAGCCGTCGGCGCGGATGACGAGGCACGTGCACGTGGCGTGCGCGTACAGCCGGTCCTCCCCATCCACGAGCCGCGCTTCGGCGATCGCCGTCGTGCGCCCGACATGCACCGTCGTCGCCACCGCGCGCAGCGGCCCCGTCCGCGTCGTGATGGCGCGCGCGAAGTTCACCTTGAGCTCCAGCGTCGTGTAGCGTTCGCCGGCCGCCAGGTGCGAGTGCACGGCGCAGCCCATGGCGGAATCGAGCATCATGGCCGCGTAGCCGCCGTGGATGATGCCGAGCGGGTTGCCGTGATACTCGGCCGGCGTCCCTTCGAACACCGCCCGCCCGACCGCCGCTTCCACGAGCCGGACGTCCATGAGCTCGGCGATGGGCGGGCGGGGGAGCCGGCCGGCGATGACCTCCTCCAGCATGCCGAGCCCGCCGATGCGGCTGGCGGCGTCGACGTGCGCGGCGGGGTCGCTCCACTGGATGGTGCGCGTGCGCGGCGTATCTGGCATGGCCGGCATTGTATGCTGCGAGTGAGATGCGTGACGACGAGGTGGCGCGGCTGTGGGACGCGAACGCGGAGGCGTGGACGCGTCTGGCGCGCGCCGGGTACGACGTCTACCGCGACGCGCTCAACACGCCCGCGTTCTTCGACCTGCTGCCCGACGTCGGCGGCCTCACCGTGCTCGACGTCGGATGCGGCGAGGGCCACAATACCCGCCTGCTGGCCGCGCGCGGGGCGCGCGTCACCGCCGTCGACGTGGCCCCGACCTTCGTCAGGCACGGCGTGCGCGCCGAACGCGAAGGCCGGCTTCGCCATCGAACGGCTGGCCGAGCCGCGCCCGAGCGACGAGACCGTCCGCGCCATGCCGCGGCTCCAGGACGCGCAGGTGGTGGCGTACTTCCTCCACGTGCGCGCGCGTGTGCCAGCGGCTCGACAGTAAGCTCCGCGTCGGCTGCCTTGTGCTAGGATGGCCCCGCGCGGAGGGACGCGATGGACCAGGGCCGGCGGCAGTTCCTCAAGGCCTCCACGCTCGGCGGCGTGGCAGCGTCGGTGCTCGGCTTCGACCTGACGCCGGCGCTGGCCGCGACGCGTGCGCTCAAGATCGCCCGCACCACCGAGACGCGCTCCACCTGCCCCTACTGCTCGGTCAGCTGCGGTGTCATCATCCACACGCTCGGCGACCGCTCCCGCAACGTCAGGGCGTCGGTCGTCCACGTCGAGGGCGACTCCGATCATCCCATCAACCGGGGGACGCTCTGCCCCAAGGGCGTCACGCTCAAGCACAACATCGTCAACGACCGGCGGCTGACGAAGGTGCTGTACCGCGCGCCAGGCACGCGCGAGTGGCAGGAGCGGACGTGGGACTGGGCCGTCGAGCGCATCGCGCAGCTGGTGAAGGACACGCGCGACCGGACGCTCATCGAGAAGGACCACCAGGGCCGCGCGCTCCACGCGCTGACCTCCGTGGGCGTCATCGGCGGCTGCACCGACACCAACGAGGTGAACTACCTGCTGGTGAAGGCGTTCCGCGCCGGCCTCGGCGTGATTCCCATCGAGCAGCAGGCCCGGATATGACACGGCCCCACGGTGGCCAGTCTGGCCGCCACGTTCGGGCGCGGAGCGATGACCAACGGGTGGACCGACATCGCCAACGCCGATGTCGTGCTCGCCATGGGCGGCAACCCCGCCGAGAACCACCCGGTCGGCTTCCGCTTCGTCATGGAGGCCCGGCGTAACCGCAACGCGAAGCTGGTCGCCGTCGACCCGCGCTTCAACCGCACGGCCGCCGTCGCCGACGCCTTCGTCCAGATCCGCGCGGGCACCGACATCGCCTTCATCGGCGGGCTCATCCACTACGCCCTCAGCCGCAACCGCTTCCACGAGGAGTACGTCCGCCTCTTCACCAACGCCACGTTCCTGGTGAAGGAGGGCTACGCCTTCGACGCCGGCAAGGGAGTCTTCTCGGGCTGGGACGACGAGCGCAAGGCCTACACCGACACCTCGAGCTGGAACTACGAGCTCGACGAGCGCGGCTTCGCGCGCGTCGACCCGACGATGCAGCATCCGCGGAGCGTGTTCCAGGTGATGAAAGCCTTCTACGCGCGGTACACGCCGGAGATGGTCGCGTCCATCTGCGGATGCGCCGCGGCCGACTTCGAGAAGGCGGCCGAGCTCATCACGTCCACCCACACGCCCGATCGCGCGGGCACCATCATGTACGCCTTGGGGTGGACGCATCACAGCCACTCGGTGCAGCTCATTCACGCCGCCGGCATGCTGCAGCTCCTGCTCGGCAACATCGGGCGGCCCGGCGGCGGGCTCAACGCCCTCCGCGGCCACGCCAACATCCAGGGCGGCACCGACTGTGGCATGGCGTACCACAACCTGCCCGGCTACATCCCGGTGCCCAAGGCCGATCACCCGACGCTCGACGCCTTCCTCGCCGCGGTGACGCCGAAGCCGCTCCGGCCCGCGTCGACCAACTTCTGGGCCAACACCGACCGCTTCACCGTCAGCCAGCTCAAGGCCTACTACGGCGCCCGCGCCACGAAGGCCAACGGCTTCGGCTACGACCTGCACCCGCGCCTCCCGCAGGCCGAGTCCGGCGGCTACGAGAACTGGAGCTGGGCCTACATCTTCGACCGCATGTACCGCGGCGACATGGAGGGGCTCTTCAGCTTCGGCATGAATCCGGTGAGCAACGGCCCGCACTCGCGCAAGGTGGTCGACGCGCTCTCGAAGCTCAAGTGGCTGGTCGTGGCCGAGAACTTCGACCAGGAGACCGCCTCGTTCTGGCGCGACGACATCCAGGCGCTCGTCGACAAGACGCCCGCGGACGTCGCCACCGAGGTCTTCCTGCTCCCGGCGGCGAACTTCGCCGAGAAGGACGGCGCCTTCGTCAACTCGGCGCGCTGGATCCAGTGGAAGTGGAAAGCCGTGGACCCGCCCGGCCAGGCGCTCGCCGATCAGGAGATCGTCGCGCGCATCTTCCTGGCCGTCCGCGGCCTGTACGAGCGCGAAGGGGGCACGTTCGCCGACCCCGTCCTCGCGCTCGACTGGTGGTACGAGAACCCGGTGCATCCGACGATGGCGGAGGTGGCGCGCGAGATCAACGGGCGGGCGCTCGAGGACGTGCGGGACCCGGCAGGCAATCTGATCCTCCGCGCGGGTCAGCAGCTCGCGCGTCTCACCGACGCGCGCGCCGACGGCACCACGGCTGTGGGCAACTGGCTCTACACCGGCATGTACACCGAGGCCGGCAATCTCACCGAGCGCCGCTCGACCGCCGATCCCAGCGGGCTCGGCCGCTACTCGGAGTGGTCGTTCTCGTGGCCTGCGAACCGCCGCATCCTCTACAACCGCTGCTCGGCGGACCGCGAGGGGCGCCCGTGGGATCCCGCGCGCGCCGGCATCGCGTGGAACGGCAGCCGCTGGGTGGGCGACGTGCCCGACTACGGCGCCGAGAGCCCGCCGGACGCGGGCGTGGGCGCCTTCATCATGCTGCCCGAGGGCGCCGCGCGCCTGTTCGTGCCGGGCCAGTTCGTCGACGGCCCGTGGTCCGAGCACTACGAGCCGGCCGAGTCGCCCGTGCCGAATCCGCTCCACCCGCCGCAGAGTTCCAACCCCGCGGTGCGCCCGTTCTCGACCGCCTACGACGTACTGGGCACCGCGGACGAGTACCCCATCGTCTGCACCACCTACCGGCTCACCGAGCACTTCCACTACTGGACGAAGAACAACGCCTACACGATGCAGCTCCAGCCGGAGTTCTTCGTCGAGATTCCCGAGGCGCTGGCGCGCGAGAAGGGCATCGCGAGCGGGGACCGGGTGCGCGTCACCTCCGCCCGCGGATCCATCGAAGGCAAGGCCATGGTGACGCGGCGCATCAAGCCGATGCAGGTGGCTGGCAGAACCGTGCACCAGATCGGGTTCCCCATCCACTGGGGCTTCCTCGGGCGCGGCCGGCAGCAGGGCTCGCTCGCCAACCTCGTCACGCCCACGATTGTCGACCCCAACTCGCACGCGCCCGAGTACAAGGGCTTCCTCGTCCGGCTCGATCGCGTGGGAGGCGCGTAGGCGATGGCCACCCCGCTCGACATCGTCCGCATCTCCGCCTCCACGCCGCCCGCGCCCGGCGTGCGCACGCAGCACATCGTCGCCAAGCTCGTGGATACCACGACGTGCATCGGCTGCAAGGCGTGCGAGGTGGCGTGCCAGGAGTGGAACGACCTGCCGCCGGAGGCCACCGAGCAGAGCGGCACGTACCAGACGCTGCCGGACATGACCGCGCGGTTCTGGAATCTGATCCGCTTCAGCGAGCACGAGAGCGAGCGCGGCTTCCACTGGCTGATGCGGAAGGACCAGTGCATGCACTGCACCGAGCCGGGCTGCCTCGTCGCCTGCCCGGCGCCCGGCGCCATCGTGCAGTACGCCAATGGCATCGTCGACTTCCAGCAGGACCAGTGCATCGGCTGCGGGTACTGCATGACGGGGTGCCCGTTCAACGTGCCGAAATTCGCCGACGACACGCGCCGGGTCTACAAGTGCACGCTGTGCGTGGACCGGGTCAGCGAGGGCCTGCAGCCGGCCTGCGTCAAGGCGTGCCCGACGAGCTGCCTGCAGTTCGGCACCAAGGACGACCTGCTGCGGGTGGCGGAGCAGCGCGTGGCGCAGCTCAGGGCAAACGGCTACGAGGACGCGGCCGTGTACGACCCGCCCGGCGTCGGCGGTACCGGCGTTGTGTCCGTGCTGGCGTTCGGCAGCCAGCCGGAGCTGTACGGCCTGCCGCGCGATCCCGCCGTGCCCGCGAGCGTGCGGCTGTGGAAGGGCCCGCTCAAGTGGGCGGGCAACGCCGCCATGCTGGGCGGGCTGTTCCTGGCAGCCGTGCACTACGTGCGCTTCGGCAGGAAGCGCGCGCACGGCGAAGCGTCGGCGTCATCCGCACAGGGAGACCGGCCATGAGCGCGGGCGGGCGACGGCTCATCCGGTACGATTTCCGCGAGCGGCTCGTGCATGCGCTGGCCGCCGTCTCCTACGTGTACCTGCTGCTCACCGGCCTGGCGTTCTGGACGCCGGCGCTGTACTGGATCGCCGTCGTGCTCGGCGGCGGGTACCTGTCGCGGGTGCTGCACCCCTGGGCCGGTCTCGTCTTCGCGCTCGTCGTGCTGCGCATGTTCCTCCTGTGGCGGCGCGACATGCACACCACGAACGCCGATCGCGCGTGGCGCAAAGCCATGGCGCACTACGTGCGGAACGAGGACGACCGCGTGCCGCCGGCCGGCCGGTTCAACTTCGGCCAGAAGCAGCTCTTCTGGGTGATGGTGTGGGCCGCGCTCGTGCTGCTTCTGACGGGCGTCGTGCTGTGGTTCCCGGAGGCCGTCCCAGGCTCGCTCGCCGTCGTCCGCGAGCTGGCGGTGCTCCTGCACGCGGCGGCGGCCCTGGTCACGATCGGGGCCTTCATCGTGCACCTCTACATGGGCCTCTTCGTCGTGCCGGGCGGCCTGCACGCCATCGTGCACGGCGACGTCGCCGAGTCGTGGGCACGGCACCACCATCCGCTCTGGCTCGAGTCGCGGCGTGACGCCGAGCGCTGAGCCGGTGCGATCTGCCCTGGCGGTCCGCGCCGCCCGGGCCCGCCACTTGGCGCGCGCCCATCCCGAGAGCCGCGAGGCGCTGGAGTTCTACGCGGCGCTCGCCGAGCTTCAGCGATCGTTCGTCGACTCGCCCGGTGTCATCTCGGCCGACGCGGCCCGCGTTCCCTTCGCGGCCGCGCTCGATGCGGATCGCGCCGCGCTGCTCGTGCCGCCGCTCCTCGCCTGGTGCCGCGACGAGGCGCGCGGCGGAGTCGCCTCGACGCTGCTGGCCCGGCCGTCGACGTCGCGGCCCGACTGGCCGGGGGTCCTGTCGCGATGCTGGATCTCGGGCGGGCCCGTGGACGAGGATCTCGACGACATCGATCGCTTCCTCGCCGAAGCCGTGCTGCAGCCGTTTGCGGAGCTGGCGGCCACCGGGCCGGAGCCCGCGACCGGTGCGACGCCTGCGCGCGCCGCGACCGGTGCGCGCTGCCCCGTCTGCGGCGGTCTCCCCGTCGTCGGCACGCTCCGGGAGCGCGGCCACGGCGCGGCGCGGGCCTTCGTCTGCGGCTTCTGCCTCACCGAGTGGCCCGCCGCGCGCATCGGCTGTCCCTCCTGCGGCGAGACCACCTTCGAGCGGCTCCCGGTGTTCCGGGCCGACGAGTTCCGTGCGGCACGGATCGACGCCTGCGACACCTGCCGCGCGTGTCTCAAGACCATCGATCTGACCGTCGACGGCACCGCGCTGCCGGTGGTCGACGACGTGGCGACGCTCGCGCTGGACCTCTGGGCCGTTGCACAGGGGTACCGGAAGGTGCGTCTCAACCTGCTGCGGCTGTGAGATGATTCGCCTCCCCCCGCCAGATTCCGGGAGGTTCGGACGATGGCCAGAGCCCGCGCCGTCCGCAGACCCGTCGGCATTGCCCAGCGCGTGTTCGACGCGCGGCCCGACCGCGTCGATTTTCGAGACCTGCCGTACCGGCCGCCGCTGAGGTCGCTGCCGCCCGCGTATCCCGACGACCGCCAGATTGCCAGGCTCGTGCCCGCCTACGTGGCCGCCGGCCTCGTTCGCGATCAGGGGACCGAAGGCGCGTGCACGGGTTTTGGCCTGGCCTGCGTGGTCAACTACCTCCTCTGGATGCGCCACCTCGAGCGCGGGGGGCAGGGCCGGTTCGCGTCGGTGAGCCCTCGCATGCTGTACGAGCTGGCGCGGCGGTACGACGAGTGGCCCGGCGAGCGCTACGAGGGGTCGAGCTGCCGGGGCGCGCTCAAGGGCTGGCACAAGCACGGCGTGTGCAGCGAGCGCCACTGGCCGTACACGATGAAGGCCGACGGCACGCCCGTGTTCACGCCGCCCATCGATGGATGGGAGTCGGACGCCCTGGCTCGCACGCTGGGGGTGTACTACCGCGTCGATCGCGCGTCGATCGTCGATCTCCAGGCGGCCATCGTGAACATCGGTGCAGTGTACGTGTCGGCGCGCGTGCATGCCGGCTGGGACGACGTGCTGCACGCCCGGGCAACGCCCGCGCCGCGGCGGCTGCGCGACATCCCGGACATCCCGGTCCCGAAAAAGACGGGCCCGCTGGGCGGCCATGCCTTCGCGCTGGTGGGGTACGACGCGCGCGGCTTCATCGTCCAGAACTCCTGGGGCCGCGTGTGGGGCGCGTCGGGGTTTGCCCGCCTGCTCTACGCCGACTGGGTGGCGCACGGGACGGATGCCTGGGCGTGCGCGCTGGGGGTGCCGGCGGATGCGTCGGCCGCGCGCGTGTCGGCCACCCGGTGGCGGATTCCCTCGGGCCTCAGCCTCGGGCAGCTCGAGCGGACGACGCGCGCCGCCGGCAGCCCGCCCGACGACCCGTGGCCCGTCGACCACGACTTCGACTACGCCCCGTACCAGCCGCTCGGCACGGCCGTGGCGTACCAGCACACGCTGGTCACCGGCAATGACGGCGAGCTTGCCGTGCGCGACCTCACCAAGGGCGGCGCCCGCGCGGAGGCCGATCACGCGCGCGACATCGTGTTCGAGCGGCCGTTCGACTGGCTCCGGTCGCGGCCGAAGGGTCCTGTGAAGCTCGCGCTGTACGCGCACGGCGGGCTGAACGGCGAGGACGAGTCTATCCGCCGCATCAGGGTCCTCGCGCCGTACTTCCTCGCCAATCACATCTACCCGGTGTTCCTGACGTGGCGAACCGGGCCGGGCGAGACGATCCGGTCGCTCGTCGCGGACTGGTTCAGGCGTATCCCGGGCGCCGATCGCGAGAAGGAGGCGGGCCTTGGCGAGTGGCTGGCCGACCAGAAGGACCGCGCCCTGGAGGCGGCCGCGCGTCCGTTCGGCCGCGGCATCTGGAGCGAGATGCGCGAGAACGCGGAGCGCGGCATGCGCGACGGTCACGGGCTCGACCTGCTGGTCGCACAGCTCGGCGCGCTCGGCACGGCGCTCGCCCAGACGGGCCGCGCGCTGGAGGTACACGCCATCGGCCACTCGGCGGGGGCCATCCTGCTGGGGCACCTGCTCGAGCGGATGCTCGCGGCGCCCGCGGCGGGCCTGCCCGCACTCGCGTCGTGCACGCTCTACGCGCCCGCGTGCTCGGTGCGCTTCACGGTCCAGCGCTACGGAGCCGCCGCCGATCAGGGCGTGCTGCCCCTCAATCGGCTCTGGCTGGCGTATCTCACCGACGAGAACGAGAAGCGCGACGCCCTGCCGTCGCCCACGCTCGGCATCTACGGCAAGTCGCTCCTGTACCTCGTGTCGCGCGCGCTGGACGACGAGCGCAAGATGCCGCTGCTCGGGATGGCCCGTGCGCACGAGCCGAAGTACGCGAACGACAGCGATCAGTGGGCCGACACGCACCTGCCCGACGTGCGGCTGTGGCAACGCGCCTGGCGCGCGGCCCAGGGGCACACGAAGCGGACCACGCTCGTCGAGGCGCCGACCGTGAGGCAAACCCGGGTCAACGGCCGCATCCAGGCCACGCACGGATCGTTCGACAACAACATCGACGTGCTGACGGCCACGCTCGAGCGCATCCGGGGCGCGACGCTCGTCAGGCCCATGGAGTGGCTCGACTACTGAGACGGGCGCGGGGCCGGTGTACGATGCCGTCATGAGCACCGTCCCCGAACCCTGGCTGCGCGGCCCACTGCCCGGCATCTCCGCCGAGCTCCAGCCCGTGGCGCACGCGCTCGTGGCCGCCCTCGAAGACACGACGGCGGTCGTCGAAGCGCTCGACCCCTCCGAGGTCTGGGCCGACCCTGGCGGCGCGGCCTCCATCGGATTCCACCTCCTGCACCTGGCGGGCGCCACCGACCGGCTGTTCACCTACGCGCGCGGCGAGGCGCTGTCAGGCGAGCAGAAGGCCGCGCTCGGGCGCGAGCGGACGCTGCCGGATCCCCGGCCGACCGGCGCCGAGCTGTTGGAGGCGTGGCGGGCCGTCGTCGATCGCGCGATGGCCGAGCTCCGCGCCACGCCGGACGCCGTGCTGCCCTCGCCGCGCGGTGTCGGCCGGGCGCAGCTGCCAACCACGGTGCGCGGCCTGCTGTTTCACGCCGCCGAGCACGCCCAGCGGCACGCAGGGCAGATGGTGACGACCGCGAAGATCCTCCGCGGACGGCGCGGATGACGGCTGCGGCGAGGCGGTCGTATACTGGCGGCCCGACGGCCCTCCGTTGTCCAGCGTGAACAGACGATGGCAGACGCGTCTCTCACGATCCGCCGTGCGACCGCCGCCGACTGGCCGGCACTCTGGCCCATCATCCGCGCCGTCATTGCCGGGGAAGACACCTACTCGATGCTCCCCGACACCCCCGAAGACGAGGTCCGAACCTACTGGATGGGGCCCGGATGCACGACCTACGTGGCGGAGAAAGCCGGCACCCTCGTCGGCACCTACGTCATCCGTCCCAACCGCACCGGCCTGGGCGACCACGTCGCGAACGGCAGCTACATGGTGGCGCCCGAACGCGCGGGCGAGGGCATCGGCTTCGCGATGGGGCAGCACTCTCTGGCCGAGGCGCGCGAGGCCGGCTACCAGGCCATGCAGTTCAACGCCGTCGTCGCCACCAACCACCGCGCCGTCGCCCTCTGGCAGCGGCTCGGCTTTGCCATCGTTGGAACCGTGCCCCGGGCGTTCCGCCACCGCGTGCACGGGCTGGTGGATCTCCACGTCATGCACCGTTTTCTCTGACGATCGAATCGCTTGCACGTGCCATGCGACGCCCACTGACGGATACTGGAGACAGCGGGGAGGTGCGCCATGAGAACATCCCGCGCGCTCGTCGTCTTGGCCGCCGCGGGCCTGGCCTGCACGGCCGGCGGCGCTGACCTCCAGCGCGAACGGCCGGGCTGGGAGGCGGCCCGTATGCGAATGGTGGACGACCAGCTCCTGGGTCGAGACATCCGCAACGAGCGGGTGCTCGCGGCCATGCGCAAGGTGCCCCGGCACCTCTTTGTCCCCGAACCGCAGCGCGACGCCGCCTACGGCGACTACCCGCTGCCCATCGGCCACGGCCAGACAATCTCGCAGCCCTACATCGTCGCCTTCATGACGCAGGCGCTGGCCCCCGAGCCCACCCACAAGGTGCTCGAAATCGGCACCGGATCGGGCTACCAGGCGGCCGTCCTGGCCGAGCTCTCCGGCCACGTCTACACCATCGAGATCATCCCGGAGCTGGCGGCGCGTGCGCGGGCCACGCTCACGGAGCTTGGCTACACCAACGTGGACGTGCGCACGGGGAACGGCTACCTGGGCTGGCCCGAGCAGGCGCCCTTCGACCGGATCATGGTCACGGCGGCCCCCGACGAGGTGCCGCCAGCGCTCGTGGAGCAGCTGGCGGTCGGCGGCCTCATGGCCATCCCGGTTGGCGCCGGCGACGTCCAGGAGCTGCGGGTGCTGCAGAAGTCCGACGGCGGGCTCGAGACCGTCGAAACGCTGCCGGTGCGCTTCGTCCCGATGACCGGCAAGCCCAAGCCGTAGCGCCGATGCCGCCGTGGGGCCCCTTCACCACAACACTCTTCCGCTACCCCGGGAAGGGCGGATGAACCCGCGGCTTGCGGCGGGGCGCGCGGGTGGCACACAATCCGCGTCCATGAAGCGATTCGCCATTGGCCTGTCCCTGGCGTGTGCCGTCTCCTGCGCCGCCCCGCAGCCGCCGGTTGATCCGCAGCTTGCCGCCTGGCGGCAGCGTGCCGAGGGCGTCACCATCACGCGGGACGACTGGGGGATCCCCCACATCACCGCCAGGACCGATGCCGACGCCATCTTCGGCCTGATGTACGCCCAGGCCGAGGACGACTTCAACCGCGTCGAAACCAACTTCATCAACGCCATGGGCCGGCTCGCCGAGGCCGAGGGCGAGGGCGAGGTGTTCCGCGACCTGCGGATGAAGCTCTTCATCGATCCGGAGGAGCTGAAGACCATGTACCAGCAGGCGCCGCCCTGGCTGCAGGCGCTGATGAACGGCTGGGCCGACGGCCTCAACTACTACCTGCACACGCACCCCGGGGTGAAGCCGCGCGTTATCCAGACCTTCGAGCCGTGGATGGCGCTCAGCTTCAGCGAGGGCAGCATCGGCGGGGACATCGAGCGCGTGTCGGTCAACGGGCTCAAGGCGTTCTACGGCGGCGCGACGGCCACGGCGCTCCGGCTGGACGGCGTCGATCCGCTCGCCGAACCCACCGGCTCCAACGGCTTTGCGATTGCGCCGGCCAACAGCGCGTCGGGCAAGGCGCTGCTCTTCATCAACCCGCACACGTCCTTCTTCTTCCGGCACGAGGCCCAGGTGACGAGCGAGGAGGGCCTCAACGCGTATGGCGCCCTCACGTGGGGCCAGTTCTTCATCTACCAGGGCTTCAACGAGCGCGCCGGGTGGATGCACACGTCGAGCGGCGTCGACAACATCGACGAGTTCCTGCTGACGACGACGAAGAAGGACGATGGGGTGTATTACCGCTTCGGGAGCGAGGAGCGGAAGCTCCGCTCGAAGACCATCACCGTGCCGTACCGCACCGATGCCGGCATGGCAACGCGCGAGTTCACCGTCTACTACTCGCATCATGGCCCGGTGGTCCGCGAGGCCGACGGCAAGTGGGTGGCGGTGCGGATGATGCAGGAGCCCCTGAAGGCGCTGACCCAGTCGTACTCGCGGACCAAGGCCAGGAACCTCCAGGAGTATCTGGAGGTGATGCGGCTCCACACCAACTCGTCGAACAACACCGTCTACGCCGACGCCGAGGGCAACATCGCGTACCTCCACTCCAACTTCGTGCCGCGCCGCGACCCGACGTTCGACTGGTCGAAGCCCGTCGACGGGAGCGACCCGGCCACCGAGTGGCAGGGCCTGCACACCATCGAGGAAAGCCCGAACGCGATCAACCCGCCGACTGGCTGGATCCAGAACACCAACAACTGGCCGTACTCCGCCGCCGGCGCCGCGAGCCCGCGGGAGACGGACTACCCGCGCTACTTCGACTACGCCGGCGAGAACCCGCGCGGCATCCACGCCATCGGACTCTTCGCCGGCAAGACGGGCTTCACGAAGGACTCGTTGATCGCCGCCGCCTACGACAGCTACCAGCCGGAGTTGGCGACGCAGGTTCCGTTGCTCGTGCGGGCCTGGGATCGGGCGCCGGCCTCGCACCCGCTCAAGGCGAAGCTGGCGGGTCCCATCGCGCGGCTGCGGACGTGGGACTACCGGTGGGGCGTCGCGTCTGTCGAGAACGCGCTGGCCATCTTCTACGGCGACGACCTTTGGCAGCGCGTGGCGCCCGCGGCGTCCAGGGCCGGCGTGTCGAACTACGTCTACATGCGGACGCGCGCCACCTCCGCCGAGCGCCTCGAGTCGCTTGCGGCGGCCGTGGACAAGCTCACCGCCGACTTCGGCACCTGGGAGACGCCGTGGGGCGACATCAACCGCTTCCAGCGCATCTCGCCGGCCATCGTTCATCCCTTCGACGACAGCCAGCCGAGCATTCCCGTGGGCTTCACCTCGGGCCGGTGGGGATCGCTCGCGTCGTTCGGTGCCCGGTCGTTCAACGGGTCGAAGAAGATCTACGGCACGAGCGGCAACAGCTTCGTCGCAGTGGTCGAGTTCGGCGACCGCGTGAGCGCCCGAGCGGTCACGGCCGGCGGCCTGTCGAGCGACCCGGCGTCGAAGCACTTCAACGACCAGGCCGAGCGGTACGCCACCGGCAACCTCCGCGACGTGTACTTCTATCCCGAGCAGCTGCAGGGGCACACGGAGCGGACCTACAAGCCCGGCCAGTAACGCCGATGCCGCTTGTCTCCGTGACGCGCCTGCGCATCCGCCATTGGTGGTACGTGCCGGCGTTCACTTGGCAGTCCCTGCGATCGGCTCGACAGGCGGCTCGGTCGCCGGGCAACCTGGCCGTGCGCCTCAGGCGCGATCCGCACCGGACCTATTGGACGATGACGGCGTGGACCGACGAGGCGGCCATGCGGGCGTTCATGGTCGCGGGGGCCCACGGCGCCGTCATGAAGCGGCTGCTCACCTGGAGTGACGAAGCGGCGCTCGTCCACTGGACCCAGGACGTCCAGGGCCTGCCGGCGTGGGAGGAGGCGCACCAGCGCCTGGCCCGGGAGGGCCGCCGCTCGAAGGTCCTCCATCCGTCGCCCGCCCACGACGCCTTCGAGATTGCGCCCCCACGACCGGGCCGGCGGGGGGAACTGACGATAAAGTAGGCGGCATGCGCTACCTGGTTCCCGTCATCGCCGTCGCGGCGTCCCTTGTCGCCGCCTCGTCTCTCGTCGCTCAGGGCCCGTGGCCCACGAAGGGCTGGCCGACGGCCACGCCCGCCGCGGTCGGCCTGGACGAGACGGTGCTGGCGGCGTTCGACGCCGACATCGCGTCCGGCAAGTACGGCTACGTGGACAGCATGCTGGTGATCCGCCGGGGGCAGCTTGCTTGGGAGCGGTACTACACCCATGACTACGACCGCATCTACGGCGCCGAGGCGAAGGCCCGCGGCGCGCTGAATCCGAACGACTGGACGGGCCCGTACAACTACTACAACCCCTGGTGGCATCCGTACTACCGGCGAGGCGACCTGCACAGCCTGCAGTCGGTCACCAAGACGGTGACCTCCGTCCTGATCGGCATCGCGACGGCCCGCAAGGAGTTTCCCCCGCTCGACACGCCGGTGCTGTCGTTCTTCGACGAGCGCGCCGTGGCCAACGTCGACGACCGGAAGCGGCGCATCACACTCCGGCATCTCCTTACCATGACGGCGGGGCTCGAGTGGGAGGAGGACGTGCCCTACGCGGATCCGAAGAACGATGCGGTGGCCATGGAGGCGGGCTTCGACTGGATCGCCTACACGCTCAACCGGCCGATGGTGGCCGAGCCCGGCACGACGTTCAAGTACAGCAGCGGCGCCACCCAGCTCCTGTCACACATCTTCACCGCGGCTACGGGCGCCGACATCGAGGAGTACGCCGTCCGCCACCTGTTCGGGCCGCTCGGCATCGAGCGCCACTACTGGAAGCGGACGCCCAAGGGCCTCGTCGATACCGAAGGTGGGCTGTACCTCCACTCGCGCGACGTCGCGAAGATCGCGTACCTCTTCCTGCGCAACGGCGTGTGGGAGGGACGGCCGCTCGTCGATCCCGCCTGGGTGGAGACCTCCGTCGCGCCCCACGTGGCGGCGGGCGCCGGGGGCGTACGGTACGGCTACAAGTGGTGGCTGTACCCGTACGGCGCCGAGGGACGCCTCGCGTTTGCGGGCTCCGGCTTCGGCGGCCAGCGGCCCATTGTCATTCCGGAGCACGACCTCGTGCTCGTCTACACGGGGTGGAACATCCTGCCCGATCGGCCGTCGCTCAGTGCGCGCGTGGCCATCGACCGCGTTCTCGCGGCGCTCGCCGACACCCCGCGCCGGCCGTGAAACGCCGCAGCGGCGGAGGAGGGACCATGAACCGCGCACTCATCGTCATCGCGTGCCTCGTCCTGAGCGGGTCGGTCGCGGCGCAGGACAGGCCGCGCGCCCGCGACCTCGGCGTGCCGTTCGAGGGGACGCCGGGGCCCCTCAACGCCATCACGGACGTGGCGGGCGTTGAGATCGGGGTCACGACGCTCATCGCGGGCGACTCGGTCCGGACCGGCGTGACGGCGGTGCTGCCCCGCGGGCGGGCCTCGAACGACCCGGTGTTCGCCGGCTGGTTCTCGTTGAACGGCAACGGCGAGATGACGGGCACGACGTGGATCGAGGAGGCCGGCTTTCTCGAGGGACCCGTGCTCATCACCAACACGCACAGCGTGGGCGTCGTGCGCGACGCGGCCATCGAATGGAGCGTGAAACAGGGCAGGCAGCTGCAACCGTGGTCGCTGCCCATCGTGGCGGAGACCTGGGATGGGCGCCTGAACGACATCAACGGCTTCCACGTGAAGCCCGAGCACGTGTTCGCCGCGCTCGACGGCGCGCGCGGCGGTCGCGTCGCCGAGGGCAACGTCGGCGGCGGCACCGGCATGGTGTGCTACGGCTTCAAGTGCGGCAACGGCACCTCGTCGCGCGTGCTGCCCGACGCTTCCGGCGGCTACACGGTCGGCGTGTTCGTGCAGGCCAACCACGGGGCGCAGCGGCTGCTGCGTGTGGCGGGCGTACCGGTCGGCGCCGAGCTGGCGACGCCGCCTGCGGGCGCGCAGGACGACGGCGGGCCTGACGCGCCCTCGAAGTCCATCATCATCGTTGTCGCCACCGATGCGCCGCTCGTGCCGCACCAGCTCAAGCGCCTCGCGCGCCGCGCGTCGCTCGGGCTGGCGCGGTCGGGCTCGATCTCCGCCGACAGTTCCGGCGACATCTTCATCGCCTTCTCCACGGCCAATCCGGGCGCCGCGGCCGCGCCCGCGACGGCACAGGTGTCGATGCTCTCGAACCAGCGGATCAGCGCCGTGTTCGAAGCCGTCGTGCAGGCCACCGACGAGGCGATCATCAACGCGCTCGTCGCGGCGGAGACCATGACGGGCTACCAGGGCAACACCGTGCGGGCACTGCCGCACGACCGGCTGCGCGACCTGCTGCGGAAGTACGGCCGCCTGCAGGCGCCGTGACGGCCGGCGTTCAGCGCCGCCGCGGAACCAGCACGAGGACGTCGCTCTCGAGCGTCACCGTCATCGGCTCGAGGCGCTCGACCCGCGCCGACGTGCTCCGGCGCGCGCCGCGGTAGGTGCCGCGCAGCAGGTCGGCGAGCGCGGGCAGGTCGAGATGCCGCCGCTCGCGAACCGTCCAGCGCGCGGCCACCTGGAACTGCCGGTCGTGCTCGGCCACGACCGCCTCGACGCGCGCCCGCGGCGCGCTCTCGCCCATGACGCGCGTCCTGAGCTCCACCAGATCGTCGGGCGCGGGCACGGCCACCAGCAACCGCCCGTCTGGCTTCAGCACCCGGGCGCACTCCGCGGCGTTCCGGCGCGCGTGCGTCGAGAGCACCACGTCCACCGTCCCGTCGCCGAACGGCAGGCGCCGATCCGCGTTGCCGACCACCCATGTGAGATCGGCGCGCCGCCGCGCGGCGCGCTCGACGGCGGCGGTCGAGAGGTCGAGTCCGGTGCCCACGATGGGCCGGGCGTCCGCGATGGCGGCGAGAAGCTCGCCCGTCCCGCAGCCCAGGTCGACAACGGCCGGCGGGGCGTCGAACGGCCAGCCGCGGATGCGGTCCACGATCTCGTCCGTGAGAGCCCGTCCGACGCCCGCGGCGGCGAGGCGGGCCCGCGCGTCGAGGGCCTCCGCCGTGTCGCCCGCTCGCGGCGAACGGCGATCCTGCGGCTGCAGCAGATTGACGTACCCCGACCGCGCGAGGTCGAACGTGTGGGCGCGCGGGCACACCAGCGCGCGCGCCTGGCGCGCGAGCGGCGCGCCGCACGCCCGGACGGGGCAGGCGAGGGGAGGCAGCGTCACGACCATGACGATCGTACCGCAGGGTCTGGTAAGCTCGGCCTCGATGTCCCCATCCAGTCTCGCGGCGGCCGCGGCGGCACGATGACGGCCGAGGTCTGCCGGGTGACCCCGGCCGCCGGCTCGGCCTCGCCCCTTGTCTTCGATTCGCCCCACAGCGGCATGACGTGGCCGGCCGACTTCCGCCCGATCGCCGATCGCGCGGCGATCCTCACCACCTGGGACGCCTTCGTCGACGACCTGTGCGCCGGCGTCCCGTCGGCGGGCGGCGTGCTCATCGCGGCGGCGTTCCCCCGCGCGTACGTCGACGTCAACCGCGCGGAGTCCGACATCGACCCCGAGCTCATCGATGGCGAGTGGCCCGAGCCCCTCGCGCCCACCGGCTACACTCGCCGGGGCATGGGCCTCATCCGCCGGTTTGCGCTGCCCGGCGTGCCGATGTACGACCGGCGGCTGTCGGTCGCCGACGTGCGACGCCGCATCGAGACCTACTACCGCCCGTACCGCCGGGCGGTCGGCGCGGCCATCGAGCACGCAGCCACCGCGTTCGGCCGCGTCTACCACGTGAACTGCCACTCGATGAAGTCGTGCGGCAACGCGATGAACGTGGACGCCGGCGCGCCCCGCCCCGACATCGTCGTCAGCGATCGCCGCGGCACGACGGCCGATCCCGCGCTCACCCGCTGGGCCGCCGCGTTCTTCGCAGGGCGCGGGTACACCGTGCGGCTGAACGACCCCTACCAGGGCGGCGATCTCGTGCGCGCGTTCGGCGACCCCGCGCGCGGTCGGCACAGCCTGCAGCTCGAGCTGAACCGCGCCATCTATATGGACGAGGCGCGCGTCGAGCCGCTCGAACGCTTCCACGAGGTGCAGGGCGACCTCACCGCATTCGCGCTGGCCCTGCGCGACCGGGTGACGGCGTGAACCGGGCTGCCGCAGGCCCCGCGCCGCCGTCGCGGTTCCAGCGCGCCCTCGACCGCATCGAGCGGTTCGGCAACGCGCTGCCGCACCCCGCGTCGCTCTTCGTCATCCTCTGCGGGCTCCTGCTGGTCGCCTCGTGGGCGTTCAGCACCATGGGCGTCCAGGTGGCCCACCCGCTGACCGGAGAGACCGTCGCAGTCACCAACCTGCTGTCCGACGAGGGCCTCCGCCGGATCATCCTGGGCGTGCTGCCGAACTTCATCAGCTTCGCCCCGCTCGGCTCGGTGCTCGTCAGCCTGCTCGGGCTGGCCGTGGCGGAGCACGCCGGCCTCTTCAGCGCCGTGGTGCGCCTCGTGGTGTCGGCCACACCGCCGCGCGTGCTCACGCTGATGGTCGTCTTCGCCGGCGCCAACTCGCACACCCTGGGCGACGTCGGCTACGTGCTGCTGCTGCCCCTCGCCTCCGCGCTCTTCCACATGGTCGGCCGCCACCCGCTGGCGGGCCTTGCCGCGGCCTTCGCCGGCGTCTCGGGCGGCTTCGCCGCCAACCTCCTCCTGTCGCCCACCGACGTCATCCTCGCGGGCCTCACGCAGGAGGCCGCCCGCATCATCGATGAGGCCTACACCGTCACGCCGCTCGCCAACTACTTCTTCCTGGGCTCGTCGGTGTTCCTCGTCACTGCCGTCGGCACGTTCGTCACCGAGTACGTCGTCGAACCGCGCCTGGGCGCCTACACGGGCGACGTCGAGCCCGAGCCGTTCGTGCCCGTCTCGGCCGCGGAGCGCTGCGGCCTCTGGTGGGCGCTGGCCGCCATCGTCGGGCTCGCGGCGCTCGTCGCCGTCGGCCTGCAGCCAGGCGGCGTCCTCCAGGATCCTGAGAACCCCGGCTTCGTCGGCTCCTACTTCGTGCGTGGCATCGTGTTCTTCATCTTTCTCTTCGGCCTCGTCCCCGGTGTCGCCTACGGCGTGGCGGCGGGCACCATCACGAGCGACAAGGATGTCTACAAGGGCATGCAGCGGACGCTCGAGCTGGTGTCGAGCTACCTGGTGGTTGTCTTCTTCGTCGCGCAGTTCGTGAACTTCTTCAACTGGACCAATCTCGGCCTCGTCCTCGCCGTCAACGGCGCAGCCGTGCTCCAGGCCTCGGGCCTCGGCCCGGTGCCGCTCCTGCTCGGAGTCATCCTGCTGACCACCACCATCGACCTGATGGTCGGCTCCGCGTCCGCGAAGTGGGCCATGCTCGCGCCGGTCTTCGTGCCCATGTTCATGCTGCTCGGCTACGCGCCGGAGCTGACGCAGGTGGCCTACCGCGTCGGCGACAGCACGTCGAACATCATCACGCCGCTCATGTCGAACTTCCCGCTGGTGCTGATGTTCGCCCAGCGATACGTCCCGTCGGCCGGCATCGGCACGATGACGGCGACGATGCTGCCGTACTCCATGGGGTTCCTGGCCTGCTGGTCGCTGATGCTGGTGCTGTGGGTGCTGGCGGGCCTGCCCGTGGGTCCGGGCGCGCCGCTGTTCCTGAGCTAGCGTATACTCCGCGCTATCCCGCACACACGGGTGCGCACCATGCAGCCCACCCCTGCCGCGATCGTCGTCGAGAGCCCCTCGCTCCGGGCGGGCGAGCCGATTCCCGCCGTCTTCACCGCCGACGGCCGGAACATCTCGCCGGCGCTCACCTGGCGCGGCCTGCCCGACGGCACCCGGGAGCTCGCGCTGCTCTTCGAGGATCCCGATGCGCCCACGCCGCAGCCGTTCGTGCACTGGATTCTCTACAAGATCCCCGCGACCGCCGCAGGCGTGCCCGAGGGAGTTCCCATCGATCCCGAGGCGCCCATGCCGCCCGGAATGGGCGCGGCGGTGCAGGGCACGAACGGCTTCCGGCGGCCCATCTACCGCGGCCCCGCGCCGCCGCCCGGCAAGGTGCACCACTATCGCTTCATCCTCTTCGCGCTCGACACGGCGCTTGATGTGGGTCCCGGCCTCACCAAAGCGGAGCTCCTCGAGGCGATGGAGGGCCACGTGATCGGACGGGGGGAACTGGTGGCGACCTATGAGCGCATCAGGAAGTAAGCGACGCGCCCTCAGCCGCCGCGCGCTGCTCAAGGCCGCGGGCGCGGCTGCGGCCGGAGCCGCCGCCGGAGCGGGCGGCCTCCCGTCCGCCGCAGTGGAGGCCGGCACGCCGCCGTCCGGGGACACCACGCAGGCGCCGCCGCCGAGCCCGCCGCCGACGCGGCCCCGCGAGCCGCTGCAGGCGCTCTCGGCCGCCGAAGCCGACCTGCTCGATGCCGTCGTCGATCGGCTGATTCCAGCCGAGGCCGGCAGCCCCGGCGCCGTGGACGCCGGCGCCGTGCGCTACATCGACCGTGCGCTCGCCGGCGGGTTGTCGCACCTGCGCGAGACGTACCGCACGGGCCTCGCGGCGCTGGACCGGTACGCCACGATGACACGCGGCCGGCCGTTCCGGGAGCTGGGGCCGACCGATCAGGATTCGGTGCTCATCGACGTCGAGACCGGCGGTGCCACGTGGGCGGGCGCCGGCTTCGACGGCAGCTCCGCCGCGTTCTTCGCGCTGCTCCTGGCGCACACGCGGCAGGGCATGTTCGGCGACCCGTTCTACGGCGGCAACATCAACTACATCGGCTGGGACCTCATCGGCTACCCGGGCGTTCGCCTCTCGGCCGGCCCGGACGATCAGCGGATCGACGTGAAGCCCGCGCCCTCGCGCCGCTCGGCCTACGACACCGACATGTTCACGCGCGCCGTTGCCCGCGGGGCGACCCGGGGAGGCCCCGATGGCGATCCAGCGTAACCCGGTGGACGTCGTCATCGTCGGGCTCGGCGCCGCCGGCGGCGTCGCGGCGCTGCCGCTCGCGACGGCCGGCCTCACGGTCGTCGGCCTCGAGGCCGGCGGGTGGATGACGCGCCGGGATTTCTCGCCGGACGAGATCCGCAACAACTACCGCGACTGGCCGCACGCCGTGCAGAAGGCCAATCGCGAAGTGCCTACCCACCGGCCGAACCCACAGGCCCCGACGACGCGCGCCTCGAGCCATCCGATGATGAACGGCGTCGGCGGGACGACGCTCCACTTCTGGGCGCAGGCCTGGCGTCTGAACCCCTGGGACTTCCGGGTCGTGAGCGAGACGACGCGCCGGTACGGACGGCCGCGGATTCCCGCCGGATCGACGGTGGAGGACTGGCCGTTCGGGTACGACGAGCTCGAGCCCTACTACGACCTCCTCGAACGCGAGACCGGCGTCTCGGGCAAGGCCGGCAACATCGGCGGCACGCGCCACGATGGCGGCAACGTCTTCGAGGGGCCGCGCCGGCGCGAGTACCCCATGCCGCCGCTGAGGAGCACCGGCTTTCTCGACCGGATGGCGGACGCGGCCCGACGGCTCGGCTGGACGCCGTTTCCGGGACCCGCGACCGTCAACTCGGTGCGATACGACGGCCGCTCGCCGTGCCTGTACCACGGGTTCTGCAACAAGGGCGGGTGCCACGTGGACGCGCGCGGGGGCACGCATGTCACCACCATCCCGAAGGCGCAGGCCACCGGGCGCCTGCAGGTCGTCACGCGCGCCCACGTCACCCGCGTCAACGTCGACGCCGAAGGCCGCGCGACGGGCGTGACCTACGTAACCGGCCGCGAGGAAATCGTGCAGCCCGCCCGTGTGGTCCTGCTGGCGGCGCACGTCTACGAAAACGTGCGGCTGCTGCTCCTCTCGACGTCGAAGGCGTTCCCGCGCGGGCTGGCCAACAATCGCGGCCAGGTCGGGCGACACTACTTCAGCCACGCGCAGGGCGGGAGCGTCTCGGCGCTGTTTCCGTTCGATCTCAACACCTGGTACGGGCTGCCGGCCCAGGGCGTCGCCGTGGACGACTGGGCCGACGACAACTTCGATCACACGGGTCTCGACTTCATCGGCGGCGGCAACCTCTGGGTGTACTCCGACCGCCGGCCCATCGCGGCCGCGAGCACCGGCACGTTCGGCCTTGCGCCCGGCTGGGGACGGCAGTGGAAGGCGTTCATCCGCCAGAACGCGGACCGGACGAACACCGCGTACCTCCAGAAGACGACCCTGCCGTACGAGGCGAACTACCTCGACCTCGACCCGGTGGAGAAGGACCCGCTCGGCCAGCCGGTGCTGCGCATCACGGCGGACTTCCAGGACAACGAGCGGCGGCTGACCGACTTCATCCACGACAAGATGGAGCGCTGGTACCGGGAAGCCGGGGCCGTCGCGATCCAGCGCAATCCTCTGGGGACCATGGGCCCATCGACGCATGCCTACGGCGGCACGCGTATGGGCGACAATCCCGAGACCAATGTCGTCGATCGGTGGGGCATGGCTCACGAAGTGCCGAATCTCGGCATCCTCGGGGCGTCGGTCATGGGCACGAGCGGCGCCCGCAACCCCACGCTGACCCTCCAGGCGCTGGCCTGGCGGACGGCCGAACACGTGGCCCGGAACTGGAAAAGCCTGCTGTGAGCGCGTCCATTGTCGATTCCCTTCGCGGCGAGTACCGGCGCTACAAGGCGCTGGCCGAGGCGGCCATCGCGCAGCTCGCCGACGACCAGATCGCCGCCGCGGCGCCGGCGAACTCCATTGCCGTCATCGTCTGGCACGTGAGCGGCAACCTCGCCTCCCGCTTCACGGACTTCCTGACGAGCGATGGCGAGAAGCCGTGGCGCAATCGCGACGAGGAGTTCGTCGCCCGCACGGTGAGCAGAGCCGAGCTCCTCGAGAAGTGGGAGAAGGGCTGGCGCGCCCTCTACGGCGCGCTCGACCAGCTGACCGACGCGGACCTCGGGAAGACGGTGACCATCCGCCAGCAGCCGATGCTCGTCCACGAGGCGCTCCATCGGTCGCTGGCCCACACCGCGTCGCACGTCGGGCAGATTGTCTACATCGCCAAGACCCTGCGCGCCGGCGACTGGAGGTACCTCAGCATCCCGCCCGGGCAGTCGCAGGCCTACAACCAGGCGCCGGCGTTCGAGAAGCCCGATGCCCATTCCAAGAAGCTGGGAGCCTCGTCATGAACCGCCGCATCGTCGCACTCGGTGTCGCCGTGGCACTGGCCATGGGGGTCACGGTGGCGGCCCGGCAGGGCGGTCAGGGGACGGAGCCCGTCGTGCCCGTGCACGAGGAGCCCCGCCACAAGAAGGTGTTCGAGGCGGGGTCCACCTTCATCCTCGACGTGCAGATTCCGCCCGGCGACACGACGCTGTTCCACACGCACAGCACGGCCATTCTGTACGTGTCGATCAGCCGATCGCAGACGCGGTCGCAGGTGCTGGGGCGCGAGTGGAGCGGCGGGAGCGCCTCGACGCCCCCGACGGCTGCGGCGCGGCCGGCTGCAGCGCCCGAACGCCTCGTGTCTTCCATACCCGGCTACGCCGCGCAGCCGCAGACGCACCGGGTGAACAACGTCGGCACGTCTCTCTTCCGGCTCATCGCCGTGTCGAACGGCTCGGCCGGCGGCGCCGGGGTGGACGATGAGACGCCGGGCACGCCGGGCACGGTCGAGCTCGTCAACGATTTCTTCCGCGCGTACCGCGTGTCGCTGGCCGCCGGTGCGGCCACCGCGTCCCACCAGCACAAGACGCCCGTGGCCGTGGTGCAGGCCACCTCGGGGCACACCCGGTCGGAAGGCGGCGCGACCGGCGAGATCACCGACGCCGGCAAGTTCGTGTGGATACCCGCCGGCACGTCCCACGCGCTCCGCAACGCGGGCGCGTCCGGCGTCGAGATTATCGAGGTCGAAGTCCGTCAGCCGCGCTGAGCTTCGAGGCCATCCACACGACGCTGGCGACGGCGACAAGAAGCAGCGCCACGAAGATCCCGATCGCCGACCACTGCGGCTCGATCCAGGTGGCGGGCTGGTAGCCCGCTGCCTGCAGCGCGCCCTGGCGCACCTGGTCGCGGATGACGACCATCAGCACGATCGTCAGGAGCATCGCGTGCACCGCGCTGCGGACATGGGGCGCCGGGCGTGCGCTGACCGCCGCCGCTACGAGCAGGCCCAGCACCGCGACGCCCGCCAGCAGTCCGATCACGAAGGTCACGGTCGCCCAGACGTCTCCGCCCTGCAGGCGCGCGGCGATGTCGGGCGGCAGCGCCCCGAACCACCAGACGCCGGTCAGCACGTTCGCGGCCGTCGTCCAGGCGGCCCAGCGGCTGCCCGTGCGCATGGCCCACGCGGCAAACGTCGGCTCTGCCCGCTCGCGTCGCGTGCCCACCCTCGCGAGGGCGAGTCCGGCCACCGCCAGCGCGCCGAAGACCATGTGGAGGTAGCGTGGCCAGAGCGTCGGGTCGCCGCTCGACAGGCCCGTGCCGTGCTGATCGGCCAGAAACCGCCCGACGAACAGGTCCGGACGCAGCATCAGCGTCATGTTGTTGCTGTAGATGAAGGCGACGAGGATGAAGGCCGCGGCCATCAGCCCGCCGATGACCCACGCTGCGGCGCCGCGGACGGCGCGCCCGTACGCCAGCACGTAGGCCCCGTAGTACGCGGCGAGCACCAGCAGTACCACTCCCAGCCACCACCACGCCATGAGCACTGAGCTCGTGAAGAAGAGCCGCCCGTACAGCACCTGCACGAAGAGCAGCGGCGCCACGCCGAAGGTGACCGTGGCGGCGATCGCCACGGGCATGGCCGGCGTCGCGATCTGGACGAGCCGCGCCTGATGCGGGTCGCGCGCGGCGCGCAGCCGCGCGATCGCGGTCAGGATGGACCCGCCCAGCACGAGGTTCATCGGCACGACGTGCAGCACGAACGTGATGAGCAGGAGCGTCCACAGCAGCCAGATCGGGGCTGGCAGCGCCAGCGGATCGGCCTGGGCGATCGGGGAGAGCTCGGTCACGGCTGCGCTCCTCTCCCGGGCCGCGTCGCCAGGTGGGACGCCAGCGCCCGGCGCTCCTCGTCCGTCCCGTCGAAGGGCTCCATCATCTCGTTGATCGCTGGCAGCCGTCCGATGAGCTCGTAGAAAACCTCGGGGTCCCGGCCCTTCGGGTCGATCTCGAAGTCGCCCCCGGCGCCGTGGCACACCGAGCAGCGTTCGTCGAAGATGGCCTGTCCCGCAGACGCGGCGGGGGCGAACGCCCCGGACAGGTCGTCCGCCGAGGCGCCACCGAGACCCGCCAGATACACCGCGAGCGCCTGTCGCTCGTCCGCCGTCCCGATGGCTGGCGGCATGCGACGGCCCCGCCAGGTGTCGAGCCGATTGAGCATCGCCGTGAGCGCCGCCGGGTGAGCGCCGGCCACGAGCGGGCGAATGGCGAGGTACCCGTCGATGGTGTGGCACTGCGAGCACGTCAGGCGGAACATCTCCTGCCCCTGCGCCTGCAGCCGATCCACCTCGGGCGCGTCCGGACCGGCCGCCCAGGTGCGCACCCACGTCGTCGAGGGCAACACACCCGCGGCGTTGAGCGCGTCGACCGTGAAGCGGTCCGTCCCGAACGGCGCGGGGGCCGCATCCGCGCGGGCGCCGTGCACGTACATGTAGTTGCCGATGACCCAGGGCTTCCGGAGGCCCTCGCGCGTCCACTCGGCGGCGCCCATCGACGCCAGGCCCAGGGCCAGGATGGCCGTGGTCAGGACCGGCCGGCAGGCACGTGGCCGCGCCAGCAACGCCAGGGTCAGGAGCACGATGACGGCCGGCGCCACGATGGCGACCTGCACGGCCCGCTGGGCGATCGGGTACCCGAAGTCCGACGTCGTGAACACGGTCTGCAGGATGGCGACCGCATCCGCTTCCCGCGTGCCCAGGATCTCGCCCACGGGCACGCCGGCCTCCGCGGCGGCGGCGAAGTACCAGAGCAGGGTCAGCGGCAGCAGCACGGCGGCCGGCAGCACCCACCAGCCACCCGCGTCGCGGGCGACACGCGCGCGGAGCCCGCCGTCGGCCGAGAACGACACGACGAACAGCGCGTAGAACCCCGCGATACCGGCGGCCGCAACGGTCCGTGCGGCCAGCGAGCTGAAGTAGGTCGGGTTCAGCACGCCGTCCCAGAAGTCGCGCGTCTCGAGCCACGCGCCGGGCGTGAGCATGTAGCTCAGGATGCCGTTGATGACGACCAGGCTGAGGAAGGCGTTGGCGAAGTAGATCCACCCCACGGCCAGGTGGACGCGCGGCGTCAGCCGGTCCCAGCCGTAGTAATAGACCATCGCCGCCGCGATCTCGGCGAGGAAGAACGTCCACTCGATCGCCCAGCCCCAGACGAAGGTCGTGATGAGCGACGAGGTGGCGGCCGGGTGGACGAGCGCGATCGTGAACCAGATGCCGACGCCGGTGATGGCGCCGAAGACCAACGTCAGCAGGATGAAGAAGCGCGAGTGCGCCCGGACGAAGGCGAGCAGCGCCTGGTCGTTGTCGCGACGGGCCTTGTGCTCGGTGACGACCAGGAAGAAGCCACCGCCGACCGCGAAGTGCGAGACATAAACGTGGAGGATGGCAACGGCGGCAATGAGCAGGCCGCCGGCTGGCAGATCCCACAGCGGGTAGTTCATCGCCGCTGGCCGTCGCAATTGAGGTGCCACGGCTTACCCGTTCCAGGGTCGCGTTCGACGGTACTCCTATTGCGTAGTCCGGCTGCGCCTGCCGGCTTCCCGGAATCCGACCATTTGTGTCGCCATTGACGCGGTCGGCCGGGCCGGGGTTGACTGGAAGCAGGTGACGTTGGAGGCGAAGGAGAGGACATCGATGAGACGAGCACTTGCCCTCATGTCGACGCTGGTATTTGCGTTGACGATTGGCGCCGGCACGGCCGCCGCCCAGAACAAGGAAGTCGGCGCCGACAAGTGCGCCAAGATGTGCCACAAGGTCCAGTACACGTCGTGGCTCGAGACCAAGCACGCGAAGGCCGAGAAGAAGACCGAGTGCGAGACCTGTCACGGCCCCGGCTCGGGCTACATGACGATGTCGATCATGAAGGACCCGGCCAAGGCGAAGGCCGCCGGCCTCATTGCCAAGCCGGACATCGCGAGCTGCAACAGGTGCCACAAGCCGGGTGAGATCAAGCCCGACATGCTGACCAAGGTGCACGCACACAAGGGATAGACGGGGGTTCCACCGAGGGTGCCGCCGAGGCGCTTCCCACGGAGGTTCCCACGGAGGTTCCCACGACAGTTGCCACGGGGGGGCCGCGGTGGTGTAGCCCTTCCAGGGGGTCGCGCTTGCGGATAAATGTAGCGCGAACCCCGTGGGGAACCCCCGTCGGTAACCCCCGTCGGAACCCCCTGAGGAACCCCGTCGGAACAGTGCGTGTTGCGACTACCTATCTCGAGATGACCAGCCGGGACGATCTCCGTCCTGCCCGGCGGGCTGCCCCTTCGTACACGCTGACCCGGGTTGAACGGCCCAGCCCCGAGTTTGCCCGCTTCCTCTTCACGGCGGTCGGCTGGCCCTGGAAGTGGTATTCGCGCCTGTCGTGGGACTACGCCCGGTGGCACACCCATCTCGAACGGCCCGGCGTCGAGATGTGGGTGGCCTACGTGGCCGGCGCGCCCGCGGGGTACTTCGAGCTCGTCGCCGAGGGACCCGACGTCGAAATCGCGTTCTTCGGCCTGCTGCCCGCCTTCATCGGGCAGGGGCTCGGCGGCGTGCTGCTGACGGCGGCCGTCGAGCGGGCCTGGCGGATGGGGCCGACCGCCCGCGTGTGGCTCCACACCTGCGACCTCGATCATCCGCAGGCACTCGCCGCCTACCAGGCGCGCGGCTTCCGCGTGTACCGGTCGGAGCAGCAGGACGAGTCGGTTCCGGCGGGGCCCTTCGAGCCCTGGCCGGGCGCGCGAATGCCAGGCTCAAAAAGCGCAATTTCGTGAGATCCTGTCACGCGACGCGCACGCGCGTCCTTGAAAGGAGACCAGATGGCCAAGAAGGCAAAGAAGAGTGCGAAGAAGGCTGCGAAGAAAACGGTCGCGAAGCGGGCCCCGAAGAAGAAGGCCGCGAAGAAGTCCAAGCGGAAGCCCAATGCCGCGTTCATGCGCCCCGTGACCCCGAGCGCCGCGCTCTCCGCGATTGTCGGCGCCAAGCCGATCCCGCGCACCGAGGTCACCAAGCGCCTCTGGGCCTACATCAAGAAGAACAAGCTGCAGGACCAGAAGAACCGCCGGCAGATCAACGCCGACGCCACGCTGAAGGGCATCTTCGGCGGGAAGAGCGCCGTCAGCATGTTCGAGATGACGAAGCTCGTCAGCAAGCACCTCGGCTAGTCGCAGCTGCTCCACTTACGAACCTGGAAGCCGATGGCGCAGGCCCCTCGCGGGCCGACGCCGTCGGCTCTCGCTCGGGAGACCCGTTCACATGAGAATGACGACCGCGTTGGTACTCGGGGTGGCGGTGTCGGCGGCCACCGCCTCCGCCCAGGAGCCCGTGCCTCCGCCGGAGACACAGATCGCCGCGGCCGTCATGGCCGCGCCCGAGGACCGGCGCGCGGCCGCCACCGTGCTCGGCTACGACGCGTCCGGTGCCGTGGTCACGCTCCGCACGGGTACGAACGACCTGGTGTGCGTGGCGGACAACCCGAAGGCTCCGGGCTTCAGCGTGGCCTGCTACCACAAGGACCTCGAGCCGTTCATGGCCCGCGGCCGCGAGCTGACCGCCCACGGCGTCACCGACGACAAGATCCGAGACGAGACGCGCTACAAGGAGATCGCCGCTGGCAAGCTGGCGATGTCGAAAGAGCCGCGAATGCTTTACGTGACGACGGGCAAGGCCTTCGAGAACGGCCAGGTGGTGAACGCGTTCACGAGGTGGGTCATCTACGTGCCGTTCGCCACCGGCGACGCGCTCGGCCTGCCGACGCGTCCGGCCGGCGAAGGCGTCCCGTGGCTCATGGACCCGGGCACCGCCGGCGCCCACATCATGATCACGCCGGCACGGGCGAAGCAGTAGGACGGTTGGGATTGATCAATGACAAATGACGAATGACGAATGACAAAGGGCGAATGACAAAGGGCGAATGACGAAGGGCCCTTCTTGTCATTTGTCATTTTGTCATTTGTCATTTGTCATTTGTCATTATCAAGGATCAATCAGTGCCCTGCCGCAGCTCCGTGAGCATCTCTTCGACCATCTTCCTGGCGTCGCCGAAGAGCATGTGGGTGTTGTCCTTGTAGAAGAGCGGGTTCTCGACGCCCGCGTAGCCGCTTGCCATGCTCCGCTTCATCACGATGCAGGCGGTCGCCTTCCACACTTCCAGGACCGGCATGCCGTAGATGGGGCTCGACGGATCGTCGAGCGCCCCCGGATTGACGATGTCGTTCGCGCCGATCACGATGGCGACGTCGGTGGCGGGGAAGTCGTGGTTGATCTCCTCCATCTCCAGCACGATGTCGTACGGCACCTTCGCCTCGGCGAGCAGCACGTTCATGTGGCCGGGCAGGCGTCCGGCGACCGGGTGGATGGCGAACCGGACCTGGGTGCCGCGGTCGCGCAGCAGCTTCGTCACCTCGTACAGCGGATACTGCGCCTGCGCCACGGCCATGCCGTATCCGGGCACGATGATGACGCGCTTGGCGTCGCGTAGCAGCTGCGCGGTCTCCGCGGCGGTGATGCTCTTCACCTCGCCTGCCGGCGCCGTCCCGGCCGCCGGCGCCGTGCCTTCCTCGGCGCCGAAGCCGCCGAGGATGACGCTCACGAACGACCGGTTCATCGCGCGGCACATGATGTAGCTCAGAATCGCGCCGCTCGACCCGACGAGCGCTCCCGTGATGATCAGCAGGTCGTTCGACAGCATGAAGCCCGCCGAGGCTGCCGCCCATCCCGAGTAGCTGTTGAGCATCGAGACCACGACAGGCATGTCCGCGCCGCCGATGGCCATCACCAGGTGGATGCCCAGCAGGAAGGCGATGATCGTCATGATCAGCAGGGGCGCGAGCGGCGGGTGTGCGGCGCCGCCGCCGACGAACTGGACGCCGAGCACCAGGCACACGACGATGGCCGCCAGGTTCAGGACGTGCCGTGCCGGCAGCAGCAGCGGCTTGCTCCGGATGACGCCCTGCAGCTTACCGAAAGCGACGACCGACCCGGTGAACGTGATGGCGCCCACGAAGACCCCGACGAAGGTCTCGACCTCGTGGATGCGCGCCTCGATGCCGGTGAGCGCCATCCGGGGATCGAGCGTCCCCGCGAAGCCGACGAGCACGGCCGCCAGCCCCACGAAGCTGTGCAGGATGGCGACGAGCTGCGGCATTGCCGTCATCTCGACCCGCGCGGCCACCACCGCGCCGATGCCGCCGCCCACGGCCAGCATCGCGAGCAGCAGGCCGTAGTCGGTGACGCGTGGACCGAGCGCCGTGGCGAGCACGGCGATCAGCATGCCCGCAATGCCGTAGAGATTGCCCTTGCGCGCCGACTCCTGGGCCGAGAGCCCGCCGAGGCTGAGGATGAAGAGCAGGCCGGCGGCCAGGTAGGCGACTGTCACCAGTGATTGCGGCACGGGCTCCCCCTACCGCACGAACATGCGCAGCATGCGCTGCGTCACGAGGAAGCCGCCCGCGATGTTGACGGCGGACAGGAGAATGGCAGCCGCGCCGAGCAGGACCACGGGCGAGCCGATCGGTCCGCTCACCTGCAGCATGCCGCCGATGACGATGATGCCGCTGATGGCGTTGGTGACGCTCATGAGCGGCGTGTGCAGCGCCGGCGTCACGTTCCAGACCACCTGCCAGCCGACGACGCAGGCCAGGGCGAACACCGTGAGGTGCGAGAGAAACGACGGCGGAGCCACCAGCCCGAGTCCGGTCAGCGCCACCGCCAGCACGCCCACGGCGATGGCGACGCCGCGCCCTCCGTCCTTGGCCGCGCCGTGTGCCGCAGGGCCTGCGACCGTCGCCGGCCGCGGCACCGGCGCCGCCGGCAGCGGGGCGGGCTCGCGTTTCGGCGGCGGCCACATCACCTCGCCGTTCAGCACGACCAGCGCCCCGCGGACCACTTCGTCGTTCACGTCCACGTGGAAGTGGCTCGCCCCGCCCATGTCCGCCAGCAGGTGCCCCAGGTTGTTGCCGTAGAGCAGGCTGGCCGTTGGCGCCAGCCGGCTCGGCAGGTCCATGTACCCGATAATGTGCACGCCGTACCGCTCGACCACCTCGCCCGGCACGGTCAGCGCGCAGTTGCCGCCGTTCTCGGCCGCCAGATCGACGATGACCGACCCGGCCTTCATCGTCTTGACCATCTCCTCGGTGATGAGGACCGGCGCCGGCCGGTTCGGGATGAGCGCCGTCGTGATGATAATGTCCACTTCGCGGCACTGCGCGGCGAACATTGCCTTCTCGGCCGCGAGGAATGCCGCGCTCATCTCCTTGGCGTAGCCCCCCGCGCCTTCGCCCTCCTCCTCGACGGCGAGCTCGATGAACTCGGCGCCCATGCTCTTGACCTGTTCCTTCACCGTGGGCCGCGTGTCGAACGCCCGCACGATGGCACCCAGTCCCCGCGCGGCGCCGATGGCCGCGAGCCCCGCCACGCCCGCGCCGATCACCAGCACCTTCGCCGGCGGCACCTTGCCCGCCGCCGTCATCTGCCCGGTGAAGAACCGCCCGTAGAAGCTGGCCGCCTCGATGACCGCGCGGTACCCCGCGATGTTCGCCATCGACGAGAGCGCGTCCATCTTCTGCGCCCGCGTGATGCGGGGAATCTGGTCGACGGCCAGCGCCGTGGCCCGGCGCGCCGCCAGCCGGTCGATGAGGTCCCTGTTCTTCCCGGGCCAGAGAAAGCAGATGAGCGTGCCGCCCTCGCGGAGCAGATCCGCCTCGTGCACGCCCAGCGTCGGGTGCGGCCCCGGCGGCTGCACCTTGATGACGATGTCCCCCGAGGCCCAGACCTCCCGCGTGTCGGTCAGCACCGTCGCCCCCGCCGCGCGATACTGCTCGTCCGGAAACGACGCTGCGGCCCCCGCCTCCGCCTCGACGACGACCTCGAAGCCGACCTTCACGAGCCGCGTCACGTTCTCGGGTGTCGCCGCCACGCGCCGCTCGCCCGGCCGCGTCTCCCGCGGCACCGCCAGTTTCATGGATGAGTCCTCCACGCATGCCGCGCCGAGCGCGAGCGTGCCGGAGGATCATATCGCACGACAGGTGCACAGGTGCCCGGGTGTCCAGGTGCGCGGTCACCCGTGCACCCGTGCACCTGGTTTAGACTTCCCCCATGTCTGCACCCGCTTCGTCAGGCTCCGAGGTCGCGCTGGTTCGCGCGCTGGGCGTCCGCCAGCTCACCGCCTCCATCATCAACGTCACCGTCGGCGCCGGCATCTTCGCGCTGCCGGCGCTCGTCGCCGCCGGACTGGGCGCGGCCGCGCCGGTGGCGTTCCTCGCCTGCGGCCTGGCCATGACGTGCATCGTGGCCTCGTTCGCGGCCGCCGGCAGCCGTGTCTCGCTGACGGGCGGCCTCTACGCGTATGTCGAGGTGGCCTTCGGCGGGTACATCGGGTACCTGGCGGGCGTGCTGCTGTGGCTTACCGCCATCCTGTCGGTGTCGAGCGTCGCGGCCGCGCTCACCGCGTCGGTCGGCGAGTTCCTGCCCGCGCTCAACACGGGGCCGGGCCGCGTCGGGCTGCTCGTGGCGGTCTTCGGCGGGCTGGCCGTCATCAACGTCCGGGGCGTGCGGATGGGCGCACGCACCGTCGAGACGCTGACCGTGGCAAAGCTCCTGCCGCTCCTCATCCTCGTCGGGGTCGGCGTCTTCAGCATCGACGTCGCCAACATCGCCTGGCCCGGCTGGCCCGACGGCGATGCGCTCGGCCGCACGGTCCTGCTCCTCATCTTCGCCTTCGTCGGCATCGAGGTGGCTCTCGTGCCGAGCGGAGAGGTGAAGAACCCCGCCTACACCGTGCCGCGCGCCATCTTCCTCGCCCTCGGCATCACGACAGGGCTGTACATGGCGATTCAGCTCGTGGCGCAGGGGGTACTGGGGCCCAGCATGTCGCAGTACGAGGCCGCGCCCCTCGCCGAGGCCGCGTCGCGTTTCCTGGGCAACACCGGCCGCACGCTCATGCTGCTCGGCGCAACCGTGTCGATGTTCGGCTACGTCAGCGGCGACATGCTCGGCTCGCCGCGTACGCTCTTCGCCTTCGGCCGCGACGGCGTGCTGCCGAAGGTGTTCGCGCGGATCCACCCGGAGTACCGCACCCCGTCGGTGGCCATCATCGCCCACGCCATCGTCGCCTGCACCGTCGCCGCGAGCAGCACGTTCCAGCACCTCGCGATCCTGTCGAACATCGCGCTGCTGACGCTGTACCTGCTGTGCTGCGTGGCATCGTGGGAGCTCGGACGGCGGGACGTGCGCACCGATGCCGCGCCCTTCACGTTCCCGGGCGAGCGGGTCGTCCCGATCATCGCGGTGGCCGTGATCGTGTGGATTCTCTCGAACGCCACGCGCGACGAGTTCGCGGTGACGGGAGCCGTGATGGCCCTGGCCACCGTGCTGTACCTGCTACGGCGGCTGCGGGCCCCGAACCGGTCTACGGCCGCTTCGTGAACGTGACGGCGGCTCCGCCCGCGGTGGGTCCGACGCCCACGGCGAAGCGGTGGCCGCCGGCGCCCACGGTGACCGTGCGCCCCGCGGCGATGCCGAGCGCCGCGCCCATGATGACGTCGCTCAGGTGGTGGCGGTTCGCCGAGATGCGCGCTGCCGCGACGTATCCGCCGAATGCGTAGGCGGGGACCCCCGCCTTCCAGCCGAAGTGCCGCTGCAGCACCGTGGCCGTCGCGAACGAGCTGGCGGTGTGCCCCGACGGGAACGACAGACGGTCGTCGCCATCCGGCCGGCTCCGGCGCGTCGTGAACTTGACGCCCTGAACCACCGCCTGCGAGAGCATCTGGGCTCGCACCAGGTCGCCGCCGACCGCGGAGAGCCGCGCCGACCCGGTCAGCCGTCCGACCGCGTAGGCGCCGACCGCGGCGGACGTCTGCGCGATGAAGCCGCCGCCGATGTTGCCGGCGCGAAAACTCGCCGAGGTGGGCGAGAAGTGCGCCATCGCCTGGCCCTTCACGGCATCGTCGGCGCGGTGGGCCAGCGCGGCCGCCATGCCGGCGGCCATGACGATGTGAACGGTGTCGCGGGAGAAGAACCGGCTGAAGTCGCGCGGCGCGTCGCGGAAGGGCGCCCAGAAGCGGGTCGCCGGCGGCGCGGTGAACGTGTCGGCGGGTGCCCCGAACGCGGGTGGCGGCAACGCGGCTGCGCCGACGTCCACGGCCTGGGCCCGGCACAGGCACGGATAGAGCAGGCAGATCGACAACACCCCGACGTGGACCCGGACGAGCTGCTTCACCGAGAACCCCCTCGTGAAAGTCAGCCGTGGCGGGGACGTGGCCGACGTCTTTTCAGTTTACGCCGACTCCGGCCGCCTGCACAGGGGCGTCGCGGTTTCGCCGCAGGGGCGAAAGCACGGCGCCGGTCACGCCGGGCCAGCAGCCCGTGGCGGAACCCCCGGCGAGCATCGAGGCCGGCGAGGCGCCCCGATGGCAAGGCGCGACGACCGAGGAGTATCCCGTGACAGGTGAGGAAGGAGCCACGCCGCCAGCGGGGATGCTTCGCCGATCGAACGCCGCCTGGCGTTCCGCCGCGGGCCGCTAGGAGAACTGGACTGCGAGCGGACCAGGCGGCGGCGCGCCGAAGGCCTCGAGCATGGCCTGCTGGCGATAGGTGAAGATCCGGCGCAGGTCGCGCCGCACCAGCAGCCGCTCGACCAGCGCCCCGCCGAGGACCTTGTAATCCACGACGTCGCGGCACAGCGTGCCGCGGGGCACGGCCTCGAAGGTGTGCGTGTGGTGCCAGAGCAGGTAGGGTCCCCACAGTTGCTGGTCGGCGAAGGCGTGCGGCGGCTCCCACCGCGTGATGCGCGTCCTCCAGGGGATCGGGATGCCGTGCAGCGAGAGGCGGTAGTCGATGAGCGTACCCTCCCGCATCTCGATGGGCCCCGGCGTCAGGATGCGGAACTTCAGCCACGGCGGCGTCAAGCGCTCGAGGTTGCCGGCGTCGGCGAAGAAGGCGAAAACCTCGTCGAGGGGGCGCGGGACCGCGAGCTCGGTAATCAGGCGATGGGTGCGAAACATCCCTGGTAGGACGCCGAAAGCCGCGGCGACGTGGCAGAATCGGCAGCGACGTGGCTCAGTCGACGTCCGGCCCGCCCTCGGTGTCCCCGCTCCAGACCCTGCGGTGGCTCGACCGGCGCCATCGGCTCCGCTGGTATCTGCTCGTGCCGGTGCTGATGGTGGCGGCGCTGCTCGAGGCCGCGGGCGCCCTGGCCGTCTTCGGCCTGCTCCGCCTGGTCGTGGAGCCGGGGCGGGTTCGCACGACGCCCGGCGTCTCGCAGATCTGGCCCGACGACGATCCCGCCGCGGTCATCAGCCTGCTCATCGGCGTGGTCGCCGTGTTCTACGTGCTGCGCGCGCTGTTCCTGGTGGCGGCCGACTGGCTGAAACACGACGCGCTGTTCGGCTCCGCCGCCCGGGCGGCGGCCCGGCTCTACGCGCGCTATCTGGCGGCGGACTACGCGTTTCACCTCCGCCGGCGGTCGGCGGCGCTCATCGAGCAGCTCATGCGCTCCGCCGAGCTGTCGTTCCAGCTCGTCACGACGTCGTACGTGAACATCGCCGCCGAGGGCGCCACCATACTGGCGCTCGTGGCCGTGCTGGTCGCGACTGCGCCGCCGTCGGCCCTGGGCGGCGTGGCGCTCGTGCTCATCGTCGCCGGCGCGTTCATCCTGCTCACGCGACGCCTGTGGTCGGTGTGGGGCGAGGCGCTGCACGCCCTGCACGAACGCCAGCTGCACCTGCTGCAGCAGAGCCTGGGGGCCATCAAGGACGTCATCGTCAGCGGGCGGCGCGGCTTCTTCGAGGAGGCATTTTGCCGCCTGCGCCGTGACGTCGCGCGGATCAAGCGCCGCGAGGCCGTGGCCACCGCGGCGCTCCGGCTCGCCGTCGAGACCGTCCTGATCCTGTCGATGCTGCTGGTCGTGTACCTGCTGACGCGGCAGCGATCCGGTCCCGACACCGTGTCGCTGCTCGCGCTGTTCGCGTACACGGGCTTTCGCGTCGTTCCCTCCGCCAATCGCATCATGCTCAACGCCGGGCACCTGCGCGAGGGCGCGGCGTTCGCGCGGGCGTTCGACGCCGACATGCGCGCGCTCGCGTCACCCGCGGCGCCCGACGCGCGTCCGGCCGGCGCGGCGCCTGTGAGCTTTGCGGACGCGATTCGCTGTGAAGGCGTCACCCTGGTCTACGAGCCAGGCGCGCCGCCAGCGCTGTCCGACATCACGCTGGCCATCCGGCGGGGCGAGTCCATCGGCATCGTGGGTCCGACCGGTGCCGGCAAGAGCTCGCTCGTCGACGTCCTGCTCGGCCTGCTGCGGCCCACCCGCGGGCGCGTCACGGTGGACGGCGTCGACCTGGCCGGCCGCGAGCGCGCGTGGCTCGACCAGGTCGGCTACGTGCCGCAGGACCCCTACCTGCTCGACGACACCATCCGCCGCAACATTGCCTTCGGGATTCCGGACGGCGAGATCGACGAGGCGCGCGTGGCCCGCGCCGCCGCCCTCGCGCAGCTGGACGACGTTCTGCGACAGCGGCCCGGCGGGCTCGACGCCGAGCTGGGGGAGAGCGGCGCGCGGCTGTCCGGCGGGCAGCGCCAGCGCATCGCCATTGCCCGGGCGCTCTATCGCGATCCCGCCGTGCTGGTCTTCGACGAGGCCACGGCGGCGCTCGACGCCCAGACCGAGCGCGAGGTCACGCGCGCCATCGCCGCGCTCCACGGCACCCGCACGCTCATCGTGATTGCGCACCGGCTGACGACCGTCGAAGCCTGCGACCGGCTCGTCTACGTCCGGGACGGCCGGCTGGCCGGCGTCGGCCGGTATCAGGAGCTGCTTGCCGATCCGGCGTTCCGCGCGATGGTCACGCCGTGAATGACGTCCACGATGTCGGCGGCAAACCGCTCGGGTGAGAAGCGGGCGGCATGGGCGGCGAGACGCGCCGCGAGCGCCGCCTGATCCGCGGCGGGTGACGCCAGCACGCCCAGGATGCGTTCAACCGCCTCGTCCTCGGTGTCCCAGAGCAGGCGCTCGTCGTGTCCCACGACGTCGACCAGGCCGCCGCTCCGATGGCAGAACACGATCATGCCGCCCCGCGCCATCTCCGCCGCTGCCATCCCGAAGTGCTCGTCGACCATGGCATGGACGCCGTAGCGGCTCCGCCCCATGAGGTCGTGCAACGCGTCGCGCGGGAGGTCTTCGTCGATGTTCACCCAGTCGTGATGCGCCGCTGCCAGACGGCGGATTCGCGCCGTGTAGGCCGCATCCACGGGCGACCCGACGAAGCGCAGACGGATGGCGGGATGGCGCGCCCGCACGCGCGTCAGAACCCGTAGAACCAGCTCCAGTCGCTTCGAGCCATGGAAGCGACCGACGGCGAGGAACGTGGCGTCGCGGTCACTCCAGACCCGCCCAGGGCCGGGATCGACCACGGGCGGTGGCACGACGCGGGGATCCAGACCAAGGCGTCGGAGCCGGTCCGCGGTCCATGTCGAGTTGGCGAGCGTCACGTTCGCGGCGACGCGTGGCCACGAGAGTCCGGAGAGGGCGTCGCAGAGCGCATAGTACACCCGCACCGCGGGCGCGAACGCCTCGGGTTCCGGGCGCAGCGCCGCTGGGTAGTGCAGGTACTGGATCCCGGGCCGCTCGAACGCCGCGAAGTTGTCGGCGGTCACCATCACATCGAACGCGCGTTCGACGCGCCGCGCCTCGCGAAGGAGCAGCGCCATGCGGAGGCGGTCGAGTCTCCACGACGAGAGGGCGCGCGGCAGTCCGACGCGAGGGACGCGCTGGCGGAGGCGCCGCTTCGCCAGCGCCGTCCCGTAGAAGGCGTCCACCGCGGCCGGGTCCCAGCGCCGTTCGGTCAGCGTCTCGAGTTCCACGGTGCCGGCCAGCGCGTTCGCGATCCACGCAGCCACGCCGTTGCCGCCGCCGGGCGGCAACAGACTCCGCTGGACCAGGAGCACACGCATCGCTACCCGGCGAACTCGCCGACAATCCGGCGGACCTCGTCCGTGAACCGCGCCGTGGAAAACCGCGCGCCGCATTCCGCGAGCCACGCGCGAAGGCGGCGCTCCTCGGCGACGTCGGTCAGCGCCCTGGCGATCTTCTCCACCGCCTCGTCTTCGTCGTCGAACACCAGCGCGGGCTCCGACCCGACGATCTCCACCTGACCGCCGCCGTTCGGGACCCAGACGAGTAAACCCGCGCGCACCATCTCGGCCGGCGCCATGCCGAAGTGCTCCTCGCGCATGCCGTGAATGCCGTAGCGGTGGGCCGCGATGATCGACCTCAGCTCCCTCGCGGGCACGTCGAGGCGGAACGTGATCCACGGGCCCAGTGAGGCCGCCAGCCGGCGGAGCCACTCGTAGTAGCGCCGCGAGTGCCGATCCCAGGTGCCAACCACCGTCAGGGTCACCTGCGGCACGTGCCGCCGGACCTTGGCGAGTATCCGCATCGGCCGCTCGAGCTCCTTCTCCGGCGAGATGCGCCCGATGGCCAGAAACCCCGGGAGGCGGTCCCCCCACGCCGGGGCGGGTCCCGGGTCCGCAACCGGCGGGTACAGCGTCACGGTGTCGATGCCAAGCGACTGTCGCACGCGGGCCCCCGTCCAGTCGGAATTCACCAGCGTGACGTTGGCCTTCATGCGCGCCTCGGAAAAGCCGGCCAGGCGGTCGGCGAGCGCGTAGTAGGCCGGCAGCACCAGGGGCGCGCGGTGATACCAGCGCAGATCGGCGTCGGGCCTGGGTCGCAGGTACGTCGGGTAGTGGATGTACTGGATGCCCGGCCGGCCGAAGTCCGTCTCGTTGTTCACGCCGATGACGACGTCGAAGCCGCCCGCGACGCGGCGCGTGTGCCGCATGAAGGCTGACGAGCGCAGCAGCGCCGCCGGCACCGGCAGCCGATCGATGGCTCGCAGCGCGCCCGGCACCTCCAGCCTCCTGAAATCGCCGGCGTCGAGCGACGTGCCGAAGAAGCGGTTGATCGGCTCGAGCTGCACCGGCCACCAGGTGAGGACCGTGACCTGGTGATCGGGCACGAGCGCCTGGAGCATCCAGGCGGCGACGCCGTTGCCGCCCCCGGGCGGCTGCAGCGATGGCTGGACGAGGAGCACACGCGTCATCAGTCGAGATCGGCCGTGGCCAGCGCCATCGCACACAGCACCACGGTGACCGCGTACAGCGTGAGCACCGTGCGTCGCGTCGACCAGCCCAGGCCGAGCAGGCGATGGTGAATGTGCGCGCGATCCGGTTCGACGAGACGGGCGAGGAGCGCCCGGAGGCGCGGGCGGCCGTCCGGCTGGCGTACGGCCCGACGGACGACGGCGCTCGCCGTGTCCAGAATCGGCAGCGCGAAGAGCAGCAGGGGCACGCCGGCCGCGAGCGCGGTGGCGCCCTTCTGCCAGCCGGTGATGGCCGTGGTCGCCAGCACGAAGCCGATGAGGAGGCTGCCGCCGTCGCCCAGGAAGATCGACGCGGGCGCGAAGTTGAAGGCCAGGAACCCGAGCGCCGCGCCGACCAGCGCGGCCAGGAGCATGGCATCGGCCTCGTGGCCGCGCAGCACCAGAATGACGGCGCACGTCGCGCCCGAGATGACCGTGATGCCGGCCGCCAGCCCGTCCACGCCGTCGATCAGGTTGAAGGCGTTGGTGACGCCCACGATCCAGACCAGCGTCAGCGGCCACGCCAGCACACCCAGCGGCCAGCTCGTCCCGGCAATCGTGACGCGCTCGATGAGCAGGCCCGAGGCCATCACCACCAGCGCGCCGGCCGTCTGCGCCGCGAGCCGCGGCGCCACCGCGATCGGGCGCACGTCGTCGACGAGGCCTGCCGCGAAGACGATGGCGCCGCCGGCGACAATGGGGACGACCTCCGCCAGCCGGCTGGCCGATTCGGCCAGCCCCAGGAGGGCGAGGGAGACGCTCACCAGGGCCGCGCTGGCCGCGACGCCGACCGCGACGCCGCCGGTGCGAGGCACCGACGCCGGATGAACCTTTCGGCCGCCTGGGGCGTCTAGGAGTCCAAGCGCGGAGGCCACGCGGCTCACGATCGGGGTCAAGGCCAGGCTCAGCACGCACCCCGCGGACGCGAGCAGCAGGTAGATCGACATGAGAACCGCGGTAATCGTGATCGGCGACCTGGGGAGGAGCCCGCGCATGCAGTACCACGCGCTGGCCCTGGCCGTCAACCTGGGCACGGTCGATCTCATCGGGCTGGAAGGCACACCCCTGCACGAGGCCATCGCGGGCGACGGACGCATCCGGGTTCACCGCCTGGCGGACCGCGCCTTCGCCTCGCGGGCGGCCGGCGGCCGGCGGCGCTTCGTGCTGTTGTCCGGGCTCCGCGCTGTCGCCCAGGGCGCCCGGCTGCTGGCCACGCTGCTCCGCGCGGACCCGCCCGACGCCGTCCTCGTCCAGTCGCCCCCGGCGACACCCACGCTGGCCGTGGCATGGCTGGCCGCCCGGTGGCGCGGCGCGCGCCTCATCATCGACTGGCACAACCTCGCACACACCGTGCTGGCCGTGCGCCTCGGTGCGGATCACCGGGCCGTCGCCGCCCTCCGGCGGGCCGAACGCCGGTGGGCGCGCCGCGCGGACGCGCATCTGGCCGTCTCGGCCGCGCTCGCCGGCTGGCTCGATCGCGAGTTCGGCGTCCAGGCCGCCGTGCTCTACGACCGGCCGGCGGCCGCGTTCACGCGCACCGGCGCGGTCGAGGCGGACGCGATGTGGGCCCGGCTCGCGCCGACGCTCGACCTGAGCGCCCGACGCGTCCCGATCGCCGTGTGTCCGTCGAGCTGGACGCCCGACGAGGACTTCGACCTGCTGCTCGAGGCGCTCGAGCGCGCCGAGCGCACGCTCGTCGACCGCCGCGGACCGGGCACGCCCGACGCGCCCGACCTGGCGGTGCTGCTCACGGGGCGCGGCGCGCTGAAGGCCGAGGTGGAGCGCCGCCTGTCCCGCCGCGCATTCACCCGCATCGCCGTCCGCACGCCGTGGCTCGAGCCCGGAGACTACCCCCGGCTCGTCGGCATGGCGGACGCCGGCATCTGCCTCCATCAGTCTTCGTCGGGCCTCGACCTGCCGATGAAGCTCGCCGATTTCCGCGGCTGCGGTGTACCGGCGTGCGCGTTCGACTACGCGCCGGTCATCCGCGAAGTGCTCACGCCCGGCCGGGAGGGCGTCCTGTTCACGGAGCCGGGCGGTCTGGCGCGGATCCTCGTGGCGCTGGCGACGGGCCATGCGTCGGAGGTGCCCGAGCTGTGGGCATCGAAGGCGTGGCTCGCTGCGCACCCGTCGGAGCGCTGGGACGACCACTGGCGCGAGCGGGTGCCGGGCCTCGTCCGGGGCGCGCGGCCGGACGCCTGACCGCTGCCCGGTTGCGGGTACAATCTGCGGCGGTCATGCTACCTATCGCGCAGATTGCTGAACGCCTCGGCCTCGCCGAGGACCTCATCGAACCCTACGGCCGCTACACGGCCAAGATCCGCCTCGAAGCCCTCGAGCGCTTCCCCGAGCGCCGCGGCCGTCTCATCCTCGTCACGGCGATCACGCCGACGACGAGCGGGGAAGGCAAGACCGTCAACACGATTGGCCTCACGCAGGGGCTGGCGAAGCTCGGCTTGAGGGCCGTCGCGGCACTGCGCGAGCCCTCGCTCGGCCCCGTGTTCGGCCAGAAGGGCGGCGCCACCGGCGGCGGTCAGGCGTCGCTCCACCCGCTGGACAAGATCAACCTGCACTTCAACGGCGATTTCCACGCCATCACCGCCGCCCACAACCTGCTCGCCGCCCTCCTCGACGCGCATCTGCACTTCGGCAACGAGCTGCGCCTCGATCCGAAGGAGATTCTCTGGCCGCGCGCGATGGACATGAACGACCGGGCGCTCCGGCGCATCGCCACGGGCCTCGGCGGCCGCGAGAACGGCCCGGCCCGCGAGACCGGGTTCGTCATCAGCGCGGCCTCCGAGATCATGGCCATCCTCGCGCTCGCCGAGGGCCGCGCCGATCTCCGTGCCCGCCTCGGCCGCATCGTCGTCGGCTTCAACTACGACGGCCAGCCCGTGACGGCCGCCGACCTCAAAGCCGTCGGCCCGATGATGGTGCTGCTCGGCGAGGCGCTCCTCCCGAACCTCGTGCAGACGACGGAGGGGGCCCCCGCGATCGTCCACTGCGGCCCGTTCGCGAACATCGCGCACGGCACGAGCAGCGTGCTGGCCCAGCGCATGGGGCTGCACCTGGCCGACTACGTCGTGAACGAGACGGGCTTCGCCGCGGACCTGGGCGCCGAGAAGTTCATCGACCTCGTGATGCCCATGTGCGGCCACGTGCCGTCGGCCGCCGCCGTCATCGTCACGCTCAAGGCGCTGCGCACGCAGGGGGGGGCGGCCGATGGCGGCGTCGAGCGCGGCTATCCGAATCTCGAACGCCACCTCGGCAATCTCGAGCGATGGGGCGTGCCGGCGGTGGTGGCGCTCAACCGCTTCCCGGGCGACACCGACGCGGACCTGGCCAAGGTCCTCGACCACTGCCGCTCGCTTGGCGTCGAGGCGGCGCTTGCCGAGGGATACACGCGCGGCGGCGACGGCATGACCGAGCTCGCGTCCAGGATTGTCGCCGTTGCGGGCGCGCCCGATCCGGCGCGGGTCACACCCGTGTACACCGCGGACATGACGCTCGAGGCGAAGATCACGGCCGTGGCGACGAAGGTGTACGGCGCCGGCCAGGTGGCGTTCAAGCCGGCGGCCCGCGAGCGGCTGCGCCGGCTCGAGGCGCTCGGGCACGGTCGGCTGCCGGTGTGCATCGCCAAGACCCAGTACTCCTTCACCGACGACCCGAAGTCCATGGGCGCGCCGTCGGGTTGGACCCTGACCATCTCCGATGTCACGCTCTCGGCAGGCGCCGGCTTCGTCGTCGCCATCGCCGGCGCGATGATGCTGATGCCAGGCCTCGGTCGGACGCCGCAGGCCCACGCCCTCGACGTCGACGACGAGGGGCGCATCGTCGGGATGGACTACTGACGCGGCATGTCGATCTCGCGGGGCGCCGATCGTCAGTAGGGCAGAGGAGGACACATGCCGAAGTACATGCTTCTGCTCCACGACGCGGGGGCTGCCCCTGACACCATCGGCCCGGAGGAGATTCAGGCGATCATCAAGCGGTACATCGCCTGGCGCGAGCGCGTCGAGAGGAGCGGCTACGCCATCAACGGCCACAAGCTGCGCGACGGCGAAGGCCGCACGCTCAGGGGCACGGTCGGCGCGCCAACGGTGACCGACGGGCCCTTCGCGGAGGCGCGGGAGGTCATCGGCGGGCTCTTCATCATCGAGGCCGGGAGCTACGACGAGGTGGTGGCGCTCAGCCGCGACTGTCCGCACCTGGAGTTCGGCACCATCGAGATCCGGGAGGTGGAGCCCACGTCGTGACGCCCGATGCGCTGGTGGACCATCTGTTCCGCCGCCAGGCGGGGCAGATGGTCGCCACGCTCACGCGCCACCTCGGCGCGCGCCACCTCGCGCTCGCCGAGGACGCCGTGCAGGAGGCGCTCGTCAAGGCGCTCCAGCAGTGGCCCTTCCGCGGCGTGCCCGATCACCCGGAGGGCTGGCTGTTCCGCACCGCGCGCAACGCCGCGCTCGACCGGCTGCGCCACGAGCGCGTCGCCGCCCACAAGGCGCCCGCCCTCGCCCACCACCTGCCGCGCGAGGCGCCGCCCGCCAGCGACGCCACGCTCGCCGGCGAGCCGCCTCCGCTCGACGATGACCGGCTCGGCCTGATGTTCCTGGCCTGCCATCCGGCGCTCTCGCGCGAAAGCCGAGTGGCGCTCACGCTGAAGCTGGTGGGCGGGTTCAGCGTACGGGAGATTGCCCGCGCCTACCTGGCGCAGGACGCGGCCGTGGCGCAGCGTCTGGTCCGCGCGCGCCACCAGCTGCGGGCCGCCGAGGCGAGCTTCGGTCCGCCCGAGGCCGCCGACCTGGCCGACCGGCTCGACGCAGTGCTCGAAGCGATCTACCTCATCTTCAACGAAGGCTACGCGGCCACCGAAGGCGACGCGCTGGTGCGCGAGGACATCGCCGCCGAGGCCATCCGGCAGGCCCGGCTCGTCGCCGCCCATCCCGTCACCGACGTGCCGCGCGCGTGGGCCCTCGTGGCGCTGCTGGAGCTGCACGCGGCGCGGTTCCCCGCGCGGATGGGCGAGGATGGAACCATCTTCCGGCTGCGCGACCAGGACCGATCGAGGTGGGACCGGCGCCTCATCGCGAGCGGCATGCGTGCGCTCGATCGGGCCGCGGGCGGCGCCGACGTGAGCCGCTACCACCTCGAAGCCGGGCTGGCCGCCTGCCACGCGGCGGCGCCGACCTGGGATGCCACCGACTGGCGGCACATGCTCGACCTCTACGACGACCTGCTGGCGCTGACCGGATCGCCCATCGTGGCGCTCAATCGCGCCGTCGTCGTGGCCCAGATCGAAGGGCCGCGTGCAGGGCTGGCCGCGCTCGACGCCATCCGCGATGCGCCCGGCCTGGCGCGCTACCACCTGTTTCACGCCGCGAAGGCCGAACTCTGGCGCGAGGCGGGGGACCCGGATCGCGCGTCGGCCGCCTACCGCGACGCGCTCGAGGCCGCCCGATCCGCACCCGAGCGCCGGTTCCTTGCGGAGCGCCTGGAGCAGCTATAATCGACCCGCCCCAGGAGCGTTCTTGGACTACCTGATCAAGCAGTACCCCCTCGACACGGGCGCGCTCGAAATCCAGTACATCGAAGAGCACTTCGGCGAGTTCCCCCGCCGGAAGACCGCCGCCGAGATCATCGAGCGCCTCCAGGGACGCGAGTCGCTCATCCTGATGGCCGTGGCCGCCCTGCCGAGCGACCCCGGATCGATTGTCCCGGTGTCCTACAAGGTCGTGCACGAGATCAGGGCGCAGGAAACCGATCCGAAGCTCAAGGACCTCGTCGAGCGGCTGCACGGCGCCGTCCGCTTCGACGGCCGCAAGATTCTGTACTCGTGGATCGGCGCGACACGCCGCGACTGGCGAGGCCAGGGGCACTTCCGCGCGCTCACCGAGGAGTCCGAGGCCTGGGCCATCGCCCTCGGCTTCGACGAGGTCATCGTCAAGACGAAGAACCGCTTCTACGACATGCGCGCGGTGCTCTGTCAGCTCAAGTTCAACGTCGTGAAGTACGAGCGGCGGGACGACGACAACCGCGAATCGAAGGTGTACCTCGCCAAGCCGCTGCCGGCCGATCTCGTCCGCGACCACCGCTCGGTCAGAACGGTCGTCTTCGCGGATTGACCTGGCGAGCGGCCCGTGCTGACACGCCCGGGGAGCACCGAGACCGGCAAGACGCCTCGATGACCAGGGGCGGCTAGAGCGCCGGGTGCTTCGTGTGCCAGTCGGTGCCGGCCTCGAAGGCCCGCGCGACGGTCAGCACCGTCGCCTCGTCCCACAGCCGGCCGGTGACCATCAGCGCGATGGGGAGCCCCTCCACGAAGCCGGCCGGCACGACCACGGCCGGGTGTCCCGTGAGGTTCGTCATCGTCACGCTCTCGCTCGTCGGCGGCGCGAGGAAGACGTCCACGATGCCGAAGAGCGATTCCATCTGGCGAAGCAGAAGCGTCCGGACGCGCTGCGCGCGGATGTACTCGACCGCCGGAATGAACCGCGCCGCCCTGAGCTGGTTTGCCCGCCCGTTCGGCCCCTTGTCCGTCAGCTCGTTGACGCGCCCGCCGCGAACCAGCTCGTCGAACATTGCGCCCGCTTCCGCGTTGAGGATGGCGTAGATCGCGGCGGCGGGCAGATCCGGCAGGGCGACCGGCACCAGGGTGGCGCCACGCCCCCGGTAGAACTCGAGCGCGGCGTCGTACAGCGGCTTGCGCGCCTGCCACCGCGCGCGGTCCTCCGCGCTGGCGTCGTCGGGCGGCGCGTCGAACTCGCGCTCCACGTACCCGATGCGGAGGCCCTTGAGGTCGGCCGCGCCGCTCCACGAGAAGGGCAGGTCCGGCACCGTCTCGTCGATGCCATCCGGACCGTGCATCGCCTCGAGCACGAGCGCCGCATCGGCGACCGACCGCGTAATCGGCCCCACCTTGTCGAGCGTCCATCTGAGCGTCATGCACCCGTGCCGGCTCACCCGGCCGTACGTGGGGCGGAGGCCGACCACCCCGCACGTGCTGGCCGGCGACACGATCGAGCCGCCGGTTTCGGTGCCGATCGTGAAACCGACGAGGCCGGCGGCTGTGGCGGACGCGGGTCCGGCCGACGATCCGCTCGAGCCGCGCTCCGGGTTCCACGGGTTGCGCGTCCGGCCCCGGAACCACAAATCCCCGACGGCCAGCTCGCCCGTCGACAGCTTGGCGGCGAGCACTGCGCCGGCCTCTCTCAGCCGCGTCACCACCGTCGCGTCGTGATCGGGCACCTGATCCGCATACGGTGCCGCGCCCCAGGTGGTCAGCACGCCCTTCGTGGCAAAGAGATCCTTGATGCCGTACGGCACGCCGTGCAGCGGGCCGCGGTAGCGCCCGGCGCGGATCTCGCGGTCGGCCTCTTCGGCTTGGGCAAGCGCGAGCGCTTCGGTCAGCGTGACAACGCAGTGAAGCGTCGGGTCGTGCTGTTTCAGGCGCGCCAGGTACATCCGGGTGAGGTCCGCCGAGGTGATGTGGCGCGCGCGCAGCAGGGCCGCCAGCGTCGTCACCGGCGCGTACGCGAGGTCCTCGATGCGGGTGGGTCGCGTCGCGCGCCGGGCGATCAGCGCGGTGCCCCGGCCGCGTCGATCCGCACGCCTGCCCGTGGCCGCCATGCCGCGCGTCGGCGCGCGGAACGCGAACGCCGGCTCGGTGTCGGCCGGCACCGTCACCGCGCGCACCAGATCGTAGTGGCTCCGGTTGCGGGCGATGATCGGCAGCGCGCTTTCGCGCTCCGCCGCTGGCAGGTTCAGCCCGACGATGTCCTGAGCCACACCCAGGCGCTCCGCCGTAATCGCCTCGCCCCCGGCCGGCGGCGACTGGGCCAGCGCGGGCGCGGCGAACGCGGCGCCGGCGACGGCAGGAATGCGGGCGAGAAAGCGGCGGCGGGACGACGCGGAGCGGGAACGGGGCATGGCGGGAAAAATACCATGCCCGGCGTCCTACTCCGCGCGCAGCGTGATGGCCGGGTCCACCTGCGTGCCGCGCCACGCTGGCACGTAGCACGCGGCGAACCCCACCGTCGTCATGATCGCGGCGACCGCGCCGAACGTGGCGGGATCGAAAGGCTCGACGCCGAACAGCATCGACCGCAGCAGGCGCGAGGCAGGCACCGCGAGCGCGAGGCCCGCGACGAGGCCGACGGCCACCATGGTCATGCCCTGCCGCAGCACGAGCGCCTGCACGGACCGCGGCTCGGCGCCGAGCGCCAGGCGCACGCCGAACTCGCGCAGCCGCTGCGACACGCCGTAGGCCATGACCCCGTAGACGCCGAGGACGGCCAGCAGCAGGGCGACGCCCGCGAACGCCGCGACGGCCCCCGACGTCAGGCGCGGCCGCGACACCGAGCGGCGCACGACGTCGTCGAGGGGGCGGATGGAGGTCACGGGCTGGTCCGGCGCAAGCTGCCGGATCGCACCGACCGCCGACGGTGCCACCGCCGCGGGGTCGCCGGCCGTGCGCAGCACGTAGGTCATCATCGGCATCGCGCGCTGACGGTTCGGCAGGTACACCGTTGCCCGCACCTCGCCATCGAGGCTCGTGAGCTTGACGTCGCCGACGACGCCGACGATCTCGACCGGCGTCGGCGTGTCCCATGAATAGGTGAGGCGTTTGCCCAGCGGCGACTCGCCCGGGAAGAACCGCCGCACGAACGTTTCGTTGACGACGGCGACGAACGGGGAGTCGGCCGTGTCGCTCGGCGCCACGTCGCGCCCCGCCAGCAGCGGAATGCCCAGCGTCTGGAAGTAGCCGTCCGTGATGGGTCGGATGTCCGCCACTGGCCGGTCCGCCGGGGCTGGCTCCGGGCGATCCAGGAGCCAGAACGACGTCGCCGATCCGATGCCCGCCAGCGGCAGGAACACGGTGCCGGCGGCAGCGGTGACACCCGGCAGCCCGCGCAGCCGCTCCACGGCTTCTTCGTGGAAGCGGACCACGCGATCCCTATCGTCCGGGCTCTGCGTGGAAAGCGTCACGCGGAGCGTCAGCACGTTCCCGGGCTGGAATCCCGGCGGCACGCGTTCGAGGGCCACGTAGCTCCGCACCAGCAGCCCCGCACCGCCGAGCAGCACGACGGCGAGCGCCACCTCCGACGCCACCAGAGCCGCGCGCAGGCGTCCGCCCCCGTGACCCACCGCGCCCCGTCCACCGTCGTGCAGCGATTCGGTCAGCGCCGCACGGCGCGCAGCGAGCGCCGGTCCAAGACCGCAGAGCAGGGCCGTCAGGGCGGTAGCGGCCACGGCGAAGGCAACCACCGCGCCGTTCATCGAGACCTGGCCCAGCAGCGGCACCGGCGTGTCCGCCGCGGCATCGAGCATCGCTCCCTGCAGCACCCGCGCCAGCGCCAGCCCCGCCAGCCCGCCCAGGGCCACCAGGATCGCGGTCTCCGTCAGCAGTTGCCCGGCAAGGCGGCCCGTTCCCGCGCCCAGGGCCGAGCGGAGCGCCATCTCGTGACGCCGGGTGGAGGCCCGCGCCAGCAGGAGGTTGACGAGGTTGACGCACGCGATGAGCAGCACCGCGACGACGGCCGCAAACAGCGTCAGCAGCGCCGGCCGCACGTCGCCCGTCAACTGCTCCCGCAGCGGCACGACGTTGATCGTCCAGCCGGCGTTGAAGTCCGGCTGCTCGTCCACGAGCTGAGCGAACACCGCCGCCAGCTCCTGCTGCGCCTGGTCGCGCGTCACGCCTGGCTTGAGCCGTGCCACGCTCAGAAAGCCGCGCCCGCGGAACTCGCGATGCGCCGGTTGCAGCACGAGCGGCAGCCACACATCGCCCCGCAGGCCGAACAGCTCGAAGTCCGACGGCAGCACGCCGATGACGGTCGTGGGCTCGTCATTCAGCCGGATCGTCTGCCCGACGATGTCGGCGCGGCCTCCAAACGTGCGCTGCCAGAGCCCCTCGCTGATGACCACTGTCCGCGGCGCCTCGGGCTGATCCTCCCCGGCGGCGAACACCCGGCCGACCAGCGGGCGCGCCCCGACCATGTGGAGCAGCGGCACCTCCATGGCCACGCCGTCGAGCTCGACGGGCTCGCCGGCGCCCGTCAGGTTCTGCCGCGTCGGCGCGAAGAGCGCCGTCTCGTCGAACGACGTCGATCGCGCGCGCCAGGCGAGGTAGTTGGCCGCGCTGATCACGTTGCGCGGGCGGTTCCGCGGAATGTTGTGCTCCCAGACGAGGACGAGCCGCTCGCCGTCGGCGTACGGCAGCGGCGACAGGAGCAGGCCGTGCACGACGCCGAAGACGGCGGTGGTCGCGCCGATGCCCAGCGCAAGCACCAGCACGGTCGACATCGTGAAGAGCGGCGTGCGCAGGAGCAGGCGCAGGCCGTGCCGCAGGTCGTGGCTGAACATCGCGTCTTACTCCCGCGCGCCCAGCAGGACGCCGAGCAGGCGCCGCGCGCCCCGCCGGAGCGCCTCGCCGTCCACCATCCCTCCGGTCCCGAGATCGAGCATCGTGAGCCCGCTCAGCGCCTTTTCGCGCACCTGCGCCGACGGGTCCGACAGCGCCGCCTCCAGCGCGGCGCGCGCGCGCTCGTCGCCCGAGAGCCCCAGCGCCACCGCGGCCTTCTCGCGGACCTGCGCGTCAGGGTCGCGCATCGCCTCGACGAGCGCCGGGACAACGCGCCCGTCGCGCCTGAGCGCCAGGCCGGCGGCCGCCTTCTCGCGCACCTGGCCGGCGGGATCGCGCAGCGCGTCGAGGAGCGGCGTGACCACGTCGGGATCGGACAGCAGCGCGAGCCCGATGGCCGCCTGCTCGCGCACCTGGGCGTCCGCATCCTTGAGTGCCCGCACGTACGGGCTGCGCGCCGGCGCACGGCGCGCCGGCGCCTCCTGCAGCAGCGCCGCGGCGCCGCCCGTTACCCGCGCCTCGGGCGGCGCTGCCGGCGACTGGGTCGTGGCGCCGAGGGCCACCACGCCGGCGAAGACGACCGTCAGCGCGGCTCCCCAGCGAGCGGCCGGCGCCGGCCTCCGCGGCCGATCGTCTGCGAGCACCGCGAGGAGGCGCCCCTCCACTTCCGATCGCCGTGCCATCGCGACGGCTGCCGCGGGCCGCAACCGCCGCGGCATGCCGGCCGCCACGTCGAGGAGGCAGGCGGCGTACTCGGACGGGCGGATGCCGCGCGCGAGCACGATGTCGTCGCACGCGCGTTCGCGCTCGCGGCGAAGCTCCCGCGCGGCGAGCCAGACGACGGGATTGAACCAGTAGGCGGCGCACGCCAGGTGCGTGAGCGCCTGCGTGCGGCAGTCGCCGCGGGCGACGTGCGCCAGCTCGTGCAGGAGGACCGCGCGTCGCCGCCCGTCGGTCCAGGACGTGGCCGCCTCGGGCAGCAGAATGGCCGGACGAAGAACGGCAACCGTCTGTGGTCCGCCGACGTCGTCGCTCATCCGGAGGTCGACGGCCGAGCCGATGCGCATCTGCCGCGCGAGCCCGTCGATCTCGCGTCGCCATTCCAGGGGCGCCGGCCGGCCGCGCCGGGCCAGGCGCGCGGCGCTCCACCAGCCCACGCCGAACCAGGCGACGACCGCCAGGGACCCCATCAGCGCGACGTCGTCAACCGCCGACGCCACCGCGCCGAGGGTGGCGAAGGCCGCCGAAGCCGCGTCGACAGCGCTCGCGTTCGCGGCGCCGGGCGAACCTGCCGGGGGGAGCGCGGCAGGATCGGCGCCGGTGGCGGGGACGATGCCCCACGCCGCCGGGCCGTTCGCGGTGCCGACGTCGAACCGGATTGGCGGCACAACCGCCTGCAGCAGCGGCGCCGCCAGCACCACGAGCAGGGCGCCGTGCCAGAGGCGGTGGCGGGTCGCCGCGGTCAGCCGCGGCATCGCCCGCGTGAGGGCCCAGACCACGACCAGCAGCGCCGAGGTCCGCAGCACGAGCTCCAGCGTCATTTCCCCTCCTTCCGGGCGCGATCGATGAGGGCCGAGAGCCGGGCCATCTCCTCGTCGGAGAGCCGCCCCTGGTCGATGAGCGCGGCCGCCGCCTGCGCCGCGGAGCCGTCGAAGAAGGTCCGGACCAGGTTGCGCAGCGCGGACTTGCGGGCGCGATCGCGCGGCACGGTCGGCAGGAACAGGTAGCGTGGACCGTCCACGACGTGGCGGAGGTGGCCCTTCTTCTCCAGAATCCGAAGCAGCGTCCGCACGGCGGAGTAGCTGGGCGGATCCGGCAGCGCCTCGACGACCTCGGCGGCGGTGGCCTGCCCGCGGGCGTAGACGACGTCCATGATCTGGCGTTCGCGGCGGCTGAGGGCGTCGGGGGGGCGGGGCATGGCCGTCTCAGAGATTGGACGAGCGGGGGACGCCGCCGGTTCGGATCAGACGCCAAAAAATTAGCATAGTGCCAAAAAATTAGCACACTCGCGCCCGGCCGGGCGCCTGAAGTACCCTGAACGGATGAGCCGCGCCCCGATGACCGCCACGCTGACCTGGCAGGACGAGCTGCGCTTCGACGCCGCCTCCGGCGATGCCCGGACCGTCCTCGACAGCAAGGGCCAGGCCGGCCCCTCGCCCATGCAGTCGCTCGCCTTCGCCCTGGCCGGCTGCATGGCCATCGACGTCGTCGATATCGTGCGCAAGGGCCGCCACCTCCTGACCGGCCTCACCGCCACCCTCAGCGCCCGGAGGGCCGAGGAGCCGCCGCGCCGCTTCGAGCAGATCACCCTCCACTACGTCGTCACCGGCGACGTCCCGGCGCAGGCGGTGGAGCGAGCCATCCAGCTCTCCCGCGACAAGTACTGCTCGGTCTGGCACTCGATGCGCCAGGACATCGAGTTCGTCACCACCTTCGAGGTCCATCCCTGACCCGACTCGCGTATCTCGACTGGCTGCGGGGCCTGGCCGTTCTCGTCATGATCGAGGCCCACGTGGTGGATGCCTGGACCCGGCCGGCCGATCGCCAGCGGGACCTCTTCCACGACGCGGCCTTCGTCGGCGGCCTGGCCGCGCCGCTGTTCCTCTTCGTGGCCGGCCTGTCGCTCGTGCTGGCGGCGGCCGCCCGTCTCGCCCGGGGCGCGACGCAGGCCGAGGCCGCCCGCGCGGCGCTCGTCCGCGGCGCGCAGGTGTACGTGCTCGCGCTCCTCTTCCGGGTACAGGCGCAGATCCTCGGCTGGGGGCCCATCTACAACCTGCTCCGCGTCGACGTCCTCAACGTGATGGGCCTGGGGCTCGTCGCCGCGGCCAGACTCTGGGCCGTCTCGCGCCGCCGCGGCGCGCGCATCCTCGTGTTCGCCGTGGCGGTCGGCGCCTGCGCGATGACGACGCCGCTCGTGCGGTCGTGGGACGCGCTGGCGATCCTGCCGGACCCGATCGAAGCGTATCTCCGCCCGACGCCGCCGTACTCCGTCTTCACGTTGTGGCCCTGGACCGGCTTCGTGCTCGCAGGCGCGCTCGTTGGCGAGCTCGTGGATGCTACCCGTGGCACCCGGGATCCGTGGCGGCTCCACGCCGCCCTGGCGCTCGCGGGGGTGGCGGGCGGGTATCTGGCCTGGCTCGCGTCGTTCCAGCCGTCGATCTACGCCGAGTCGACCTTCTGGGGCAGCTCGCCGACGTTCTTCTTCCTCCGCCTCGGCATCGTCACGGCGCTCGTTCCTGCCACCTGGCTCGCCGAGAAGGGTCTCGGCCGCCTGGTCGGTGACGGCCTCGGCGTCCTGGGCCGCTCGTCGCTGTTCGTCTACTGGGTGCACGTCGAGCTGGTGTACGGCGGTCTCGCCACCCCTCTTGAGGATCGCCTGCCGATCGAGGCGTCGCTGGCGGGGGTCGCCACCGTCGCGGCGCTGATGTACTGGCTGACGACCGTGAAGAACCGCTGGATGGCCGGCCGAACAATCCCGCCGCGGCTGTGGATCCTGGAGCCGCTGCTCCGGAAAGCGTAGCGGGCGTCAGGCGTCAGCTTCGGGTTTCAGGCGTCGGGCGTCGGGCTCCAGGTGTCGGGCGTCGGGGCTCCAGGCTCCGGGCTCTTGCCCAGGCCTCACGCCCCAAGCCCGAGCCCCTCCACCCCTCCAAGCCCCCACCCCTCCACGCCTCCCTAGAACGCGATCAACCACGTCATCTTCGCGACGATGGCGCGGTCGATCATGTCGCCGCTGCGCGAGTCGCGGCGCTCGTTGTAGACGAGGTAGATGTCGCTGAGCGGCCGGTGGATGAT
>JBFMCA010000012.1:0-64499 GCA_040754955.1 Acidobacteriota bacterium | reverse complement strand
GGCGGCGCCGCCGCGGTCGCGGTAGCGGCGCGTCCGGCGCGCCCGCCCGATCCTGCCGCGTTCCCTGCCCCGGGGCGGCTATACTCCGAAGAGCCGTCCCCTGCCTGGAGCGCCCATGCCCGCCACGCCTCGCCTGCCCTGGGTGGTTGTCAGTGTCTGCCTGCTCGCGTCCGCCTGCGGCACGCCCGCGACTCCGCCCGCCGGCGCGCCCGGCGTGCGGACGGGGTCGGGCACGGCCGGGAAGTTCAAGGTGGCCGTTGCGCGCTTCCAGCACGAGACGTGCACGTTCTGCCCGGGCGGCGACATGGACGTGGAGGACTGGACGCGCCTCGGGCCGCCCGTCGGCGGCGAGGCCCTGATCAATCACGACGACACCTACGTCAGCGGCTTCGTCACCATGGCGCGCGAGTTCGGCGACATCGAGCTCATCGGGCTCACCTCGCCCGACGAGGCCTTCGGCGGATCGTCGCGCGCCTGGACGACGAAAGCGGCGTTCGACCACTTCATGGACCTGATGCTGGCCGACCTCAACGCGGCGATGCCGGTAGACGGCGTCTACCTGGCGCTCCACGGCGCCATGGCGGTCCGCGACGTCCCGCGGCCGGAGGCCGAGATCGCCCGGCGCGTCCGCGAGATCGTGGGTCCGGCCGTGCCCATCGTGGGCACGTTCGACCTGCACGGCAACGAGGACGCCGCGTTCCTCGAGGTGGCCGACGGATCGTTCGTGACCAAGCACTTCCCGCACTACGACTCGTGGTTCCAGGGCGAGCGCGCGGCCACCTTCATGCGGCGGATCATGCGCGGCGAGTACACGGCCGTGCGCGTGACCCGGACCGTGCCCGTCGTCACGGCGACGGTGCTGCAGTGGACGGGCGCCTCGCCGGTGATGGACATCATGGCGCGTGCGCGTCGCTGGGAAGATCAGTATCCGGGCGTGTTCGTCAGCGTGTTCCTGGGGTTCCCCTGGGCCGACGTGCCGGACGTCGGCACGACCGTGCAGGTGATGACCAACGGCAATCCCGCGCTGGCGGAGGAAGCCGCGAGCGACGTCGCGTCGCTCATCTGGCGCGTCCGCGAGCGCTACGCGTCGCCGACGAGCTTCCCGCTGCCGGCCGACGCCGTGCGTCGAACCCAGGAGGCCATCCGGACCGGCGCCACGCCGGTGGTGCTCGCCGACTACTGGGACCGGCCGGGCGACGGCACGTGGACGCTGGCCGAGCTCGTGTCGAAGGGAGTCGGCGGCGTCCTGTATGCGGCGCTCACCGACGCGCCCGCGCTCGATGCCATCTGGGCCGCGGATCTGCAGCCGGGCGCGCCCTTCGATCGCGCGGTGGGCGGATACACCGGCGAGCCCGCCGGCCCGCCCGTGCGGATCACGGGGACGCTGCGCTGGAAGGGCTCCCGCTGGGGCTACGAGCGGGTGGCCGTCATCGACTTCGGCGAGGGCAACGTGCTCATTCTCACGCCCGCCTACCAGCAGGTGACGATGCCCGAGCAGCTCCGCTTCGCCGGCCTCGATCCGGACGCGTTCAAGGTGTTCGTGCTGAAGACGCGGGCCCACTTCCGGCGGGGCTTCGACGACACCGGCTACGCCAAGACCATCCTCCTCGTCGACGCGCCCGGCGACTGGTTCGGCACGACGCGCCTCGGGGCGCTCCGCTACGATTACGCGCCGATCGACCGGCTGTATCCCTTCGGCACGCCGCCGGCGCCCGTTCCATGATCGCATTCGCCAGCGTCAGCAAGCAGTACGGCCGGCAGATTCTGTTCGTCGACGCCTCGTTCCAGATCAACCCCGGTGAGAAGGTCGGCCTGGTCGGGCCGAACGGCGCCGGGAAGACCACCATCTTCCGCATGATCACCGGCGAAGAGGCGCCGGACGACGGCGAGATCACCGTCCCGAGGAAGCTGACCATCGGCTACTTCCGCCAGGATGCCGAGGAGATGGCGGGCCGGTCGGTGCTGGATGAAGCCATCGCCGGCAGCGGGCGCGCCGGCGAGCTGCATCACGAACTCGAGGCGCTGCAGCACGCCATGGCGGATCCGGACCGGGCCGGCGAGCTGGACGCGATCCTCGAGCGGTTCGGCGCCGTCCAGGAGGAGTACGACCACCTGGGCGGGTACGCCCTCGAGAGCCAGGCGCGCGAGGTGCTGCACGGCCTGGGCTTCGACGACGAGCGCATCGACGGGGACGTCGGGGCGCTGTTGGGCGGGTGGAAGATGCGCGTGGCCATGGCGCGCGTCCTGCTCGGGCGTCCGGACGTCCTGCTGCTCGACGAGCCCACCAACCACCTCGACCTGCTGACCAAGGAGATGCTGGTCCGCTCGCTCGGCGCCTTCGACGGGACCATGGTGTTCGTCTCGCACGACCGCACGTTCCTGCGCGGGCTGAGCAACCGCGTCCTCGAGCTGGGCGGCGAGAGCGGGACGGACACGACGCCGCTCGTCTACCCGGGCTCCTACGTCGAGTACGTCGAGCGCACCGGGCACGAGGCGCCCGGCGTCCACGCCTGACGGCAGGCCAGCACGACCCGGGACGCCGCGCGGCGTTCCTCCCGGCGATGCCGAAGGCGTCCGCAAGGTGAACTCCGGCGCTCGTCCTTTCGTCATAATGGTCCTGAATGGTTGAGCCGGCTCCTGTGTCGCGGGTGCGTGCGCGCCATGCCCGCGTCCGGCGGGCGCTCGTCGGGGCCTGGCTGTCGTTCCTGGCCGCCGCCCTCTACCTGTTCTTCTTCCAGCGCGCGTTCGTCTCCTACGAGCTGCACGTCCTGCTCTCGACGCCAAGCCCCATCGCCGGCGCGCTCTATCTGCTCATCAGCTGCCTGCGCGGGTTCACGTTCATCCCGGTGACCACGCTCCTCGTCGCGGCCATGCCGTTCTTCCCGCCGGTACCGCTCTTCGTCCTGACCATCGTCGGCATTCTCGTCTCGTCGGCGAGCGTGTACTATTTCTCCGAGGCGCTGCACGTCGAGGAACTGCTGGCGCGGCGCTACCAGAAGCGAATGACGGAGCTCGAAGGGGCGCTGCGGAAGTACGAGCTGCCGGTCATCACGGCGTGGAGCTTCTTTCCGCTCGTCCCGACCGACGTCATCTGCTACGTCTGTGGCGTGATGAAGGTGGACATCCGCAAGGTGATGGGCGGCGTCGCGCTCGGCGAGGGCGCGATGTGCGCCATCTACGTGTTCCTCGGCGACCAGGCCCTGCGATCGCTGGGCCTCAGACCGTGATCCCGAGGGAGTGATGCGCGTCGTGCAGACGGCCTTGAACGCGCTGCTGAAGGGCTGACGGCCGCGGGACGCGCTCCGGTAAACTGGAGCGCGCCGCATGCGGATTGTCTACTCGCCCCGCTACGCCATCGACCTTGGCGCGCACGTTTTTCCCACCGCCAAGTACGGGCTCGTCCTGGAGCGGCTGGTGGACGCCGGCGTCGTCACGCCCGGCGACATCGTGGAACCGGAGCCGGCGAGCTGGGACGATCTGGCGCTCGTGCACACGGCGGAGTACCTCGAGAAGCTGCGCCGGGGCACGTTCACGATTGAGGAGCTCGCGCTGCTCGAGGTGCCGTGGTCGGCGGGGCTCGTGGATGGCTACCGGCTCATGACGGGCGGGACCATCGAGGCCGCCCGATTCGCGCTCGCCGTGCGCGCGCCGGCTGTCTGTCACCTGGGAGGCGGCCTGCATCACGGGTTTCCGGACCACGGCGAAGGCTTCTGTGTCTTCAACGACGTAGCCGTGGCCATCCGCGTCGTGCTCCGAGACGGCCTGGCCTCGAGCGTGGCGGTGGTCGACCTGGACGTGCACCAGGGGAACGGCACGGCGGCGATCTTCGCTGACGATCCGCGCGTCTTCACTTGCTCCATCCACCAGCAGTACAACTACCCGGTGCACAAGCCGCAGAGCTCGGTGGACATCGGTCTGCCCGACGGCACGCGGGACGCCGAGTATCACGACCGCATGGCGGGCGCCCTCAAGCAGGTGTTCGACCACATGCCGGAGCTGGTGTTCTATCTCGCGGGCGCCGATCCGTACGAGGACGACCAGCTTGGTGGTCTCGCGCTGACCAAGGACGGCCTCCGGCAGCGCGACCGGCGGGTGCTGCAGGCGGCGCGCAACCACGGCGTGCCGGTGGTGGTATGCCTGGCGGGCGGCTACGCGCGGAAGCTCGCCGACACGGTGGAGATCCACGCGGCGACGGTGGAGGAGGCCAGCCGGATTGTCTCGTGAGGTCTTTTGGCGATGGATGGGGTGTCGACGAGGAACGCGATGAAGGGCCGGCTGCTCACCGCCATGGTCGCGGCGTGCGTTGCGAGCATCGCCATCGCCGGCGCGCAGACGGCTCCGGCGGCCCCTCACACGCGCGACGCGATTGTCAGCGCCGCGCGGTCCGTCGTCGCCACGGCGCGCTACGCGACGCTCGTGACGCTCGATGCCACCGGGCAGCCGCAGGCGCGCATTGTCGATCCGTTCGCGCCGGAGGACGACCTGGCCATCTGGGTCGCCACCAACCCGCTCTCGCGGAAGGTCGGCGAGATCGCCGCAGACCCGCGCGTGACGCTCCTCTACTTCGACTCGGCGTCGGAGAGCTACGTCACCGTCATCGGGAGCGCGCGCCTGGTGCGCGATCCGGCCGAGAAGGCAAAGCGCTGGAAGCCCGAGTGGGCCGGGTTCTACAAGGACGCGAACCGGGGTGACGACTACCTGCTCATCCGCATCGATGTGTCTCGGCTCGAAGTAGTGGCGGCGGCGCTCGGGATGACCAACGACCCCGCCACGTGGCGCCCGGTCGTGCTCGACCTCCGACGCCCGTAGACGCCTGCACGCCACTGCACGGCCGGGCTGGTCCGCCCCATGATCAGGCGCGGCGGGCCGTTTTCGGGTATACTGGTCAGGACTCTGCGCTCGGTCCTCGATCTCCTCAGGACATCCTGTCACCGCTCGGTACCCGTTAGCTCAGATTCGCGTCCGCCGGCATTCGGCGTGACGTCCCGGTAGCAAAATCCAGCCTGCTGTGTGCGGTCAGGGAACGCTCCAGGCAATTCAGGAGTATTCCGCATGCCGTTCGCCTCGCTGGGGCTCTCGCCCACTCTCTGTCACCCGCTTGCGCGGCTAGGCTACACGACGCCCACGCCGGTGCAGACCAGGTCCATTCCCATCGTGCTCACGGGCTGCGACCTGCTGGCGCGCGCGCAGACCGGCACCGGCAAGACCGCCGCGTTCGGGCTGCCGATGATCGACCGCCTGCTGGTGCGCGGCGGCGTGCCGGCCGGCACCCGCCGTCCGCGCGGGCTCGTGCTCGTGCCGACCCGGGAGCTGGCGCTCCAGGTTCATAAGTCGCTCGCCACCTACGGCGCGCCGGCCAATCTCCGCGTCACGGCCATCTTCGGCGGCGTCTCGTTCGGGCCGCAGAAGCAGGAGCTCCTGCGCGGCACCGACATCATCGTCGCCACGCCGGGGCGCCTCATCGATCACATGGATCAGCGCACGGTCGATCTGTCGGGCGTGCAGATTCTCACGCTGGACGAAGCCGACCGGATGCTCGACATGGGCTTCCTGCCGCCGCTCCGCCGCATCCTGAAGGCGCTGCCGCGCGAGCGGCAGACGCTGCTGTTTTCGGCCACCATCTCCGACGAGGTCCGTCGGCTGTCGGCGGATTTCACGCGCGATCCCATGCGGGTCGACGTGTCCGAGGGCCAGGTGATGGCGCAGACGGTGTCGCACCGCGTGCACCCGGTGGCTCAGCAGCGCAAGGGCGACCTGCTGACGCACGTGCTCAGGGAGTCGCCGGGGCAGGCGCTGGTGTTCTGCAAGACCAAGCACGGCTCGAATCGCGTGGGCCAGTACCTGGAGCGCGCGGGCATCAGGGCGGCCGTCATCCACGGCAACAAGAGCCAGAGCGCGCGCGTGCGCGCGCTCGGCGACTTCAAGGCCGGCCGCGTCACCGTGCTCGTGGCCACCGACATCGCGGCGCGCGGGCTCGACATCGCGCAGCTCCCGCTGGTCGTCAACTTCGACCTGCCGCTGGTTGCCGAGGACTACGTGCACCGCGCCGGACGCACGGGTCGCGCCGGCCTCGCCGGGCGGGCCGTCTCGCTGGTCTCGCCGGCCGATCGCGAACTGCTGCACGCCATCGAGCGGCTGCTGCCGGCGCCCGTGGAACACGTCGAGGTGGACGGGTACGCGGTGACGGCGTCGTCACACGAGGCGCTGCCCGACGCCGGACGTCGCCATCCGGGTTCCCGCCACGCTCGCGGCTTCGGTGGCCCGCGCTCGGGCGGCCGTCAGGGGTCTGGCGGGTTCAGCCGGCGCGGAGGGGCGCACCGGCCGCGATCGGGCGCGCGTGCCTGATTTCAGCGACCTTCGACGAAGGCGAGCCCTGCGATCGTCTTGAGGTCGACGATTTCGCCCCGTGAGACGAACGCGCGCGCCTCGGCGAGCGTGAACGTCCGCGGCTCGAGGTCCTCGTCCTCGTCCTTCCGCACCGGTGAGTCGGCGGCTGGCGGCCGCAGGCCCGTGCAGCGGTAGTAGATCATCGCCTCGTCGCAGAAGCCCGGCGTGGGGTAGCACGTCCGGAGCCGCTCCACGCGCTCCGGGACGAGTCCGATCTCCTCCTCGCATTCCCGCGCTGCGGCCTCGTCCGGGTTCTCGCCGCGTTCGAGGCTGCCGGCCGGCAGCTCCCAGATCCAGCGGTCCAGCGTGTAGCGGTACTGCCGAATCAGGATGATCTCGCCGGGCGTCGGCTGCGGGATGAGGACGACGGAGCCCGGGTGGCGGACGATCTCCATGTCGAGCGTGTGCCCGTTCGGCAGCGTCACGCGGTCGACGTGGAGGCTGAAGATACGCCCGGCGTAGACCTCCCGGCGTTCGAGGCGCGTGGCGCGCGGATGGTTCGTCATGATGTGCTCCGGCCGCTGGAGAGTCTAGTCGAGCAACCCCGGATGGCGCGGCCTGGCCGCGCGCGGAGGCAGGCTGCCGCTCGGGCGCCGCCTGCTCGCCGATCTGTCAGTACGCCCCGTCAGCCGGCCCGATGGCTTCCTTGCGCTGCCCGCGGCGGCGTTGGGCGGCCGGCAGCTCCTGCCAACCCTCATCATCGGCGCGCCACGTCGTGGGCCCCCGGCTCGCCGGCGAAGATGGCGCCGCGCATGTCTTCCGGCGTGATGGCCTCGAGCACCTCGGCGAGATCCTCCGGCAGCGGCGCAGTGAACGACAGCCGCTCGCCGGTGCGGGGATGCGTGAACGCCAGGCGCTCGGCGTGCAGGAACGGGCGCTCGAGGCGCTGCACGGCCCTGAGCTCCGCGCCGACGCGGCGGCGCACGCCGCCGTAGAGCGCGTCGCCGACGATGGGGTGGCCGATGGCGCTCAGGTGCACGCGTATCTGGTGCGTGCGGCCGGTGGCGATGGCCACGCGCATGAGCGAGACGCCGGGCAGGTGGCGTGCCCAGGTGACGCGGGTCACGGCCTCGCGCGCGCGGCTGGCCCGCGTGGACATCCTCACGCGGTGCTTCGGATCCCGGCCGATGGCGGCGCTGATGCGCCGGCGCTGCTGGACGAGTCCCCAGACGAGCGCGACGTATTCCTTCTCCACCTCCCGATCGTGAAACTGCCGCGCGAGCTCGCGGTGCGCCGCATCGTGCTTGGCCACGACCATCACGCCGGACGTCCCCTTGTCGAGCCGGTGGACGATGCCGGGCCGAATCTCGCCGCCGATGCCGCTGAGGCCCCTCACGTGGTGCAGCAGCGCGTTCACGAGCGTGCCGCTCTGGTTGCCGGCGCCGGGATGCACCACCATGCCGGCGGGCTTGTTCACGACGACCACATCGTCGTCGTCGAAGAGGATGTCGATGGGGAGGTTCTCGGCGAGGGGCGTGGCCGCGGCCGGCTCAGGGACGGTCACCGCGATGACGTCGCCGTCCTGCACGGGCGTGTTGGCCTTCGGCTTCTTCACGCGCGGCAGCGAGACGGCGCCCTCCGCGATGAGGCGCTGCAGCTGCGACCGTGACAGGTTGGGCACCTCGCCCGCGAGGAAGCGGTCGAGCCGCTGCCCCGCGGCCTCCGCCGGCACGGTGAGGTGGAGCGTCAATCAGGCGAACCTGGGCTTGCGCGGTTTCGCCGGCGTCTCGGGCGCCTGCGGCCGCTCGGGCCGGCTCAGGTACCACAGCATCGCGAGGCTGAGCGGCACCAGGATGACGGAGATGAACTGCGAGGTGGACAGCCCCATCAGCGTCTCGCCGCGCGGGTCGCCGCGGAAGTACTCGATGATGAAGCGCGACACGCCGTAGAGCAGCACGAAGCTCCAGAACGTGCGACCCGGGAAGGCCCGGCCGCGCCGTTCGAGAACGAGGAGCGCGACCAGGATGACCAGTCCCGCCAGCGACTCGTAGAGCTGCGTCGGGTGAAGCGGAACGTTGAGCGGCGTGCCGACGTTGAGGTTCGCGGCGGGATCGGTGAAGGTAATGGCCCACGCCACGTCGGTGGGGCGCCCGTAGCAGCAGCCGGCGAGCAGGCACCCGAGGCGGCCCACCATGTAGCCGAGCGCGATGCCTGGCGCGAAGAGATCGCCGGACGTCCACAGCGGCAGCCGGTGCTTGCGCAGCAGGTACGCGCAGGTCACGACCGCCGCGATGAGCCCGCCATAGAACACGCCGCCCGAGCGGAGCAGCGTCGTGAACTCCTGCCAGCTCGAGGTGAAGTGCCGGAAGTCGACGACGAAGAGCAGGGCCTTGGCGCCGACCAGGGCCGCGATGATGACCCAGATGCCGAGGTCGAGCACGCGGTTGGCGTCGAGGCCGGCGGCCCGGGCGCGCCGGACGGCCAGCCAGAGGCCCAGCAGGTACGCCGCGGCCAGCAGGACGCCGTACGAGTAGATGGTGACTGGCCCGAGATCAAGCAGTATCGGATGCACGGCGTCCCAACCCCAGCATGTCGAGGATGAGCAGCGTCACGCCCACCGTGATCGCCGCGTCCGCGACGTTGAAAGCCCAGAAGTGCCACCCGCGCCAGTAGGCGTCCACGAAGTCGAGGACGTAGCCCGCCGTGGCGCGGTCGATCAGATTGCCCACCGCCCCGCCGAGGATGCCGGCCGCGCCGACGCGGGCCAGCCGATCCGCGATCGGCACGGTCGTCAGGAACCAGGCGACGCCGCCGAGCGCCAGGATCGCCACCGCGGCGATCACGTACGGCTTGCCCGGGAACTCCGCCGTGTTGAGCATGCCGAAGGCGGCGCCGGTGTTGTGCACGCGCGTCAGGTTCAGCAGGCCCGGCACGACCTCGACGCTGTCGTGCAGCTCGAAGCGCCCGCGCACCAGCGCCTTGGTCAGCTGGTCGAGCGCGACGATGACGACCGCGGCGGACAGCTCGAGCCGCCGCGCGGCGAGTTCGGACACGACGCCCATTGGTCTCAGCCGCTCACGGTCTCGGCGAGCGCGTCGACGCAGCGCGGGCAGAGTCCCTGGAACTCCGGTGCCCGGCTCACCTCCGGCACGACGCGCCAGCAGCGGTCGCACTTGATGCCGTCGGCTCTGTCCACGGCGACGGTGACGGTCTCGGGCGTCGCGCCGGCGCCCACCGCTTCGACGAGCGCGACGTCCGAGACGCCGAGGATGGTCGGGAGCTCGGCGAGATAGGCCGTGAGCAGCGCGAGCGCCTCGCCCTCGGCGCCGAGCGTCACGCGGGCCGAGAGGTTGGCGGCAATCACCTTCTCCTTGCGCTTCTGCTCGAGCGCGACGTTCACCCTGTCGCGCACCGCGCCGAGGCGGCTCCAGCGCTCCACCAGGTCCGGCGCCAGCCACGGATCCAGGTCCCGGGGGAAGAGCGCCACGTGCACCGACGGCTCGCGGGCGCCGGGGAGCGTGCGCCACAGCTCGTCCATCGTGAACGGCAGGACCGGCGCCAGCAGGCGCGCGAGGCCGTCGACCAGGTGGAACATGGCCGTCTGGCCCGAGCGGCGGGCCTCGGAGCGGGCGCCGAAGGTGTACATCCGGTCCTTCGTCACGTCCACATAGAAGGCGCTCACGTCCACCGTGATGAGCTGGTTGGCCGTCTGGTAGACCGTCGGGTAGTCGTAGTCGTCGTACGCGCGCACGATGCGGGCGGCGGCGTCGGCATAGCGCGCCATGACCCAGCGGTCGATCTCGAGCATCCCGGCGCGCGGCACGGCGTCGGTCGCCGGGTCGAAGTCGTACAGGTTGGCGGCGAGCACGCGCAGCACGTTCCGGATCTTCCGGTAGGCGTCGACGGTCCGCGCGAGGATGGCGCGGCCGACGCGGATGTCCTCGCGGTAGTCGACCATCGACACCCACAGCCGCAGCACCTCGGCGCCGCTCTGCTTCATGACGTCCTGCGGCGCGATGGTGTTGCCGAGCGACTTCGACATCTTGCGGCCCTGCTCGTCGACGACGAAGCCGTGCGTGAGGACCTGCCGGAACGGCGCCTCGCCGCGGGTGCCGATGCCCACGAGGAGCGAGCTGTGGAACCACCCGCGGTGCTGGTCGCTGCCTTCCAGGTAGAGGTCGGCCGGCCACCCGTGGTCGGCGCGGACGGGCAGGACCGCCTCGTGGCTCGATCCGGAGTCGAACCACACGTCGAGGATGTTGTGCTCCCGTTCGAACGCCGTGCCGGCGCAGTCCGGGCAGGCGAGCCCGGGGGGCACGAACTCCTCGAGGGGCCGCTCGTACCACGCATCGGCGCCGTGCGCCTCGAAGATGTCCGCGGCGCGGTCGACCTGCGCCTTCGTGAGCACCGACTGGCCGCACGCGGTGCAGACCATGGCCGGGATGGGTACGCCCCATGACCGCTGCCGCGAGATGCACCAGTCGGGGCGGTGCGCGATCATGTTGTAGATGCGCTCGCGCCCCCAGGCGGGGATCCATCGCGTGCGGTCGATGGCCTCCAGCGCCTTCGCGCGCAGGCCGGCCCGATCCATGGCGATGAACCACTGCGGCGTCGCCAGGAAGATGACCGGGTTGTGGCAGCGCCAGCAGTGCGGGTACGTGTGGTCGTAGTCCTCCCGGTGCCACAGGCGGCCGCGCTCGGCGAGCGCCTTCTCGACCGCCGGGTTGGCGTCGAAGACCTGCAGGCCCGCGAAGCGCTCCACGGTGTCGAGAAAGTGCCCGCCGGGATCGAGCGGGCCGAGGATCTCGAGGCCGTACTTCACCCCGGTGTAGTAGTCGTCGGCGCCGTGGCCCGGCGCCGTGTGCACAGCGCCCGTGCCCGCGTCGAGCGTCACGTACTCGCCGAGCACGCCGAGCGAGTCGCGCGCGTAGAGCGGGTGCCGGAACGCGATGCGCTCGAGCGCGCGCCCTTCGAAGGTCACCAGCGGCTCGCCCAGCGGCCGGCCGATCGTGACGCCCACGGCCTCGGCGAGGTCGCGCGCCACGATCACGGTCGTGCCCTCCGTCTCATAGGCGCCGTACACGAAGTCCGGATGGAAGGCGATGGCCAGGTTCGACGGAATGGTCCACGGCGTCGTCGTCCAGATGAGCACCGAGACGGCGCGGCCGGCGAGCGCGGGCACGCGCCGCGCGAGCTCGTCGCGGCTCTCGGGCGCGAGGGGGAACTCGACGAAGATCGAGGGCGAGGTGTGCGGCTCGTACTCGACTTCGGCCTCGGCGAGCGCCGTGCGGCAGTGCACGCACCAGTGCACGGGCTTCTTGCTCTTGTAGACGAGGCCCTGTTCGACGAAGCGGCCGAGCGCGCGCACGATGGCCGCCTGGTACTGCGGGTCCATGGTGCGGTACGGCTCGTCCCACGTGCCGAACACGCCGAGCCGCTTGAAGTCGCGCCGCTGGATGTCGAGGTACTTCTCGGCGTACGCGCGGCAGGCGCGACGGAAGTCCGCCACCGACAACTGCCGCTTCTTCGGGCCGAGCTCCCGGTCGACCTTGAGCTCGATCGGGAGGCCGTGGCAGTCCCAGCCGGGCACGTACGGCGCGTCGAAGCCCGCCATGGTCCGGGACTTGACGACGAAGTCCTTGAGGATCTTGTTGAGCGCGGTCCCGATGTGGATCTCGCCGTTGGCGTACGGGGGGCCGTCGTGCAGCACGAAGCGCGGCGACCCGGCGCGGGCGGCCCGGATGCGGCCGTACAGATTCTCGGCGTCCCAGCGCGCGACGGCCTCCGGCTCGGCCGTCTGCAGGTTCGCCTTCATCGCAAACGACGTGCGGGGCAGGTTGCAGGTGTCCTTCCACTCGGGCATGACAGTCCGTCTATTGTAATAATGGCGGTATGTCCGTGTCGCGCTCCGCCGCCGGGCGGCCCGGCCCGCGCGAAACCACGCTCGACAATGGCCTGACGGTGCTGGTCCAGGAGGTGCACACGGCCCCGCTGGCGTCGGTGTGGTGCTGGTACCGCGTCGGATCGCGCGACGAGGGCCCCGGCCTGACCGGCGTGTCGCACTGGGTCGAGCACATGAACTTCAAGGGGACGCGCCAGATTCCGCGCGACCAGGTGAAGGGCATCATCGAGCGGTTCGGCGGCGCGTGGAACGGGTACACCTGGATCGACCAGACGGCGTATCTGGAGACGGCGTCGGTACACGCGCTGGATCGCATGCTGTTCATCGAGGCCGAGCGCATGGACGCGTGCCTCTACGATCCCGCCGACTGCGAATCGGAGCGCACGGTCATCATCTCGGAGCTCAAGGGCGGCGAGAACGACCCCGAGCAGCTCCTCGACATCGAACTCACGGCGACGGCGCTCACGGTGCACCCGTACCGGCATCCCACCATCGGCTGGCTGGCCGACCTCGAGTCGATGACCCGCGACGATCTGTACGGACACTACCGCCGCCATTACCTGCCGTCGAACGCCACGCTCGTCATCGTCGGCGACGTCGATACCGACGAGACGCTGCGCCTCGTCGAGCGCCGCTTTGGGGGCATTCCGGCAGGCACTCCGCCGGCGCGGCGCCGGGTGATCGAACCCGAGTCGCACGCCGAGCGGCGCGTCGTGGTGCGCCGTCCGGGGACGACGGCGTACTGGCGCGCGGCGTACCGCGCGCCGGCGGTGGACGACCCGGCCTTTCTGCCCCTGCTGTGCGTCGACGCGGCACTCAACGGCGCGGCGGGGCTCAACATCTGGTCGAGCGGGCGGGTCGCGCGGCCGCAGCGGAGCGCACGGCTCTACCGCGCCCTGGTGGACACGGGGCTGGCGTCGGCGGTGGGCGGCGCGCTGCTGCCGACCGAGCAGCCGTTTCTCTACTCCGTGTCGGCCACGGTCGCCGAGGGCCAGACGCTCGCGGCGGTGGAAGAGACCGCGCTCGAAGAGATCGACCGCGTCCGCCGCGAAGGCCTCACCGAGGCCGAGCTGGCGAAGGTGAAGGCGCAGCTGCGGGCGCGGTTCGTGTACGACGGCGACGGCGTCACCGACATCGCCCATCAGCTCGGCTATTTCGCCACCGTCTCGTCATGGAGCGTGTGGGCCACCCGCTTCGACCGACTCGCCGCCGTGACGCTCGACGAGGTGAATGCCGCCGCCCGGCGCTTCCTCGTGCCGGACCGCCGCACGATTGGCTGGTTCGACCCCGTCTGATGGCGCTCGCACCCTCGCGTCACGTGCTGCCGGGTGGCCCGGTCGTGCTCGTCAACGAGACCCGCACGATGCCGGCGGTGACCGTGCTGGCGGCCCTCCGTGCGGGCGCCGTGTACGACGCGCCGGGTGCCGAGGGGACGGCGGCCCTGGTGGCCCGCGTCCTCGACCGCGGCACGACCACGCGCACCGCGGCCGGCATCGCCGACGACCTCGACGGCCGCGGGGCGTCCCTGTTCGTGACCGCGGGACGCCACCAGCTCACCGTGAGCGCGACCGCCCTGGCCGACGACTTCGACGCCATCCTCGCCCTCGTCGCCGACATCGTCCGGGAGCCCGCCTTCGCCGAGCACGAAGTGGCGACCCGCCGTGGCGAGCTGGTCACGACCATTCGCCAGCACGAGGACGATCCCGGCAGCCGTGCGGTCGATCGGCTGATGGCGCTGCTCTATCCGGGGCATCCCTACGGCCGCCCGGTGCGCGGGACGGCGGCGTCGGTCGAAGCCCTCGACCGCGCTGCGCTCGTCCGCCACCACGCGTCGTGGTGCACGCCCGAGGGGCTGGCGGTGGTCATCGTCGGCGACATCGAGGCCGCGCACGCCGAGGAGGCCTGCCAGCACGCGTTCGACGGCTGGCAGGCGAATCGGCCGCCGGACCCCGCGCTGCCGCCCGTGACCCCCGCGGCGGGTCGCCGCATCGAGGCCATCCGCATGCCCTCGAAGGCCCAGGCCGACATCGCCTACGGCTTCACCGGCCTCGGGCGGAGCGACCCCGACTACTATGCGGCGTGGGTCATGAACCACGCGCTGGGGCAGTTCGCCATCGGCGGGCGGCTCGGCGACAATATCCGCGAGCGGCAGGGCATGGCCTATTACGTCTTCAGCGGTCTCGACGCGAGCCTCGCCCCCGGTCCGCTGACCATCCGCGCCGGCGTGGCCGCGGCCGACGTGGAACGCACGATCGCCGCCATCGACGCGGAGATCGCCGCCATTCTCCGCGACGGCTTCACGGCCGGGGAGATTGACGACTCCAAGGCCTATCTGATCGGATCGCTGCCGCGGCAGCTCGAGACCAACACCGGCATCGCCGCGTTCCTGCTGAACGCCGAGCTCTTCGGTCTCGGCCTCGCGCACGATGCGCGGCTCCCCGGCCTCATCGCCGACGTCGCCCACGACCAGGTGCAGGCCGCCGCCAGACGCCTGCTCGACCCCGCGCGGGCGACGGTCGTGGTGGCGGGGCCTTGGGGGGAATGACGCATGACGAATGACGAATGACGAATGGCGAATGGCGAATGACGAACGGGTGAGGGCCGTTTTCTTCGACGTCGATTTCACCCTGATCTACCCGGGGCCGACGTTTCAGGGGGAGGGGTACGCACGGTTCTGCTCGACCTATGGCATCGCCATCGATCCGTCGCGTTTCGAGTCGGCCGTGGCGGCCTCGTCCTTCATCCTGGACGACGTCGAGGAGCCGCTGTACGACGACGGGCTGTTCATCCACTACACGGCCTCGATCATCGAGCACATGGGCGGGCGGGGGCCGTTCGTCGTCAACGCGGCGCGCGACATCTACGACGAGTGGGCGGGCAACCACCACTTCGAGATGTACGACGATGCCGCGCCGGTGCTGAAGGCGCTCGTCGATCGCGGCTACGCCGTCGGCGTGATCTCGAACTCGCACCGGAGCCTCGAGGCCTTCCGGGAGCACTTCCAGCTGAACGGCGTCGTCACGGCCATGGTGTCGTCGTTCGACCACGGCTACATGAAGCCGCATCCGAGCATCTTCCACGAGGCGCTCGCGCGCGCGGGCGTCCCGGCACCGGCCTCGCTGATGGTCGGCGACAGCCTGAAGGCGGATGTGCAGGGCGCGCTGGCCGCGGGGATGCGCGCCGTGCTGCTCCGCCGGAGCGGCGGCGCCCCGGCGGACCTGCCCCCCGGCGTCCGCCTCATCACCACGCTCACCGAACTCCTGCACACCCTGCCCGCATGACCATCCGCGACCTGCATTCGATTCCCGAGTATCGCCAGGTCATCGACCTCGAGCGCGCCATCTGGGGCTACACCGACGACGGCGACATCGTGACGCTGCCGGTGTTCATCATCACGGTCAAGCGCGGCGCCATCCTGCTGGGAGCCTTCGACGATGCCGGCCGGATGGTGGGCTTCAGCTACTCCATCGTCGGCGTCAAGCACGGGAAGCCCATGCAGTGGTCGCATATGACCGGCGTGCTGCCGGAACATCGCGGCGGTCTCGGGTATCAGCTGAAGCTCGCGCAGCGCGAGCGGGCGCTGGCACTCGGATTCGACCTCATCGAGTGGACCTACGATCCGCTCCAGGCGCTGAACGCGCACTTCAACTTCGCCAAGCTGGGCGTGGTCTGCGACGAGTACGCGCGGAACGTCTACGGCGAGTCCACGAGCGCGCTGCACCGCGGCACCCCCACCGATCGGCTGGTCGTGCAGTGGAACATCGCCGAGCCGCACGTGGCCCGGCGGATTGCGCCGGGTGGCGCGATTCGCCCGCGGGCAGCCGAGGCCCTGGCGGCGCCGGCGGCCAATGCGACGGAGGGCGCCGGACCATGGCGGCGGTGCGCGCGCGTGGATCTCGATATCGACGAACGCCGGGTGTGGGTGGAGATCCCCACGGGCTTCACCGAGATGCTGCAACAGGCCCCCGACCTGGCGCTCGAGTGGCGCATGCAGCTGCGCGCCCTGCTCGAGGCGTACATGGGCCGCGGCCTGCGCATCGTCGACTTCGTGCTGGAGCGCACGCAGGGGCGGGGGAGGTATCTGCTGGCCGCGCCCTAGCGGCGGGCGGGCGTCAGGCCCCTGGCATCAGCGCACCGACAGCCGGGGCTCGCGGCGGAGGATGACGGTCTTGCGGGCGAGGATGACGGGTGCCAGGGCGGCCTGGAAGTCGGCGTCGCGCATGCGGCGGACGTAGTCGTGCCACATCGCGAGCGAGCGCAGTCCGAAGAACCGGACGTAGTCCCACTCGTCGCCGACGAGCACGCGTCCGGTCTCCGACCAGACGTAGAGTCGGTGCTCCTTCTCGTAGGGCCGCGCGCGCGTTTCGAGAAGCTGCTCGAAGAAGGCATGCCCGCCGGGCGCGACCCGCAGATACTCGAAGACCGTCAGCTGCTCGTCGGTGCCCGCCTCGTCGGACGGCGGGTCGCCGAGGCGGTCGACCATCTCGACGAACGTGTCGTGATGCCCCAGGGCCATCTGGTCGATCTGCCCGTACAGCAGGCCGACGTTGACGCCGGTTGGCTGGGGCTTGCCCAGCAGATCGTTGGCGGCGTCCATGCCGGCCATGCCGCGGTACGAGGAGAGGAGGACGAGGTCGAGCGACTCGGGGCTCTCCGCCTCGCGGTACGCCCGGAAGCGCAGCAGGGGAGCCAGGTCCTGATAGACGGGCAGGAGCGATTGCTCGTAGAGGTTGATCACCCGGCCGAGCGCGCCGGGCTGCAGGTCGAAGGTGACAACCTGGCGGACTTCGGGCACTGGGTCCTGTGCGGGCGCCGCGGCCGTGGCCCCGAGGACCACCGCGACGACGATGCCAGCGGTCCGCATGGCACGGAGCTTACCAGACCTGGAGTGGGCCCGTGCGTCACTTTCCGGCGTCGTCGTCCGTCGTGCAGGATATGACCGACGTGGAGACCCTGTCCGATCCCGCGCGCCGGCTTCGCCGGCAGTTCGACGAGATGGCCGTCACCCACCGCGAGCCGCTGTGGCGGTTCTGCCTGAAGCTGACCGGCAGCCCGTGGGAGGCCGAGGATCTCGTGCAGGAGACCCTGCTGAGGGCATTCGCGCGCCTGTCGCTGTCGTGGCAGCCGATAGAGCCCCGCGCGTATCTGTTTCGAACGGCGTCCAACGTCTGGATCGATCAGTGGCGCCGGCAGGGCCGGTGGGTCGCGCTCGACGAGCTGCCGCGCGAGCCGGCGGCACCCGACGCGATCGATCCGCTGGAGGCCGCCGATGCGATGGCCGCGGTGGTCGAGTGCCTTTCAGCGCCGCAGCGGGTGGTGTTCCTGCTGACGGAGGCGTTCGGGTTCGCGCACGCGGAGGTCGCTGCCATGCTGGGGATCTCGGCCGGCGCCGTCAAGGCGCTTCGATACCGCGCGCGCGTTTCGCTGAGCGCTGTCGGGCGGGACGGCTCCGCGGGAGGCGCGGCGGCGAACGCCGGCCCGCGTTCGCCCCTGCTCGATCGCTACGTCGAGGCGTTCAACCGCCGCGACGTGGAGGGCATCGTCGCGCTGCTCGATCCCGACGCCGTGAACGACATCGTCGGCGTGGCGGAGGAACGGGGTGCCGAGATTCAGCGGCGCAACTCGCTCGCCGAATGGGCGGCGGATCCGCGCCCGACCCGCGCCGAGGTCCGGGAGGTGTTCGGCAGGCATCTCGTGCTGGTGTTCGAAACACCCGACGAGGGCGCCGACGCGCTCTCCTGGTTCGTCGACGCGTCGACCGCCGGGGGTCGGATCGTGTCTCAGCGGCTGTACTGCTATTGTCCGGAGCTCCTCCGGATGGTTGGCGCGGAGATCGGCTGCCCGGTCCGGACGCGGGGGTACTGGTATGAGCCATCGCCGGCCTGACGCCCGGCGCCTGGTCTTCGAGACGCACGCGACGTCGCTCGACAACGAGGCGGGGGTGGCGTCGGGGCACTTCGACGTGGATCTGTCGCCCGCGGGCGAGGCGCAGGCTGTCGCGCTCGGCGAGCGGTACCGCGCCGACCCGCCCGCGCTGGTCGCTGCGTCAGATCTCCGGCGCGCCTGGCGGACGGCAGAGCTCGCGTTCGGGTCATCGGTGCCGATCGTCCGGGACGCGCGGCTCAGGGAGTGCGACTACGGCGAGCTGACGCGGCAGCCGACGACAGCCATCGACGCCGTGCGGCCGGCCGCGATCGACCGCCCGTTTCCGGGCGGCGAGAGCTACCGGCAGGCGGTGGCCCGCGTCGGCGGCTGGCTCGACGAGCTGCGCGCGGCGTGGCCGTCGGGATGGGTGCTCGTCATCGGGCACCGCGCCACCCACTACGCGCTCGACCATCTCATCCACGGCGCGCCGATCGCCGATCTGATGACGGCGCCGTTCGCGTGGCAGCCGGGGTGGTCCTACGATCTCGACGGGTGACGCGCCTCAGCCCGGCGGCCAGGCCATCGTGCGCCCGCCCAGGACGTGCAGGTGCACGTGGAAGACGGTCTGGCCCGCCTGCGCGTTGCAGTTGAACACCGTGCGGTAGCCGCTGCCGTCGAAGCCCGCCTCTCTCGCGAGGCGCGCGGCCACCCGGAACATGCTCCCGACGAGCGCGTCGTCGCCCGGCTGCAGGTCGTTGAGCGTCGCGATGTGGCGGCGCGGCACCACCAGCACGTGCATCGGCGCCTGCGGGTTGACGTCCTTGAAGGCCACGAGCGCGTCGTCGTCGTAGACCGTTGTCGAGGGGATCTCGCCCGCGATGATCCGGCAGAAGATGCAGCTCATGCCGGACATGGTGCCACAACCGGCCGGATCACCGCCGCGTGACGACGGCGACGCGCGGAATGCCCTGCAGATCCGTGCGCAGGCGCGTCAGCGCGAGGGCCTCGTGCCGTGCCACGGCCCGCTCCACGTCGCGGGCCTGGCCCATGCCGATCTCCATGACGAGGCCGCCGCCGGGCGCCAGCCGCTCGGCCGCTTGTTCCAAGATGGCGCGGATGTCACGCAGGCCGTCGGGGCCGCCGAAGAGCGCCGCGCGCGGCTCGAAGGCCCGCACCTCGGGCGCGAGCGCCGGCTCGTCCGCGTCCGCCACGTAGGGGGGGTTGGCGACGATGAGGTCGAGGGGCGCCGCGGTGCCGGCGAGGTACGGCCCCCGAATGAAGGTCACGCGGTCGTCGACCTCGAACCGGCGCGCGTTGGCGCGGGCGACGTCGAGGGCGGCCTCGGAGATGTCGGTGGCGACGACGTGCAGGTACGGGCGTTCGGCGGCCAGCGTCACGGCCAGACAGCCGGAGCCGGTGCCGACGTCGACGACGCGGACGCCGGCGTGCGCCGAGGGCGCCGCCGCGAGGGAGGCCAGGGCCTCCTCGACGACGAACTCGGTCTCGGGCCGGGGAATGAGGACGGCGGGCCCGACGAGGAACGCGCGGGACCAGAACTCCTGCACGCCCCGGATGTATGCCACCGGCTCGCGGGCCTCGCGCCGCCGCACGAGCGCGTCGTACGCGCGCTCGAAGGCGGGCGGCGGCGTTTCGGTGACCCGCGCCAGCCACGTGGCGCGGTCCCAGCCCAGCACGTGGCGGGCCAGCAGCTCCGCGTCGAGCGCCGCTTCCTCCGCGGCGATGCCGGCTTCGACGAACCTCGCGCGGGCCGCGGCGGCCGCGGCGGCGATGGTCATGCGTCCTGCCCGGTGGCTTCCTTCAGGCGCTCGGCCGTGTAGTACGTCGTGAGCGCGTCCACGAGCTCGTGGATGTTCCCGTCGAGCACGCTCTGCAGCTGGTGCGTCGTGAAGTTGATCCGGTGGTCGGTGATGCGGCTCTGCGGGAAATTGTAGGTGCGGATCTTCTCGGAGCGCTCGCCCGTGCCCACCTGTCCGCGGCGCTCCTTCGCGATGGCCTCCTGCTGCTTGCGCATCTCGATTTCGTAGAGGCGCGAGCGCAGGACCTTGAGGGCCTTCGCGCGGTTCTTGATCTGCGACTTCTCGTCCTGCTGCGACACCACGATGCCGGTCGGAATGTGCGTCACGCGGACGGCCGAGTACGTCGTGTTGACGCTCTGGCCGCCCGGCCCGCTCGAGCAGAACGTGTCGATGCGCAGGTCGTTGGGGTTGATCTGGATGTCGATCTCGTCGGCCTCGGGCAGCACGGCCACCGTCGCCGTCGAGGTGTGGATCCGGCCGCTTGCCTCGGTCTCGGGCACGCGCTGCACGCGGTGGACGCCGCTCTCGTACTTGAGCCGGCTGTAGACGCCCTTGCCCTCGATGTTGGCGATGACTTCCTTGATGCCGCCCTGGCCCGCCTCGCTGAGCGACATCACGTCGAGCTTCCAGCCCTGGCGCTCCGCGTACCGCGAGTACATCCGGAACAGGTCGCCGGCAAAGAGCGCCGCTTCTTCCCCGCCGGTGCCGCCGCGGATCTCGAGGATGACGTTCTTCTCGTCGTTCGGGTCCTTCGGCAGGAGCAGCATCTTGAGCTCGTCGACGATGCCGTCGCGGCGGCGGGTGAGCGCGGCCAGCTCCTCCTCGGCGAGCGCCTTCATCTCGGCGTCGCCCCCGGCCACCAGCTCCTGCGCCTCCGCGATCCCGGCGCTGACAGCCTTGTACTCGCGGTACTTCTCCACGAGCGGCTCAATCTCGGCGAGCGCCTTGGCCTGCTTCGCGTACTCGGCGGGATCGTTCTGGACCGTGGCGGTGCCGAGCGAGGCCAGCAGGCTCTCGTAGCGGCCCTCGACCGACGCCAGCTTGTCGAACATGCTCATCGTGCACTCATCCGCCCGACACCGGCGGCAGGAAGGCGACCTCGTCGCCGTCGGCGACCGAGGTGGTCATGCGCGCGTACTCGGCGTTGACCGCGCACGACAGCGAGGCTTCGTAGGGCGCGAGCGCCGGGTGATCGCGGACCAGGCCCTTCCACACGTCGGCGGCCGTGGCGCCGGGCGGCACCTCACGGACGAACTCGGCCGCCCCGGCCAGCTCCCGGAGCCGCGCAAACAGGCGGACGGTCACGCGCATGCGATGGCCAGCGCCCGCTCGCGCGCCGCCTCGTCGTCCGGATCGGCCGTCGCGCCCTCGATCCACACGTCGCCGCCGTCGAAGAACTCGTGCTTCCAGATGGGCACAATCTGCTTCACCCGCTCGATGGCGTAGCGGCACGCCGCGAACGCGTCGGCGCGATGCGGCGAGGCCGCCGCGATGGCCACGCTGGCCTCGCCGATGTCGAGGCGGCCCACCCGGTGGTGGATGGCCAGCACCGTCTTCGGCCAGCGCGCCGCCGCTTCCTCGCAGATGCGCGCCAGCGCTTTCTCGGCCAGCGGCTCGTACGCCTCGTAGACCAGGTGTGTGACCTGTCGGCCCTGGTTGCGGTCGCGCACCAGGCCGACGAACGACGCCACCGCGCCAGCGCCCCTCGACGACACGGCCGCCACCAGGCCCTCCGCCGAGAGCGGCATCGTTGTCACGGCCGTCAGGGGTGCGCCCATCTGCACGAGTATAGCGGCCCCCCGGTCAGCGCCGCCAGAAGTGGCCGAGCGGGCGGTGGCCGGCGCCGAGCGGCACGCCCGACTGCATCGCGCCCGCCACGTAGCCTTTGGCCGCGTGCGCGGCATCGGCAAGGCCCACGCCGAGCGCCAGGTTCGCTGCGAGCGCCGCGGCAAACGTGCAGCCCGTGCCGTGCGTGTGGCGGCCCGTGACGCGGAGGCCGCGCAGCTCGACGAACGTCTCGCCGTCGAAGAGCACGTCGATCGCCTCCGGCCCGTCGAGATGTCCGCCCTTCACCAGCACGGCCCTCGGCTTCAGCGTGTGGATGCGGCGGGCCGCCTCGCGCATGTCGTCCACCGACGCGATGGTCATCTCCGCGAGCACCTCCGCCTCCGGCACGTTGGGCGTGACGACGCGCGCCAGCCGGAGCAGGCTCGTGCGCAGCGCGTGCACGGCGTCGGCGTCGAGGAGACGATCCCCGCCCTTGGCCACCATCACCGGATCGACGACCAGGTTCGGCAGCTCCAGCGCCTCGATGGACGCCGCCACCGCTTCGACGATGGCGGAGGAGGCCAGCATGCCGGTCTTGACCGCATCGCAGCCGAGGTCGGCCGTGACCGTCTCGATCTGCAGCGTGACGAAGTCGGCAGGGATGAGATGCACTCCGGCGACGCCCTGGGTGTTCTGCGCGGTGACGGCGGTCAGGGCGGAGGTGCCGTACACGCCATGGGCGGCGAAGGTCTTGAGATCCGCCTGGATGCCGGCCCCGCCGCCGGAGTCGCTGCCCGCAATTGTCAGTGCCGTTTTCATTTGGATACAATCGGGCCCCATGGTGAGCCCACGGACGCTTGTGACCTACGACTCGACCCTGCTCGACCACGTGAGCGTTGCGGCACAGTCGCCCGCGTCCCGGATGGGGGTCCGCGTGCTCTCGGTGCTGTTCCTCACGGCGCTGACGGCTGCGGCGTCGCAGATCAGCCTGCACGTCCCGTTCACGCCCGTGCCGTTCACGCTGCAGCCCGTCGTCGTCCTCATGGCCGGCGCGGTGCTCGGGGCGCGGCTCGGCGCGGCCAGCCAGGCACTGTTTCTCCTGCTGGGCCTCGCGGGCGTCCACGCCTTTGCGGCCTCGCCGATCCTGCCGCCCGGCGCCGCGCGGCTGCTGGGACCGACCGGCGGGTTCCTGCTCGCCTACCCGCTCGCCGCGGCGCTCACCGGCTGGCTCGCGGGCCGCGGGTTCGACCGGCGGTACGTCTCGTCGGTCGTCGCGATGATCGCCGGCCTGGCCGTCATCTACGCCGGCGGCGTCGCCTGGCTTGCCTACCTCATGCCCCCGCAGCCGGGCATTTCCGGCCCCGTGGGCTTCGAGGCCGCCGTCGCGAGCGGCATCGCGCCCTTCGTGGCCGCCGATCTCGCCAAGATCGGCGCGGCGAGCCTGCTGCTCCCGACGTGCTGGCGCTTCGTCGACGCCGGGGGCCCGCCCCGCTGGGGCGCCGACGGCTCGCGTCCGAAGACGAGGAAGTACTGATACGGGAGGAATGACTCCTCCCGCATCAGCCGCAGCCCGGCGCGCGCGGCGTCGGCCACCACCACCTCGGGGCTGACCCGTTCCGCCATCGGGGGCCCGGGTCCGCCCCCATCCAGCCGGAAGTCGACGATGCCGACGCGGCCCGTGGGCTTCAGCGCCCGGGCGAGTCCTCTGAGCAGCGCCATGCGATCGTCGATCTCGTGGTAGGTGTCCACCATGAGGATGGCGTCGAGCGCGCCGTCGGGCAGCCGCGGATCGCTGCCGTGCCCGAGCACCGGCCGCACGTTGCGCAGCCCCTCGCGCTGCACGCGCCGCGAGATGGCGTTCAGCATCTCCTGCTGCACGTCCTGCGCGAAGACAATCCCGTTCGGTCCCACCCGCCGCGCGAGGCGCACGGTGAACCAGCCGCTCCCCGCACCGACGTCGGCGACGACCGAGGCGTCGGCGATGCCCAGCACGTCCATGATCTGGTCGGGCCGCTGCCACTGGTCGCGATCCGGCGCCTCCAGCAGGCCCAGGTCCTGCGGCGGAAACCGTCCGTGCGGCTGCTGCGCCGCCGCGGGAAGCGCGCACAGGAGCACGGCGATCCACGCGGGGCGCAGGCTCATCGCGGCCCCTTGATGCCCGGCGTTGTCATCGCCTCGATGCTCAGGATGCGATCGAGGTCCGCGGCGCTCATCAGGCCGCGGGTAAGCACGACGTCGCGGACCGAGCGGCCGGAGGCCACCGCCGCCTTGGCGATTTCGGCCGTGACGTCGTACCCGAGATGCGGGCTGAGCGCCGTCGCGACGGCGGTGCTCCGGTCGAGGAGCTCGCGCGCGCGGGCCGCGTCGGCCTCGAGGCCGTCCACCGTCCGCTCGCGGAGCACGTCCATGGCCGACGTCAGGATGTGCTGCGCGTGAAGCGCGTTCCAGGCGATGACGGGCATCATCACGTTCAGCTCGAGCTGGCCGGCCTCGCCCGCCACGGCGACGGTCGTGTCGCAGCCCAGTACCTGATAGCACACCTGGTTGACCATCTCCGGCACCGACGGGTTGACCTTGCCCGGCATGATCGACGACCCCGGCTGCACGGCGGGCAGGCGAATCTCGGCGATGCCCGCCCGCGGGCCCATCGAGAGCAGCCGCAGATCGCTCGCGATCTTGCCCAGCTCGACGGCCAGCCGCCGCATGGCGCCCGAGTACGCCACGATGTCGCCCATGCTCTGCGTGACCCGGAAGTAGCTGGCGGCCGGGCGGAGCGGGAGCCCCGTGAGCCTCGCGAGCGCGTTGACGGCGCGGGCGGCGTACTCGTCGCCGGCGTTGAGGCCGGTGCCGGCCGCCGTGGCGCCGAGGTTCACCTCGTGCAGGGCCTCCGCGGAGATGTCGAGGGCCTCGCGGGCGTGCGCGAGGCAGGCCGCGTAGCCGCCCATCTCCTGGCCGAGCGTCACCGGAACGGCGTCCTGCAGGTGCGTGCGCCCGACCTTGACGACGCCGGCGAACGCCGCGGCCTTGGCCTCGAAAGCCGCCGCCAGCGCCTGCGCCGCGCGCGCCAGCGCGCGGTGCTCGGTGGCCAGCGCGATGCGGGTGGCCGTCGGATACACGTCGTTGGTCGACTGGCCCATGTTGACGTGATCGTTCGGGTGGACCCGCGAGTAGTCGCCCCGCGTCCCGCCCAGCCGCTCGGCGGCGCGATTGGCGAGCACTTCGTTGGCGTTCATGTTGTGCGAGGTGCCGGCGCCGGCCTGGTAGACGTCGACGACGAACTGATCGAGCAAGGCGCCGGCGCGCACCTCATCGGCGGCCGCGATGATGGCGTCGGCAATGGTCCGGTCGAGCCGGCCCAGCGCCGCGTTCGCCTCGGCGGCGGCGCGCTTGACCAGCACGGTGGCGACGACGAGCGATCGCGGCGCCACGAGGCCGCTCACCGGGAAATTCGCGCGCGCCCGCGCCGTCTGCACGCCGTAGTACGCGTCGGCGGGCACGGGGAACTCGCCGAGGGGGTCGCGCTCCGTCCGGAAGGGCATGTGGGCGCTCGTCCCGGAATTATACTGGCCTCGTATGTTGCCGAGCTTTCAGCGCTCCATCGTCGATCTGATCGTGAAGACGTCCACGGACCTGCCGCCCGACGTGCGCGCGGCCATCCGCGCCGCCCGCCGGGAGGAGATCGAGGGGACCCGATCCGCGCAGGCGCTGGCGATCATCGCCGAGAACATCGACCAGGCCGCCGAGGTGGAGGGCGCCATCTGCCAGGACACCGGGATGCCGACCTTCGAGGTGAAGACGCCGGTCGGCGCCAACCAGATCTGGATGAAGCAGCAGATTCGCGAGGCGGTGGCCGAGGCGACGCGGCGCGGGAAGCTCCGTCCGAACTCCGTCGATTCGCTGACCGGCGGGAACTCCGGCAACAACCTCGGGCCGGGGATGCCGATCATCCACTTCGAGCAGTGGGAGCGCGACGACATCGAAGTGAGGCTCATCCTCAAGGGCGGCGGCTGCGAGAACATGAACGCGCAGTACTCGCTGCCGACCGAGCTCGCGCACCTCGGCCGCGCCGACCGGACGCTCGACGGCGTTCGAAAGTGCATCCTGCACGCGGTGTGGCACGCGCAGGGCAAGGGCTGCGCGCCGGGCGCCATCGGCGTGGCCATCGGCGGCGACCGCACGTCGGGTTACGTCATGGCCAAGGAGCAGCTCTTCCGCAGCCTCGACGATGTGAACCCCGACGAGCGGCTGGCGGCGCTCGAAGCCGACATCATGCGCACGGTGAACACGCTCGGCGTCGGCACGATGGGCTTCGGCGGCCGCGTGTCGCTCATCGGCTGCAAAGTGGGCGTCCTCAACCGTCTGCCGGCGAGCTTCTTCGTCTCCGTGGCGTACGATTGCTGGGCGTTCCGCCGGCTGGGCGTGACGCTCGACGCGTCAACCGGCGCCATCACCGGTTGGCTCTATCGCGATCCGTCGGTGCCGACGCTGCCGATGATCGACCAGGCGGGCTTCCAGCGGACCGGCCGCGAGATCGAGATCCAGGCGCCCATCGACGAGGCGACGATTCGCCGGCTCCGGGTGGGCGACGTGGTGCTCGTGAGCGGGCGGGCCTACACCGGCCGGGACGCGGTGCATCACCACCTGATGAGCCACGAGCCGCCGGTGGACCTCTCGGGCGCCGTGCTCTACCACTGCGGGCCGGTCGTCGTGAAGCGACCCGACGGGGGCTGGACGGTCACCGCCGCCGGGCCGACGACGAGCATCCGCGAGGAACCCTACCAGGGCGAGATCATCCGGCGCTACGGCGTGCGGGCGGTCATCGGCAAGGGCGGCATGGGCGCACAGACGCTGGCGGCTCTGCAGGCTCACGGCGCGGTCTACCTCAACGCCATCGGCGGCGCGGCGCAGTTCTACGCCCGCTGCATCGAGCGGGTGGACGGCGTGTCGCTGCTCGACTTCGGGACGCCCGAGGCGATGTGGCACCTGCAGCTCGCCCGGTTCCCGGCCATCGTGACGATGGACGCGCACGGGGCGAGCCTGCACCAGGCGATCGAACAGGAGTCGGCGGGGCATCTGGCGGAGCTCGCCGAGGCGAAATTGTAGCGAAAGCCCGCTTTGGGTATACTGAGAAGGTATGCACACCGAAACCGTTGTTCCTGACAGCGTTACGACGCCGAGCGTCATCACCGTGACGGAGGCGGCAGCGTCGAAGATCAAGGATCTGCTCGCGGAGGAAGGCAAGACCGAGAGCGGTCTGCGGGTGTTCGTGCAGGGTGGCGGCTGTTCCGGATTCCAGTACGGGCTGATGATCGAGGAATCGGGCGGCGTGGGCGACCAGCTGTTCGAGTCGAACGGCATCCGGCTGTACGTCGATCCGGTGAGCGTCAGCTACCTGAAGGGCGCCGAGGTTGACTTCGTGGACACGATCACCGGCGGCGGCTTCACCATCAAGAACCCGAACGCGACGTCGACCTGCGGCTGCGGCCAGTCGTTCAACGCGTAGACTTCGTCGGGCGGGTGGAAGGAGGAGGCAGCGTGTCAGCGACAGCGCTTCCCGATCTCGACCGCCTGCGCCCGGCGGGCACGAAGCGGTCGAGCAAGCGCGATCAGATCGTCAACGTGTTCCTCCGCCAGGAGGGGCACCTCAGCGCCGACGATCTGGTCGACGTGATGAAACGCGAGGATCGCCGGATCAGCCGCGCGACGGTGTACCGCACCCTGCAGTGGATGGTGGACGCGGGCATCGCCCGCAAGGTCGACTTCGGTGAAGGGCGCTTCCGCTTCGAGCACTCCTACAGGCACCCGCGGCATTTCCACCTGATCTGCAAGACCTGCAACCGCTCGTACGAGTTCCTGAGCTCCGACATCGAGGCGCTGGTCGAGGAGGTGGCGGACGCCCGCGGCTTCCAGGCGCGCCAGAGCGTGGTGCAGATCTACGGCACCTGCGATTCGTGCCTGACCGGCAAGCCCCCCGACGAGGGGGCGACGACGGAGCTGCTCTTCGCGCGCGACGCGCTCCGCATCGCGATTGCGACCGAGCGGAGCGGGCTGGAGTTCTACACGCGCGCGGCGCGCATCGCGAAGGATCCGCGCGGCCGGGCCGTGTTCCAGCGGATGGCCGAGGAGGAGAAGCACCACCTGGGCACGCTCGAGGCGCGGTACCGGAAGCTGCTCGAGACGGATCCGCAGCTGGAGGCGCGACCGACGTTCCTCTTCTTCAAGGGCGCGGCCAACGGCCTCTTCTCGAAGGGCGCCGAGGAGCTGCGGCGCGAGGGCGTCGACGATCTCGAGGCCTACCGCATCGGCATCCGGTGCGAGCGGGGGTCGCACCGCTTCTTCAAACGCTACGGCGAGCGGTTCGAGGACTCGGAGGGCAAGCAGATCTTCCTGGAGTTCGCCGACGAGGAGCGCGAGCACCTGGAGCTCCTCATCCGCGAGTACCGCGCGCTGCTGCGCCGCGTCCGCAAGGCCCCGAAGAAGCCGGCGGCCCGCCGGTCTTGATCGATCTCCACCTGCACACCACCCGGTCGGACGGACGGCTGACACCGGCCGCGCTCGTGGCGAAGGCCGACGAGACGGGGCTGCGGGTGATTGCCGTCACCGACCACGACACGGTTGCGGCCATCGACGAGGTGACGGTTGACGCCGGCCGGCGCGGCCTGCGCGTGGTGCCGGGCATCGAAGTGACGGCCGTCGACGCGCACCGCGACGTCCACATGCTGGGGTACTTCATCGATCACCTGAGCCCGCGCCTGGCGGCATTCCTCGAGGCGCAACGCGCGCTCCGCGTCGATCGCATCGTCGAGATCGGCGACCGGCTCGCCCGACTCGGCGCGCCCATCGACGTCGACGCCGTCATCGCCGGGGCCGCGGCGCGGCCGGGCACCTCGGTGGGCCGCCCGCTCCTCGCGCGGGCGCTCGTCCAGTCGGGCCACGCCGCGGACATGCAGGACGCGTTCGACCGGTTCCTGGCCGAGGGGCGGCCCGCCTTCGTGCCGCGGACCGGCCGATCGCCCCTCGAAGTCGTCGAGGCCATCCACGACGCCGGCGGCATTGCCTCGTTCGCGCATCCGGGCGTGACCGGCCGCGACGCGCTGATCGAACCCCTGGCGGCGGGCGGGCTCGACGCGCTCGAGGCGTACCACTCCGATCACTCGCTGGCCGACGTCGCGCGCTACCGGGCCCTCGCGGCGAGGCTGGGCCTGGCCATCTCGGGCGGATCGGACTTCCACGGCGAGCCCCCGGCGTCCGCGAGCGCGCCCTCGCCGCGGCGCCGCCGCGATCGGCTGGGCGAGGTCGAGCTGCCCGCCCCGGAGTTCGCGCGCCTCGAGGCGCGCGCCGCGGCCCGCGGGAGCCAGCGGTGACGGCCGCCGGCGAGGCGCTCCTCCAGGTGGAGGGCCTCGTGAAGGACTACCGCGGGCTGCGACCGCTGCGCGTGCGGGAGCTGACGGTACGCGCGGGCGAGGTGCTGTCGCTCGTCGGCTTCGATGCGATGGCCGCCGAGGTCTTCGTGCACCTGCTCACCGGCGCGGCGCTCCCGGACGAAGGCGAGATCCGGCTCTTCGGCCAGCCGACGACCGGCATTGCCGATGCCGCCGCCTGGCTGCGGCTGCTCGACGGCGTGGGCATCGTGGGGCCGCGCGCCGTGCTCATCGACGCCTTCACGCCGCGGCAGAACATCGCCATGCCCCTCACGCTCGAGGTGGATCCGATGTCCGCGGAGGTTCGCGAGACCGCCGGCCGGCTCGCGGCCGACGTCGGGCTGGCCGAGGCGGTGCTGGATCGGCCGCTGGCCGGGCTGCCCGACGAGGTGCACATGCGCGTCCGGCTGGCCCGCGCCGTGGCCCTCGCGCCGGCGCTGGTCGTGGCCGAGCACCCGTCGTCCACGCTCCCCCGCGAGACGGTCGGCGCCTTCGCGGCCGACCTGGCGCGCGTCTGCCGCGCGCGGCGCGCGGCGCTCGTGGCGGTCACCGCCGACGAGACGTTCGCGCGCGGCCTGGGCGGCGACGTGCTGACGCTGGAGCCCGCTACCGGCGCCTGGAAGGCGGGCGGATTCTGGAAGACACTGTTCGGATAGGGGAGACCATGCCGTACGGACACATCACGCGACTCGAGCCCGAGCACGGGTTCGGCTTCCTGGTCGACGACAGCGGCCTCGACTGGTTCTTCGTGCAGGATGGCCTGCGGACCCGCGATTTCCGGCGCGTGTGGGTGGGCGAGCGGGTCGGCTTCATCCCCGAGTCGACGCCGAAGGGCCCTCGGGCGACCGACATCCACTTCGAGCAGCTCGATTGAAGCCGGCGCTGCTGCTGTTCGACATCGACGGCACCCTGGTGCTGACCGGCCGCGCGGGCGCGCGCGCCATGGCGCGGGCCTTCGCGGAGGTGTTCGGCGTGACCGAGGCGTTCACGGGCGTCTCGATGGCCGGCCGGACCGACACCTGGCTCGTCACGACGGCCCTCGCGCGCGCGGGGCTTCCGGCCACGCCCGCGGCGCTCGCGTCGTTTCGCACGGCGTACCTGGCGGCGCTGGCCGAGGAGATGCACCAGCCGGGCAGCGGCCCCAAGGGTCTCCTGCCGGGCATCGAGGCGCTGCTGGCCGCGGTGGCCGGCGTCGACGGCGTCCACACGGCGCTGCTCACGGGCAACTTCCAGGACGGTGCCCGCATCAAGCTCGAGTACTTCGCCATCTGGCACCGCTTCGCGTGGGGCGTCTTCGGCGACGAAGCGTTGGAACGCGTGGACCTGGCGCCAATCGCGACGGCGCGGGCCCGCGCGCGCGTGCCCGCCGCCGCGCGCGCGAACACCATCGTCATCGGCGATACGCCGCTCGACGTGGCATGCGGCCGGGCTGCCGGGGCGCGCGTGCTGGCCGTGGCGACCGGCGGGTATTCCGTCGACGAGCTGGCGGCGGCCGGCGCCGACGTCGTGCTGCCCGACCTCGCCGACACCGAGCGGGTGCTCGCCGCCCTGTGACCACGCGGCCTGCGGCCCGCGCCGCGTCGACTGATAAGATCCTCCCGGAAGCGAATGGGGCCCGGTGGCCCTCCCGGTCTTCAAAACCGGCCGCTGCCCTCGAGAGGGGGCAGGCTGGGTTCGACTCCCAGGCGCTTCCGCCAGCGTCCGCCGTCAGTCGGCGATGCCCACCCAGTAGAGCGCGAGCCGCTGGAGCTCGAACGGCACGAACTTCAGCGCGCCGCGGTGCCGCCACCAGCCGTCCACCGGCGTCCGGTCGTACCGCGATCCGCGCACGATGACCTCCGCGCCGAGCGGCGCCAGCCGCCGCCGCATCACCAGCCCCGCGCGCCGGGTGTGCAGGTTCGACGTGACGACGATGACGCGGCGCCAGCCGCGGCTTGCGACGGCGGCCGCCAGGCTGTCGGCCTCCTGCGCGGTGCTGAGCTGGACGTCCGGCAGGATGTCGATGGCCGCGTCGGGCACCCCCAGCGCGACGAGGGCCGCACGCTGCCGATCGGGCTCGAGCGCGTAGTCGATGCCGCGCTCCAGGAGCAGCCGCTCGCCGCCGTCAGGCGCCTGGCGCGAGAGCAGGATGCGAGGCGCCCAGCCCTCGTGAAAGAGGTCGGACGCTTCGAGCACGCGCTCCATGGGCATGCCGCCGAGCACGGAGATGACCTCGGCCGCGGCGAGCGGGTCCTCGGCGCGCAGAAACGGCCCGAGGCGAGGCACGGCCAGGGCGACGAGCATCGCCGCGACACCGAAGCCGCTCGCGACGCGTCGCCAACGTCGCCGCGCAGGTATGTCTCGAAGTGAGGCCGACAAGGCCCGCCAGGCTGGAGAACGAGGGGCGAAACGACCCCGGCCCCGTCAGCGCGGGGCCGGGAGGGGAAGCTCGTTCGAGCTAGCCTTCAATCAGACGCACGTCTCCTGCCCGGGGCCCCTTCTGGGATTCCTCCGGGGAGAACTCGACGCGCTGACCTTCGCGCAGGAGCTCGAACACCGCACCCCGAACAGCGCTGCGGTGGAAAAAGTGCTCCATCCCGGACTCGTCCCGGATGAACCCAAACCCCTTGTCGATAAGGAGTCGTGCAATCGTGCCGCTCGGCATACCCGTATCCTCCGTTCGCCGAACCCCCCGGGCGCTCCCTGGAGGCTGCCGCACCACGATACCCTTGGTATCTGTATGAGGCCGAACAGGCGTGGCCGGCGGCGCGCGGACGGGGCCGAATCGAGGCGCTAAGTGTAGGCAGACGCTTCGAGCGAAGTCAACCATACGGTTCTGCGTATGGTGGCGTGTACCCGGACCGGGCTCGGCCCGTTCCCGGGGCGTTTGGCGAACCGGCGGGCGAGAGGGGCGTGGGGCGGATGCTGCAGGGAATCGTGCTGGCAGCGGGGGCGTCGCAGCGGATGGGCCGGCCGAAGGCCCGGCTGCCGCTGGGGACCGGCGGCGATACCTTTGCGGGCCGCGTCGTTCGGACGCTGCTCGACGCGGGCCTCCCGCGCGTGGTCATCGTGACCGGCGCCGAGCGCCTCGAGGCCGGCCGGGGCGGGGTGCCGCGCGACCGCCGCGTCCGCCTCGTGCACCATGGCGGGTGGGCCGAGGGCCAGTTGTCGTCCCTGCTGGCCGGGCTGGACGCGGTGGAGGAGCCGGCCACGGAGGCGGTGCTCGTCACGCTGGTGGACGTGCCGCTCGTCCGTCCGTCAACCGTCAGGACGCTGGTCTCGGCCTGGCGCGCCACGCGCGCGCCCGTCGTGCGGCCCGTGCACGGCGCGCGCCACGGCCACCCGGTGATCTTCGACCGCGCCGTCTTCGCGAGCCTGCGGGCGGCCGATCCCGCCCGCGGCGCGAAGGCGGTTGTCGAGGCCCACCGCGGCGCGATCGTCGAAGTGGAGGTGGACGATGCCGGGGCGTTCCGCGACTTCGATCGCCCCGAGGACCTCGCGGGGCTAGAATCGTAGACTTCACGACCATGCCGACCGTCCGCTTCACGGCGAACATCCAGCGGCACGTGGCGTGCCCGCCGCGCGCGGTGGATGGGGCGACGCTCCGCGAGGTGCTCGACGCGTACTTCGCGTCGAACGAGCGGGCGCGCGGCTACGTGCTCGACGATCGCGGGCGGCTCCGGCCGCACATGGCGGCCTTCATCGACGGCCGCCAGGTGGAGGATCGGCAGCACCTGAGCGACGCCGTGCCGCCGGACGCAACCGTCGATGTCGTGCAATCGCTCTCCGGAGGATGACCCGATGAGCACCCGGTGCCATGTCTCGACGCGCAAGGGCCTGTTCACGCTGGAGCGCGCGTCCGCCGGCTGGACGATCAGCCGCGTGAGCTTCCTCGGCGACAACTGCACGCTCGCGATGCACGATCCGCGCTCGGGCGATCTGCTGGCGGCGCTCAATCACGGCCACTTCGGCGTGAAGATGCACCGCTCGCGCGACGGCGGCGCGAGCTGGCAGGAAGTGGCGACGCCCGTGTATCCCGAGAAGCCGCCGGGCTACGTGCCGAAGACGCCGGTGGAGGGCACGCCGGTCGACTGGTCGCTCAAGCTCGTGTGGGCGCTCGCGCCGGGCGGTGCGGGCGAGCCGGGCGTGGTGTGGTGCGGCACCATGCCGGGCGGGCTCTTCCGCTCGGCCGACGGCGGCGACTCGTGGACGATGGTCCGATCGCTCTGGGACGATCCGCGGCGCGAGGAGTGGTTCGGCGGCGGCGCCGATCACCCGGGCATCCACTCCATCGTCGTGGACCCGCGCGACCCGCGTCACGTGACCATCGGGGTGTCGTGCGGCGGCGTATGGATCACGCGCGACGGCGGCGCCACGTGGGCGCTGGCGGGCCAGGGGATGCGCGCGGAGTTCATGCCGCCCGAGAGGCAGTTCGAGCCGAACGTGCAGGACCCGCATTGCGTGGCGCAGTCGGCCGCGAACCCGGACGTGCTGTGGGTGCAGCATCACAACGGCATCTTCCGCTCGACGGACGGCGGGGCATCGTGGACGGAGATCGAGGGCGTGGAGCCATCAGCGTTCGGGTTCCCCGTCGCCGTGCACCCGCGCGATCCGGACACCGCGTGGTTCGTCCCGGCCCGGAAGGACGAGCAGCGCTACCCGGTCGAGGGCCGCGTCGTCGTCACGCGCACGCGGGACGGCGGGAGAACGTTCGAGACGCTGACGAAGGGGCTGCCGCAGACGCATGCCTACGACCTCGTGTACCGCCATGCGCTGGACGTGGACGAGACCGGCGAACGCCTGGTCTTCGGCTCGACGACCGGGTCCGTGTGGGCGAGCGAGGACGGTGGCGACTCGTGGCAGACGGTGTCGACGCACCTGCCACCGGTGTACGCGGTGGCGTTCGAGAAGCCGGCCTGAGGATTACGACCCGTACTGAAGCAGCCGGCGCTCGCCCTCGAGGGCGCGTTCGTGGGTGAGGTCCTGGGTGACTTCCAGCGTGCCCAGGTAGGTGCCCGCCTCGTCGCGCAGGGCGAAGTAGCGGATGTGCGCGAAGCGGCCCCGGAAGTTGATCCAGAACTCGGCCACGTTCTGCCGGCCCGAGCGGAAGTCCGAGAGGATGCGCTCGACGACCCCGACGCTGGCCGGCGGGTGGCAGTGCTGCACCAGCCGGCCGAGGATCGCCTTGGGCCGCGCGAAGACGCGATTCGGACCCTCGCTGAAGAAGCGCACGCGATCGTCCGCGTCCACGAACGTGAGGTCCACCGGCAGCGTCACGAAGATCGCCTTGAGCTGATCGAGGCTCAGGGCGCCGGTGGGGAGGACCACGAGCCCCTGGCCGACGGCTTCCGGCGCGCTCGGCTGGCGGGCGACGGGGGCGGCCTCGGCCATCGGAAGCAGGCGCGCGCCCTTGCCTGCCGTGAAGGGCGTGAAGGCCACGCCCGAGCGTGCGGCCTCGGCGGCGGCCGCCTCCGGCACGCCGGCCTCGATGGCGGGAGGCCGATAGCCATCGCGAGGGTCGACCAGGCAGTAACCGAACTGCGGCGACTGCTGGAAGATCTCCCCCCACTCGGTCTCGGTCAGGTTCTGGAGCGACATGGGGAGGAGGATGCGCTCCTCCTTGACGATCATCTCCTCGACGGCGCGGAGCGCCGGCTCGGCCACCGCCTGTGCCACCGTCCGCCACTCGGCCGCTGTCCCGCCGTCGGCGGCCAGGGCTGTGCCCAGCGCCTGGAGGAGCCCGCGCGCCTCGTCGTCTTTGCCCCACATGACCTTCGAGGGCCCGGTGATCCCGTGCCGCTCGAGCATGGAGAAGAGGAGGTGCTCCTTCCGCAGGTAGTGCTTCTCGACATCCATCAGGCCGGCGAAGACGCGGCGGCACTCGAAGAGGCGCGCAGGATCGACGCGCGCGTCCGCGGCCATGCCCTCCGGCGCGAGCGCGGCCAGGGCCGCCCGCATGGCGCGGGCCTGTTCGCCGAGCGCCTCGTTCTCACGGTGAAAGGTGTCGGCGGGATGGCCGGGGGGCACGGGCGCGCTGGCCCGCTCGACGAGGATGTCGCGGACGACCTCGGCATGCAGGTCGCACATGCCCATGATTGCCCGGACGGGGACCCCGTCGGCCATCAGCTCCTGCTCCATGGCCGCAATCTCGCTGGCATCGCACTGCCGAACGAGGGCGGCGAGGCGGGACTTCACCTCGGCGGGCGCGCGGCCCTCGTGGAGATGGCGGATGACCTCCTTCAGCGTGCGGATGCGGTGGGCGCGGTTGTCGATGATCTCGCTCATGGGTCGTCTTTCGTTGCTCGCGGCGGTTGGCCGCCGGGTCTCCGGCTGGAGCCTGTCCTGATGCTGCGGTGGGACGCTGTCGTGCGGGTATGACCGGCGTCATGTCTGCGCCCACCAGGGCCGGAGGCGCGAGGATGGCGAAGAACGCCGCGGTCGAACGCCTGGCGGCGGACGTGGCGGCGCTAACCGGCGAATCCAAGACCGAAGCCGTCGCGGCAAGCCGTCGGCCGCGCTGGTCGAAGAGCTGCGAGGAGCTCGGCGTCACGGTGGTCCCCTTCGGCGCCGCGGAGTGGCAGGCCGCCGCCGACGCCTACGACCGCTTCGGCCGGGGCCGGCATCCGGCCGGCCTCAACTTCGGCGACTGCCTCGCCTATCAGCCCGTGGTGAAACACCCGGCGAGCACCGAGACCGGCGAGACGCCCCGACGGCAAGGCGCGACGACTGAGGAATATCCGTGGATGCGGCGGCGACAACCGCGGGCGAGAGGGTGTTGTTCGTGGGCAACGACTTCGCGAAGACGGACGTCAATCGGGCGTGAGCGCCGAGCGCCCGCGCGCGGGCCGGGCCCCGAATCAGCTCCTGCCGGCGGTCCACCGCCGGTAGGCGCGGCGTACGTAGGCGAGCCGATCGGCCGGCGAGGGATAGCGGGAGCGAAACCAGCGGACGAGGTCGAGGAGGGCCTCGCGTTCGGCCGGCTCCATCGGCGCGTCGAGGTACTGCCGCGCCTCCTCGTCGCTGAGCTCGTGCTCCTGCAAGGCCGCCAGCGCCGCACGACGTTCGGGCGTCATGCGTGTCCCTCGGTTCTCAGCGCCTCCAGCATGCGGATGTCCTCGAGGTCCTTCGGCCGCCGGGCGAAGCGCTTGGTCAGGATGAGGTCGTCGAGACACGGGAGGCTCACGCGCACGCCTGGCGCGAGCTCGACGTCCCGCCGGCGCCCCCACACGCCTGCGTGCGTGACCACGTCTCCGCTCTTCGCCGTCACCGCCCCGGCGACGAGGACGTCGACGCGCTCATCGTTCTCGAGCGCGCAGCGTCCGTGGCGCCGCGCCTCATCGGGCGATCGCGTCGGCTGCAGATCGAAGGCGGCTGCCGCGTCGTTGAACCGCGTGATGTCATCCCCGTCGAGCCAGAAGTCGTAGTCGGCCGTCAGGACGGGCAGGCCGAGGACGACGAGCGCGCGGCGGCCGATGAGCAGGGCCCGCCGCGCCGCTCCGACCGACGGCCTCGAAGAACGCCTGTTCGTCGAACCCGTCTGCCCGCACCCGGCGATTATACGGCCCCCGACCAGCGCTGACAGCGGTCTCGAATGCCGCCAAAGAGCGGAGGGTCACCGTGAGGCCACCGCCGCGGCGCCACACAGGTGAGAGCGTCGGCTCGTCACCACACGGTCGTGACGCCGTAGCGCCTGAACACGGGGTCACGCGTGACGAGCGGCAGATCCTCTGTCAGCGCCTGCGAGGCGAGCAGGCGGTCGAACGGGTCGCGGTGGTGCCAGGGCAGGGCCTCGACCTTCGCCGCGTGCGTCCACGACACCAGCAGGACGCGATAGCCCTGGCCCACTTTCTCCGCCAGGTACCCCTCGACCGTATCCGGCAGGCGCAGCCGGTCGAGGCTGGCCTTGATGGCCATCTCCCAGGCGATCGCCGCGCTCAGGATCAGCTCCGCGCCGGGCGCCTCCATCGCGGCGCGTGCCTTCCGGCTCAGCCGGCGATCGCCGGCCTGGAACCACAGGAACGCGTGCGTGTCGAGCAGCAGCCTCACCGGTAGCCCTTGAAGTCGCCGACGGGCGCGTCGAAGTCGTCGCGCACCTCCACGCGCCCCTGGTCGGCGCCGAAGGCCGGCCGCCCGACGCCGGCCGGCACGGGGCGCAGCTCGGCCACGGGCTTCCCGCGCCGCGTGATGCGATAGACGTGGCCGCGCGCGACCTTCTCGAGCAGCTCCGACAGCCGCGTCTTGGCCTCGAACGCGCCGATGTCTTCTGGGTCCATATCAACTAGTTTACTGTACTAGTTGATTTCGGGACGCCTAACGCACGGCCTCGCGACCTCTTCGCTCGGGCGACTCAGGGCTCGCGCCCGGTTCGCCTCACCGCGGCGGCTCGACCCGTCGCGAGCCGATTGGAACGACAGCACGCGTGCATGTCGAGCGGCAGCCTGACCGGTAGGCCCTGACGTCGCCGGGGTGATTCGTGCGCGCCGGTTACTCGAGCGCGACCAGCCGGACGCGGTCGCCGCTACGCTCGAGCGTGACGCGAGTCGGCTCCCCGCGCCGGTGCGCGACCGACAGGTCGCGCGGCACGTCGACGTAGTTGAGATGGTAGGAGGTGGCGTACCATGTGGGGCCATCGAGCGATCGCGCCACGCCGATGGACCGGTGGCCCGGCCGCGGACTCGTCCGCGTCTCGCGTATCTCGATGCGGTAGTCGCCGGAGACGCCATCCGGCCACGCGCGGGGATGGTGCGTGAAGACCCGCCGCGTCTCGCCAGACACTCTCAGCGCCGCGGCCTCGTCGCGGATCTGGTACGCGAGTCTCGTGGCGGCGTCTGAGACGAACGTCTCGACGATCCATGGCCCCGCCACGATCAACGTGGCGAGGCCGCCGGCCGCAACCAGCATCGCCGCACTCAGGGTCCCGCGAGGCATCGTTGAACGTGGCGGCAAGTATGCCGCATCGGCAGCGCGCACGCCAGATCGCAAGACCTCACCGCCTCCGCGAGCCGCACGGCGACCCTGGGGCTACAGCGGCAGCAGCCAGGTCAGCTTGACGATCAGTTGCCGGGACACAGGAGGCGCGGCGACGACGATGCCCCGGCCGTCAATGGCCGACCGGTCGTTGTAGACGACGGTCAGGTACGACAGCGGCCGATACTCCCACGCCAGGCGTGCGTTCACGGTCAATTGCCGGGCGACGGTGTTCCACTGCGCGAAGCTCACCAGCTGCAGGCGGGGACTGGCGGCCAGCCGCGACTCGATCGTGGCCAGATGCGTCGTCACAGACGTCCGGCCGGGTCCCATCGCTGACAGGCGGTTGACCGTATAGCCGGCGTTGACGGCGAGATGCGGATCGGGCGTGGCCTGCACCTGCAGCCGCCACGTCTGCAGGCGCCCGTCGAAGTACCCGCCAGTCGTGCCTTCGAACCGAACCGCCATGCGGGCCGAGGGGTCGGTCTGCACCGTGACGGCGTGCTGCAGGTACTCGTAGCGGCCGGGCGCGACCTCGATGCCGGGCACGGGACGGAACGGCGTCCGCAACTGCTGCCAGTTCGGCACCGCGTTGTACTGCAGGAGGCCGCCATTCTCGAGCTGCACGGTCAACGGCCGGATGGAGAGAAATCCCTCCTGCATGGCGCCGTCCGTCGGATCGATGAAGTGCTCGAGCGTGAAACCCGGCTGAAAGCGCCGCACCGCGCGCGGCCGCCAGGACGGGCGCCAGTCGAGGGTGGCGGCGGGGCTGATACGCACGTAGTCGTGGCGGACGACGAAGCCGGTGCGCGCGTCATACCCGGCGGTCACGAGCTCGGAGATGTAGCCGACGTAGCCCCAGTTGGCGCTGCTGGCGGCCCAGATATAGCCCCCGACGCCCTCACCGCCGGCGCCGCTCGTGGTCGACCCCGTGATCGTGCCGCGCACGAACGAGGTGGACGAGGGCCGCCAGAACCCGTCCACGCCGCCCACCACGTTCGTGGCGCCGCTGCGGTCGTGGCGCGCCGCCACAAGACCGCCGAGGCGGTTCTGGCCCCCGACGTTGCGCACGTAGCGGACGACGCCGAACGCCGTGTCGTCGCCCGCGTCTCCCTGCGAGACGGCGAGCGCGCCGAAGGCATGGTCCGCCGTGCGCGCCGTCAGCCGGGCGCCGGCCCGGATCGCGATCGGCTCGGCGGCCTCGTCCAGCGCGATGCGCCTCGAGAAGAACGGCTCGAAGCGCGAGCCGTTGCCGGTGAAGAACACGCCGCGGTTCTCGAGAAAGAACTGGCGCCGTTCGGGAAAGAACACCGAGAAGCGCGTGAGGTTGACCACCTGGCGGTCGACATCCGTCTGGCCGAAGTCCGGGTTGACGGTGAGGTCGAACACGCTGGCGGGCGTGACCGCCCACTTGAGATCCGCGCCCGCTTCCACGCGACGCGTGGCCTCGCGCCCACCGGCGTTGCCGCTGCGGCTCGCATCGCCCAGGAGCGACGGCTGCAGCCGCAGGTTGCGCCCGGGGGGCGGCGGCTCGATGCCGGTCAGCCGTCCCGCGTAGTCCATGCGGAACGGCTCCATGACGCGCGGCCATGGCGACCAGCCGGTCAGCTCGTTCAGCCGCCGCGTCATGCGATGGAAGTTGATGTTCCACGTGTCGGCGCCCACGCGGTAGCGGAGTGTCTGCCACGGGATGGCGATCTCGGTCACCCACCCGCGCGCGCCGCGCGTGGTGCGCGCGGTCCACACGGCGTCGAAGTCCACGTCGGTCAGGCCGCCGTCCACGGTCTGCTGGTCGCGCAGGGCGCCGCGTGGGTTGACGCGAAAGACCATCGTGCTCCGGCCGTCACGGACCCCGTCGATGGCGACGCCGAAGTAGTCGTCGGTCGGACGAGCGTCGCCATGCGACGACGAGCATGGCGACGCTCGGCGGCGAATGGCGGCCCGCGCTTTCGCGGTCATTCCGCCCGCCAGCCTGCAGCTCGCGCTCAACGCGCTGGCGCGCACCGACCTCGAGAGCCACCTCGGCTACCTCCAGTCCGTCGCCACCGGCGATGCCGAGCAGGCGATGAGGGACTTCAACATGATCCGCGTCGTCGTGAACGACGACGTGGAGCGGCGCGTGCGGCCGGTCGTGGAGCGCTACGAGCGACAGATCGCGGCGCAGCAGGCCGTCATCGATCGCCTGCGCTTCCTGTCGCCCGCCGTGCTGATGCAGGACGCGCTCAGCGATCTTGCGGGCACGGGCATGGCGCGCCACCGGCACTTCCTCGCGCAGGTGGACCGGTTCCACGCGCACTGGCGCGCCTACTTCACGCCGCTCATCTTCCAGCGGGCGCAGGTGACGTCGTTCGACGAGGTACCGCGCTTCGTCTTCGTCGAGGAGGCGACCGGAGACGTGGCTCGCCGCGCCGGCGTCGGCGTCGCCGGACTCGGCGTGCCGGCCGCGATCCTCGCGTGGGCGGGACTCCGCCGGCTCCGCCGCTATCCGGTGGCGGGATGAGGGGCTGCCAGTGGCCGGGCCGGCCCGTACGGGCCGGCGGCGGTTACGACTCGCGGCCCGCCGATCCCATCGACACGTCCGCCAGTCCGGACCGCATCATCACCCAGTAGAGCACCACGCCCGGCACGGCCACGAGCGTCGTCAGCAGGTAGAAGTTCACGTAGCCCATGGCCTCGATGAGCGCGCCGGCGGTGGTGCCCGTCAGGAAGCGCCCAGCGATGCTGGCCAGCGCCGAGAGCAGCGCGTACTGGGTGGCCGTGAAGCGGAGGCTGCAGAGCGCCGACAGATAGGCGACGACGGCCACGCCGCCGATGCCGCTCGCGACGTTCTCGAAGCCGATGGCGGCGGCCATGCCCAGGTTGCTGTGCCCGTAGGCGGCGAGCGCGGCGAAGCTGAGATTCGAGACGGCCATGAGCACGAGGCTGATGAGCACCGAGCGCTTCATCCCCAGGCTCGAGTACAGAACGCCCCCGACGAAGACGCCCGCCAACAGCGCCACGAAGCCGATACCGACGTCGTAGAACGCGATCTCGTCGTTGGTGAAGCGCAGGTCCTCGAAGAGCAGGCGGAGCGTCAGGTTCGCCAGCGTGTCGCCGATCTTGTGAATGAGCACGAAGACGAGCACGACTACCGCCCCCTTACGCCGGAGGAACTCGGCCAGCGGACTGACATACGCGACCACGGCGGCCCGCACGCCCCGGGGCGGGTCGGGCGGTCGATGCCGGGCGGGCTCGCCCATCACGACGCCGACGGCCATCGCCGGCAGCGCGAAGAGCGCGCAGGCCGCATAGGCGGCGCTCCAGCCGTACCGCGCGGCGACGACGAGTGCCAGCGCGCCCGCCGTCGCCGAGCCGATGCGCCAGCCGTACTGCGACATGCCCGAGCCCACGCCGAGCTGTCGGGGCTCGAGCAGCTCGATGCGATAGGCGTCGATGACGATGTCGAAGGTGGCGCCGGCGATGCCGACGGCGATGGCCGCCGCGACCACGACGGGCAGCGCCGTCTGCGGATCCGCGGCGCCCAGCGCGAAGACTGCCGCCATGACCACGAGGCCGACGAACCAGAGCCACGAGCGCCGCTGGCCGAAGCGGCCGATGAGCGGCAGGCGGACGGTGTCGACGAGCGGCGCCCAGAGGAACTTGAAGTTGTAGGCCAGGAAGGTAAGCGCGAAGGCGGTGACCGCGCTCTTGCGGATGCCGTACTGCGCCAGCCGCGTCGTGAGCGTCGCGCCGATCATGGCGAAGGCAAAGCCGGACGAGATGCCCAGGAAGGCCGCGGCCAGGGGCGCCGACTCGACATACGGCCGGACGCCGGCCGGCAGCCGGCCGCGCCAGCCCTCGGCCGTGGCCTGGTCGGGTGGGTGCATGGCCCTCTACTGTAACGGCCCGGGGACGGGCTGCCTACCCGTCACCGGCGCCGCCCACGCGGGCCAGCATCCGCCGTAGAATGTGCCCTGTGACTGACCGGCCGCAGACCGAACGGCGCCTGTCGGGCTGGCTGGGCAGCGCCCTCACCATCGAAGGCCGCATCGTCAGCTCCGAGAACCTGACCATCGACGGCAGCGTCGAGGGATCCATCGAAGTCGGCGCGCACAACCTGACGATCGGCGAGATGGCCCGCGTGCGCGCGGACCTCGTGGCGGAGACCGTGACGATCAGCGGCACCGTCGTGGGGAACGTCCGCGGCAGCGTGCGCATCGAGCTCCAGCCGACGGCGGTCGTGACCGGTGACGTCACCGCGCCGCTGCTCGTCATGGCCGATGGCGCCGCGGTTACCGGCCGCGTGGACGTCGCGGGCCGGCCGCGGGGCAAGGGCTGACACGGTTCAGCGCGGCCGCGCCACTAGTCGTGTCCGTCCGTCTGCAGCAGGAGCTTGGCCACGAGCGCGGTCCAGCCGGTCTGGTGGCTCGCCCCGAGCCCGGCGCCGGTGTCGCCGTGGAAGTACTCGTGGAAGAGCACGAGGTCGCGCCAGTGGGGATCGGTGTCGAAACGGGGTTCGCGGCCGTTGACGGGGCGGCGGCCCTCGGCGTCGCGCAGGAACAGGCGCGACAGGCGGCGTGAGATCTCCGCCGCCACCTCCCACAGCGTCAGCATGCGCCCCGACCCGGTCGGGCACTCGACCGTGAACCCGTCGCCCAGGTAGTGGTGGAACTTCTGGAGCGACTCGATCAGCAGGAAGTTGACCGGGAACCAGATAGGCCCCCGCCAGTTGGAGTTGCCGCCGAAGAGCCCCGTCGTCGATTCGCCCGGCTCGTAGTCCACGCGGTGGCTCGTGCCGTTGACCGGGAGGATGTACGGGCGGTCACGGTGCGCGCGCGACAGCGCGCGGATGCCGAAAGGCGAGAGGAACTCGTCTTCATCGAGCATCACGCCAAGCACGCGCCGGAGGCGATCCGGGTCGATGACGCTCATCAGCCGCCGCGCGCCGCGCCCCGGCGTGTCCATGCTGGCGACGCCGGCGTTCAGATCGCGCCGGTGCGCGATGAACCACTCGAGCCGGCGCTTGAAGGCAGGCAGCCGGTCGAGCCGCTCGGGCTCCAGGGTCTCGACCGCGAAGAGCGGGATGAGGCCCACCATCGAGCGGACCTTGAGCGGAAACTGGCGTCCGTCCGGCAGGTGCAGCACGTCGTAGAAGAAGCCGTCGTCCTCGTTCCAGAGCGGCTGATCTTCCTGCCCGCCGCGGCGGCGCATGGCGTTGGCGATGTTCAGGAAGTGCTCCCAGAACTTGCTCGCCATGTCCTCGTACGCCGGGTTGTCGTCGGCCAGCTCGAGCGCGATGGCCATCATGTTGAGGGCGTACATCGCCATCCAGCTCGTGCCGTCGGACTGCTCGAGATGGCCGCCGGTGGGCAGCTCCGCGCTCCGGTCGAAGACGCCGATGTTGTCGAGGCCGAGGAACCCGCCCTGGAAGACGTTGCGCCCCTGGGCGTCCTTGCGGTTCACCCACCACGTGAAGTTGAGCGTGAGCTTCTGGAAGACGCGCTGCAGGAAGACGCGGTCGCCGACGCCGCGCCGGCGCTTCTCGATCTTGTACACGCGCCATGCCGCCCAGGCGTGCACCGGCGGGTTGACGTCGCCAAAGGCCCACTCGTAGGCGGACATCTGGCCGTTCGGGTGCATGTACCACTCGCGCAGCATCAGGATGAGCTGCGCCTTGGCGAAGTCGGGATCGACGAGCGCGAGCGGCACGCAGTGAAACGCGAGGTCCCACGCCGCGTACCAGGGGTACTCCCACTTGTCGGGCATGGAGATGACGTCGGCGGCGTAGAGGTGCGTCCACTCGCGGTTGCGGGGCCGCCGGTCGGCCGGCGGCGGCGGCTGCGCCTCGTCGCCGTCGATCCAGTCCTGCACGACGTAGTGGTAGAACTGCTTCGACCACAGGAGCCCGGCAAAGGCCTGCCGCATCACCTGCCGCGCGTCGTCGGTGCCGGAGGCGGGCTCGAGCGTCGCGTAGAACTCGTCGGCTTCGCGGCGGCGGAGGTCGAACGTCCGGCTGAACGCGTCGCCGAAGGGTGCGCCGGCCAGCGACGCGGCGTCGCGATCGGTGAGCCGCAGCCGGAGCCGGGCCGCCCCGCCCGCCGGAATCTCCACCCGGACGTGCGCGGCGCCCTTGGTTCCGCGGCGCTCCGGGTTCACCGCGCGCCGGCAGCCGTGGACGACGGCATCGTTGATGCCGTCCTTGGCGAAGCGCGGGCCGTCGACGCCGAAGAGGCGACGGTAGTTCGTCTCGTTGTCGGTGAAGAGCAGGTCCGCGTCGCCCTCGCAGTACAGCCAGCGGCGGCCGTAGGTCGGCTCGTCGATGGCGATCACGGCCCACGGCATGTCGGTCGCGGCGCCGAGCGACGGCCGGCGGGCGCTTCCGTGGGTCCACGCCCAGGTGTTGCGAAACCACACCGTGGGCAACAGGTGCAGGGGCGCCGGGTCGGGCCCGCGGTTGTAGGCCGTGATCTGCACGAGGATATCCTCGGCATCGGCCTTGGCGTACTCGACGAAGACGTCGAAGTAGCGGTCCTCGTCGAAGACGCCCGTATCGGTGAGCTCGTACTCCGGCTCCTCCCGGCTGCGCCGGCGGTTCTCCTCGACGAGGGCCTCGTACGGGAACGCCGCCTGGGGGTACTTGTAGAGCCACTTCATGTACGAGTGCGTCGGCGTGCAGTCGAGGTAGAAGTACTGCTCCTTGACGTCTTCACCGTGGTTGCCCTGGTTGCCGGTCAGGCCGAAGAGGCGCTCCTTGAGAAACGGATCGCGCTCGTTCCAGAGCGCCAGCGCGAAGCAGATGCGCTGATGCCGGTCGGAGAGGCCTGCCAGGCCATCCTCGTTCCAGCGGTAGACGCGCGAGCGCGCGTGGTCGTGCGGGAAGTACTCCCACGCGGTGCCGTTCGCGCTGTAGTCCTCGCGGACCGTGCCCCAGGCCCGCTCGCTCAGGTAGGGACCCCAGCGGCTCCAGTACTTGATGCGCTCGCGTTCTTCCTCGAGGCGGCGGTGCTCCGCCGTCAAGGGACCGGTGCCGCGCCTAGCCATGGTCGGCGACCGCGGCGTGGGCGGCGCCCAGCAGCGCGAGATGCGGGTGCGCCACGACGCGCACCGGCATGGCTTCGAGCAGCGGCCGCATCCGGCCCTTCGAGACGAACCCCTCCAGGAACACGCCGTCGGTGAGCGCGGGCAGGACCTTCGGCGCGATGCCGCCGGCGACGAAGACGCCCCCCGTCGCGAGCGTCTTGAGCGCGAGGTTGCCGGCCTCGGCGCCGTAGAGCGATGCGAAGAAGCGGAGTGACTCGCGGCAGAGCGGCGAGCGGCCGTCGAGCGCGCACTCGGAGACAACCGCCGAGGGATCCTCCGCGGCCAGTCGCTCGGACAGCCACGCCGGCTCCTCGAAGCGGCCCTCGGTGCGGACGAAGCGATAGACGTTGTAGAGACCCGGCCCCGAGAGCACACGCTCGGCGCTCACGTGGCCGTACTCGGCGGCGAGGAACCGGAGCAGCGCCACCTCGCGGTCGTTGCGCGGCGCGAAGCTCGCGTGGCCGCCCTCCGACGCGAACGGATGATGCCGCCGGCCGTCCCAGAACAGGCCGGCCTGCCCGAGGCCGGTGCCGGCGGCGATGACGGCCCGGTTGCCCTCGTCGTGCCCGGTGCCCGCGTTGAGGGTGACGAACGCCTCGTCTCCCGCCACCGCCAGCCCGTGGGCAACGGCCTCGAGGTCGTTGATGAGCATGACCGGCGCGCCATCGAGCACGTCGGCCAGCTCGCCGGCCTCGACCGTCCACGGGAGGTTGGTCGTCTTGGCGGCGTTGTCGACGACAGGGCCGGCGACGCCGAAGCACGCCCGGCGAGGGCGCTCGTCGTGGCGCGCGAGGAAGTCGCGGACGATGTCGGTGAGATCCGCCCAGCCGGTGCTCGCGTACCGACGGGCGTGGACCAGCTCGCCGTCCGCGTAGTACGCCAGCGCCGTCTTGGTGCCGCCGATGTCGCCGGTCAGGATCGGGCCGCCTGCCATGGCCATCCTCAGGCGTCGGGCACGCGCCACGCCCGGCCGTCGCGGCGCAGCAGCTCGTCGGCGGCGGCCGGGCCCCACGTGCCCGCGAAGTACGGCTCGACCGGCGGCGCCGCCTGGGCCTGCCATGCCGCCTGGATGGGGCTCACCAGATTCCAGCCGGCCTCGACGAGGTCCGCGCGGTGGAAGAGCGTGGCGTCGCCGATCATGCAGTCGTAGAGGAGCGTTTCGTAGCCGGTGCTGGGCGACCGGCCGAAGTAGTCGGCGTAGGAGAAGTCCATCTTGACCGTGCCGAGCCGGACGCGCGGCCCCGGCACCTTGGCTTCGAACTGCAGCGAGATGCCTTCGCTCGGCTGGAGGCGGAGCACCAGCCAGTTCGGGTGCATGCGCTCCACGGGCGTATCGCGGAAGAGCGCGTGCGGCGCGCCCTTGAACTGGATGGCAATCTCGGTCACCCGCGTCGGCAGCCGCTTGCCGGTCCGGAGGTAGAACGGCACCTCGGCCCACCGCCAGTTGTCGATGAGCACCTTCAGCGCCACGAAGGTCTCGGTCTGCGAGAGGGGATTCACCTTCGGCTCCTGCCGGTAGCCGGGCACGGCCTGCCCGCCGCTCTCGCCCGGACCGTACTGGCCGCGCACGACGTCGCGCGCCGCGGCGGACGGGCCGAAGGGCCGCACGGCCTCGAGCACCTTCAGCCGCTCGTCGCGCACGGCCTCGGCCTGGAACGACGAGGGCGGCTCCATGGTGGTCACCGCCAGGAGCTGGAACAGGTGGTTCTGCAGCATGTCGCGCAGCGCGCCCGACGTGTCGTAGTAGCCGCCGCGCTGCTCGACGCCCACCGTCTCGGCGACGGTGATCTGCACGTGGTTGACGTAGTTGCGGTTCCAGAGGGGCTCGAAGATGCCGTTGCCGAACCGGAGCGCGAGGATGTTCTGGACCGTCTCCTTGCCGAGGTAGTGATCGATCCGGTAGATCTGCTGCTCGGCCAGCACGGCCCGCATGCGGCTGTTGAGCGCCCGGGCGGAGGCGAGGTCGTGCCCGAAGGGCTTCTCGACGATTACCCGCCGCCACACGCCCGGCATCTCCGCCGCGAGGCCCGAGGCGCCGAGGCGCTCGACGATGGGCTCGAAGAGCGCGGGCGGGGTGGCGAGGTAGAAGAGCGCGCTGCGCGGCCGCCCGTCGGCGGCGAGCACGTCGCGCAGCCGCGCGTAGGTGGCCTCGTCATCGTATCCGCCGCTGACGTAGGTGGCGCGGCAGGCGATCCAGTCGACGAGCGCCTGGTCGACGGGTGCGAGGAACCGCGCGATGTCCTGCGCCACCTTGTGGCGGTACTGCTCGGGCGACATCGGGTCACGTCCGACGCCGACGAGGGCGAAGTGGTCGTTGAGAAAGCCCTCGTGCCGGAGGTTGAACAGCGCGGGCAGCAGCTTCCGCATCGCCAGGTCGCCGCTGGCGCCGAAGAGCACCACGGAACAGGGATCGGCCAGGCGCGGCTTGCCGTCGGCGCGCGGCGCGCCCTCGGCGACGGGCAGGGACAGGGGGCTGGTGGCCATGGCGCCTAGCCGCCCGCCGGCCGCTCGACGTGGCCGCCGAACTTGTAGCGCATCGCCGAGAGCACCTTCTCGGCGAAGGTGTGGTCCTGGCGGCTGCGGAAGCGCGCGAAGAGCGCCGAGGCGAGCACCTCGACCGGCACCGCCTCGGCGATGGCGGCTTCGATGGTCCAGCGGCCCTCACCGGAGTCCTGCACGAAGCCCGTGAACTCGGCGAGCGCCGGATCTTCGGCCAGCGCGGAGGCGGTGAGGTCGAGCAGCCACGACCCGATGACGCTGCCGTGCCGCCACACCTCGGCGATCTCCGCCAGATCGAAGTTGTAGCGCTGGCCTTCGGGCAGGTGCGCGTCGCCCGCGTGCCGCAGCAGGTCGAAGCCCTCGGCGTACGCCTGCATGAGGCCGTACTCGATGCCGTTGTGGACCATCTTGACGAAGTGGCCCGCGCCGACCGGACCGCAGTGAAGGTACCCGCGCTCGGCCGTGCCCCCGCGCCGCCGGCCCGGCGTGGGCGGCGTGTGGTCGTAACCCGGCGCGAGCGTCTGGAAGATCGGGCCCAGGCGGTCGACGACCTTGCGCGGGCCGCCAATCATGAGGCTGTAGCCGCGGTCGAGGCCCCACAGGCCGCCGCTCGTGCCGACGTCCACGTACGCCACGCCGCTCGGCTCGAGAAACGCCGCCCGCCGCACATCGTCCTTGAAGTGCGAGTTGCCGCCGTCGATGACGACGTCGCCAGGGGCGAGGCGCGAGGCGACCGACATCACCATCTGCTCGGTCGCGTCGCCCGAAGGCACCATGATCCACACCGCGCGGGGCGGCGCGAGCGCCCGCACCAGCTCGTCGAGCGCCGCCACCGCTGTGGCGCCCTCGCCGGCCAGCGCGCGCGCGCGCGCCGGGTCGAGGTCGTAGACCACGGCGTCGTGCCCGCCGCGCATGAGTCGGCGCACCATGTTCGCGCCCATCCGTCCGAGACCCACCATGCCGATCTGCATCGCTACCTCAACTGCTCTCTGGCCACGGCCAGTACGTGGTCGACCGTGAAGCCGAACTTCTGCTGGAGCGCTTGGAAGGGCGCGGAGGCTCCGAAGGTCCGCATCCCGACGATGGCCCCGGCCGGGCCGACGTAGCGATCCCACCCGAGCGGCGAGGCCTGTTCGACGGCCACGCGGGCCGTGATGTGAGGCGGCAGCACGCCGGCCCGGTACGCCGCGGGCTGACGCTCGAACAGCTCCCACGACGGCATGCTGACCACGCGCGTCGGAACGCCCTTGGCGGCGAGCCGCTCGTGCGCCTCGACGCACAGCGCGACCTCGCTGCCGGTCGCCAGGAAGATGAGTGCCGGCTCACCCGAGGCGGGATCGGCCAGGACGTACGCGCCGCGCGAGACGCCGCTGGCGGGCGCGTACCTCGTGCGGTCCAGCGTCGGCAGCGGCTGGCGTGTCAGGACGAGCGCCACGGGCTCGCGCGTCAGCCCCATGATGACGCGCCACGCTTCCACGACCTCGTTGGCGTCGGCCGGGCGCAGCGTCACGAGCCCGGGGACCGCCCGGAGCGACGCCAGGTGTTCCACGGGCTGGTGCGTGGGGCCGTCCTCGCCGACGCCGATCGAGTCGTGCGTGAAGATGTGCACCGTCGGGAGTTCCATGAGCGCGCTCAGCCGGATGGCAGGCCGCGCGTAGTCGCTGAAGACGAGGAAGCCCGATCCGAAGGGGCGGATCTTCGAGAGGGCGAGCCCGTTGAGCACCGCGCCCATGGCGTGCTCGCGCACGCCGAAATGGACGTTGCGGCCGTCGAAGGCCCCGGGCCCGAAGTCCTTCTCCCCGGCTCCCGTCAGGCGCGTCTTGGTGGACGGCGCGAGATCGGCCGAGCCGCCCACGAGCCACGGGATGCGCCGCGCCAGCGCGTTGAGCACCTGGCCCGACGCGTCGCGCCCGGATACGCCCTTCCCGCCGGGCGGGAACGCTTCGAGGCCATCGTCCCAGCCGTCCGGCAGGGCGCCGGCGAGCATCGAGCGGACCTCCGCTCCGAGCTGCGGGTACGCCGACTCGTAGCCGGCGAGCGTCGCCTCCCAGGCCTCGCGCGCCGCGCGCCCGCGCGCGCCGACGCCATGCCGCAGGTGCGCGACCACCTCGGGCGGCACGCGGAACGCGGCGTCCTCGGGCCAGCCGTACGCGCGCTTGGCGAGGCGCACTTCCTCGTCGCCCAGGGGCTCGCCGTGCGCGGCGCTCGTGTCCACCTTGTGCGGCGCGCCGTAGGCGATGTGGCTGTCGACGATGACGAGCGTGGGGCGGCCCGCCGTGGCCCGGAACGCGTCGAAGGCGGCGGTCAGGGCGTCGAGATCGTTCGCGTCGGCGACGTGGACGACATGCCAGCCGTACGCGGCGAAGCGCGCGGCGACGTCCTCGCTGAACGCCAGGCTCGTCGCGCCTTCGATGGTGATGCGGTTGTTGTCGTAGATCCAGCAGAGGTTGTCGAGGCGGAGGTGCCCGGCGAGCGACGCGGCCTCGGCCGCGACGCCTTCCATGAGGCAGCCGTCGCCGCAGAGGGCGTAGACGTCGTGATCGAAGAGCGTGAAGCCGGGGCGGTTGTAGCGCGCGGCCTGCCACGTTGCGGCAGCGGCCATGCCGACACTCATCGCGACGCCCTGGCCGAGCGGGCCGGTGGTGGCTTCGATGCCGGCCGTCCAGCGGTACTCGGGGTGGCCGGGGCAGCGGCTGTCGAGCTGGCGGAAGCGCCGGAGATGGTCGAGCGGCACGGCGAGCGCGTCGACGGGCTCGCCCGCGGCGTCGACGGCCTTCACGCCCGCGACGTGCAGCATCGCGTAGATGAGCGCCGACGCGTGGCCGATGGAGAGCACGAAGCGGTCGCGGTTGGCCCAGGCGGGATGATCCGGGTCGAAGCGCAGCACGCGCTGCCAGAGCGTGTACAGCACCGGCGCCATGGCCATGGGTGTGCCGGGATGCCCCGAGTTGGCCGCCTGCACGGCGTCCATCGACAGCGTGCGGAGGGTGGCCACGGCGAGCGCGGCCAGCGCGCGGTCGCCGGCCGGGTCCGACGGGGTCCTGCCGGCGGGCGGATAGACGGGTGCAGTCGCCATTCCCCGACCCAATCGGCAACCGGGCCCGCGGGCTGCAGCGCCGGCCCGGCCGTTCGGCTGCAGCCTCAAGCGGCGCGGCGGGATGCCGATAGGAGGCGTGGAGCCACCGCGTGGACACGCATCAGAAAGCGCTGCAGATCAACCTCGACCCGACGCTCTACGGCACGTTCGCCGAGATCGGCGCCGGCCAGGAGGTGGCGCGCTGGTTCTTCCGCGTGGGCGGCGCCGCGGGGACCATCGCCAAGGCGATGTCGGCCTACGACATGACGTTCAGCGACGCCATCTACGGGCCGGCCGACCGCTACGTGAGCAAGCAGCGCATCACCGCCATGCTGGACCACGAATTCGGGCTGCTCATCGAGCGGCTCGCGGCCAAGCGGGGCGATCAGACGAAGTTCTTCGTGTTCGCCGACACGGTGGCGGCCAAGAGCTACGCCAGCAAGAACGATCCGCACGGCTGGCTCGGCGTCCGCTTCCAGACCGAGCCCGGCGGCCCGCCGTCGCAGGTCGTACTGCACGTGCGCCTGCTCGACAAGGAGAACGTCCAGGAGCAGGAGGCGCTGGGGCTCATCGGCGTCAACCTGGCCTACGCGGCCAACTACCTGCGCGAGGATCCCTCTTCCTTCATCGCCTCGCTCATGGACGGGCTCACGGCCGAGCGCGTCGAAGTGGACATGATCGAGTTCTCGGGGCCGGGCTTTGCCGGCGTCGACAACCGGTTGATGAGCCTGAAGCTGGTGCAGCTCGGGCTGACGCACGCCGCCATGTTCACGGCCGCGGGCGAGGTGGTGCAGCCGGCCGACGCGCTCTACAAGAAGGCCATCCTGGTGCAGCGCGGAAGCTTCCGTCCGGCCACCAACGTGACGGTCGACATGCTGCGCTGCGCGCAGGCGCAGTTCGTGCAGGAGCCGCACCTCCAGGGCGAGGACATCCTCACCGTGATGGAGATGACGCTCAAGAACCTGACCGATGCCGACACGATCGATCCCCAGGACTTCCTGGACCGGGCCGACATCCTCGGCGCGCTCGGCAAGACGGTGCTCATCTCCAACTACGCGGAGTACCACCGCCTGGCGGCGTACCTCTTCCGCCACACGAAGAAGATGATCGGCATCGTGATGGGGGTACCGACGCTCAGGGAGATCTTCGAGGAGAAGTACTACGCGGACCTCGAGGGCGGCATCCTCGAGTCGTTCGGGCGGCTGTTCAAGAACGAGCTGAAGCTCTACGCGTATCCGCTGCTCGACCAGAAGAGCGGCTCGCTCGTGACGGCGGGGAACCTGCGCGTGGCGCCCCACCTGCGGCACCTCTACGCGTTCCTGGTCGAGAACCGGCTCATCGAGAGCATCCGCGACTACGACGAGCGGTGCCTGACGATCTTCTCGCGCGACGTGCTGCAGCGCCTGCGCACGGGCGACGCCACGTGGGAGGCGATGGTGCCCCCCGCCGTGGCGGCCGTGATCAAGGAACGGCAGCTCCTCGGCTGCCTCAGGCGCGCGGCGTAGCGCTCAGCGCTTGAGCCGCGGGATGAACTTCGTCAGCCCCTGCACCGGGCCCACCTCGCCGGCGTAGACGTTGCCCTGCGCGTCCACGGCGACCCCCTCGCCCATCGCGCCGTAGCCGCCCATGCCCGAGGCCTGCTTCGACACGTGCTCCGGCACGAAGAACCACACCTCGCCCGTCGCCGCGCTCCCCACGCGCAGGCCCTTGCGCCAGCCCGGGTTGTAGTTGTCGTCCGACTCCGAGTCGATGGCGTAGAGCACGTCGTTGGCGTCGATGACGAGGCCGCTGATGCGGCTGAACTGGTACCACGTGTCGAGGTGCTTGCCGCTCTGGTCGAAGATCTGGATGCGGCGGTTGCCGCGATCGGCGACGAAGAGCCGGCCTTTCGAGTCCATCGCCAGCGAGTGCGGCCCGCGGAACTGGCCCGGGCCGTAGCCCCAGGACCCGAAAGAGGTGATGAACGTCCCGTCGGCCGACCACTTCGAGATGCGACCGATGGCGCCCGGCCCCTCCTGATCCAGGAACTGCGCCTGGTGTGCCTCGGCGATGAAGACGCTGCCGTCGGGGGCGACGAGCACGGCGCTCGGCTCGGTGAGCTTCGTCGGCGGATCGCCGGCCTCCCCGGGCGTGCCAATCGTCAGCAGGAGCTTGCCCTGCGGGCTGAACTTCATCACGGTGTGGCCCTTGCCGGCGGCGTTCGGGAACCTCTTCAGCTCGTCGGCCGACGCTGACCGCGCGTCGGCAATCCACACGCTGCCCTGGCGGTCCACTTCCATGCCGTGCGGCCAGAGAATCTGGCCCGCGCCGAAGCTGGCGACGGTCTTGCCGTCGGGATCGAGCTTGACGATGGGGTTCACGTCGGAGCCGGCGCAGGAGTTGGCGCCGCAGCGGTCGCCGGCCCAGAGGTGCCTGCCGTCGATGTCGACGTGGACCGCGCTCACCGAACCCCACCGGCGGCCGTCAGGCAGGGATCCCCAGTTGCGAACGGTCTCGTACGGGTTCGGGAGGTGGTTGATGGGCCGGACCTTGGCATGCTCGGGCGGCCCCGAGGCGCCGCGCTGGGCCGTCGCGAGGCCGGCGGCCAGGACGATGAGGGCGGCGGTCACCGCCGCCAGGAAACCGCGAGAAGACTGCATACGGACCTCCGAAGGGTGGATTCTGACAGAGGAATGGCGAATGGCGAATGGCGAATGGCGAATGGCGATAGACCTTACCTCATTCGTCCGTGAACTGCGGCTCGTGCCGGCGGCGGCGGCGGCGCCCATGGGCGGACGATAGACCAGATCGGGGTGCTGGTCCACAATGTGCCTCATGACACGACGTCCGGCCGCGTCGCACCCGAACGACAATCACCGAGTGTTCCGGCGCATGTTCCTTGCTGCCGGCGCCGTGCTGGCCGCCGCCGTCCTCGTGCCCTCGCAGCCGCGCGCACAGGCGCGGGCGGCCGACCACGTCATCGTCATCTCCATCGACGGGTTCCGCCCGGCGATGTACCGGCTTCCGGAGGCGGAAGGACTCTCGGTGCCCACCCTCGTCGCGCTGCGCGACGCCGGGTCGTTCGCCGACGGCGTGGAGGTGAGCTACCCGTCGCTCACCTACCCGTCGCACACGTCGCTTGCGACCGGCGCGAGGCCGGCCCGCCACGGCATCGTCAGCAACACGCTCTTCGATCCCGCCAACGGATCGTCCGCGTGGTACTTCGAGAACACGTTCATGCGCGTGCCCGCGCTGTGGGACCTGGCGAAGCGCGCCGGCCTCACCACCGCCGGCGCCTCGTGGCCGGTCACCGTGGGCGCGACCATGGACGTGCTGTTTCCGGAGTCGAACCAGGCGCCGCGCGACATGACCTGGCTCGCGCGGGCGCGGGCCGATTCCACGCCCGGCCTCATCGACGCCGTCGTGCAGGACCTCGGCGGGTTCGGCGAGAATGCCAACCGCGACGCCATCCAGCGGGACCGGTTCACCGCGGCGGTCGCGCGGCGCATCATCCGCGACCATCGTCCCAACCTGCTGATGATCCACCTGATGGAGACCGACGCGGCGCAGCACGCCGACGGGCCGGGCAGCCCCGCCGCGAAGCAGGCCATCGAGCGCATCGACGCGCACGTGGGCGCGATCGTCCGGGCCACCGAGGAGGCGGGCATCCGGGCGCGCACGGCGTTCGTCATCTCGGGCGACCACGGGTTTTCCCGCGTGCACACGCTGGTCCAGCCGAACGTGGTGCTACGCGACGCCGGCCTGCTCGCGACGGACGGTGAGGGCCGCCTCACGTCGTGGCAGGCCGTCGCGCACGGCTTCGCGATACGACTGCGCGAGCCCGGCAACGGCGACGTGGCCGCGCGCGCCGAGCGCGCGTTCGAGACGCTCGCCGCGGGACGCTACAAGGGCATCTTCCGGGTCGTCTCGCGCGCCGAGCTCGACGCGCTTGGCGCCTATCCGGACGCCGCCTTCTTCGTCGAGCCCGCGGAGGGGTACTACATCTCGGACGGCTTCACCGACGGCGCGGTGCTCGTCGGCACCACGAGGCGAGGTGCGCACGGCTTTCTGCCCACCGAGGCGCGGATGCACACAGGCCTCGTTGTCTCCGGCGCCGGCATCCGGCCCGGCGTGCCGCTGCCGCTCGCGCGCCAGATTGACATCGCGCCGACCGTGGCGCGCCTGCTGGGATTCGCCATGCCGGAGGCGGACGGCGTGCCGATGGTCGGCATCCTGAAGTAGCCCCTGCGGCGGCATCGGGCTGCGCGCATGGAAGTAGTACCCTAGGCGGGCATGTCACTCGCCAAACTGAACGCCAGCCTGGCCGCCGACGTCGCCGCGCTCGAGCAGGAAGGCCGCGCCAAGGCTCCTGAACGCATCATCACCGGCTACGTGCCGGCCGCCGGCCGCCTCGGCCCGCGCTACCGCCTCGAAGGCGCCGACGGCGACTTCCTGCGGATGAACTCGAACAGCTACCTGTCGCTCTCGCACGAGCCCGCGCTCCTCGAGGCCGCCGACCGGGCGGCGCACGAGTTCGGCGCCGGCCCCGGCGCCGTCCGCTTCATCGACGGCACCTCGGTCCATCACATCGCCCTCGAGCGGCGCATCGCCGCCTTCACGGGCCGGCCGGCCGCCAAGGTCTTCAACTCGGCCTACACGACGGTGCTCGGCACGGCCATCACGCTGACGGGGCCCGACACGTACTGGATCGGCGATGCCCTGAACCACAACTGCATCATCCGCGCCATGCGCATCGCCAACGTGCCGTCGGATCGGCGCGCGATTTTCGCGCACAACGACGCCGCCGACCTCGACGCGAAACTCGCCGCCGTCCCCGACGGCATCGGACGCGTCGTGGTCATCTTCGACGGCATCTTCAGCATGCGCGGCGACGCGGCGCCGCTGCAGGACCTGCTCGCCGTCTGCGCCTCGCACGAGTCGCGTTTCCGTGACGGCGTCGTCTCGATGATGGACGACTCGCACGGCATTGGCGCCTATGGGGCAACCGGACGCGGCACCGAGGAGCACGCGGGCGCGCGCGTGGACATCCTCATCGGCACCTTCGGCAAGGCGTTCGGCGTCAACGGCGGGTTCGTCGCGGGCAGCCCGGAGCTCATCGAGGCCGTGCGGCAGAAGTCCGACACCTACATCTACACGAACCCGCTCGGCGCGGCGGACTGCGCGGCCGCCGTGGCCGCGGTCGAGCTTGCCGACAGTCCCGAAGGCGCCCGGCGCCTGAAACACCTTGCCGCCCGGACGCGCCAACTGCGCGGCGGGTTGACGGCGCTGGGGCTGGAGTCCATCCCCGGCCCGCATCCCGTGGTGCCGCTCCTGCTCCGCAGCACCGAGAAGGTGCGGGCCGTCGTCCAGGGCCTCTTCGACCGGAAGATCCTGGCAGTGGGGTTGACGTTCCCGGTGGTCCCGAAGGGCGATGAGACGATTCGATTCCAGGTGAACGCCGCCCATACCGAGGCAGACATCGCGCAGGTGCTGGAGGCGCTCGGCGGGCTCACGGGAAATGACAAATGACAAATGTCAAATGACAAATGACGAATGGCGAATGACGAATGACGAAAACAGCGGCCGGGCGGCATCATAGAGGTATGCCGACGACTGTTTCCGTCAAGGTCTTCGATGCTCGCGGCCAGCTGGTGGGGCCGGTCGAGGTGCCTCGGGTCGAGAAGACCGAGGCCGAATGGCGGGCCCAGCTCACGCCCGCGCAGTTCGCCATCGCCCGCGCGCACGGCACCGAGCGGCCCTTCTGCGGGACGCTCCTGGACAACAAACGGCACGGCGTCTACGTCTGCGTCTGCTGCGGGCTGCCGCTCTTCGCCTCGAACGCCAAGTTCGACTCCGGCACCGGCTGGCCGAGCTTCTTCCAGCCGGTGGCCGACGAGAACGTGGCCACGAGGCCCGACCTCAGCTACGGGATGGTGCGGGTAGAAATACTCTGCGCGCGCTGCGACGGCCACCTGGGCCACGTCTTCCCCGATGGGCCGCCCCCCACGCGGCAGCGGCACTGCGTGAACTCCGAGTCGCTCCGGTTCGTGGACGTCGACGACCTCGCGTCGCTGGCGGAGGGGGGCATTGCGGGAATGACAAATGACAAATGACAAATGACGAATGACGAATGGCGAAGGGCGAAGGGCGAAGGGCGAATACAGTTCCCGCGCGCACACGGCGTCGTGATTGAATTGGTGCCGCGGTATGAGCAGGTCGCCTGACACGGCATCGGATGGCCCTTCGCGGTCAGCGAAGAACTACATCACCCCGGGCGGGTTGGAACGCCTCAGGGCCGAGCACCGGTTCCTGCTCACCCGTGAGCGCCCGGCAGTGACCGAGGTCGTGGCCTGGGCGGCCAGCAACGGCGATCGCAGCGAGAACGCCGACTACCAGTACGGCAAGCGACGCTTGCGCCAGATCGATCGGCGGATCCGCTTTCTAACCAAACGCATCGACGCCGCCGAGGTGGTCGATCCGGAAGCCCCGCGGAGCGGGCGCGCCGCAACCCGCGCGTTCTTCGGGGCCACCGTGCGCTACGCAACCGCCGCGGGCGCCGAGCGGGAAGTGAGCATCGTCGGCGTGGACGAGGTCGATCTCGACCGCAACCACATCAGCTGGGTGTCGCCGCTCGGCCGCGCGCTGATGAAGGCCGGGCCCGGCGACACCGTCGTCCTGCGCGCGCCAGGCGGGACGGAGCAGCTGGAGATCCTCGAGGTGCGCTACGCGCGCATTCCCGTGGAGCCGTTCCGCGAGCCGCCCGGCGCCGAGTCCGCGGGCAAGGCGCGCACATCCGGCGCGCGCCCCTGACCGCGACCGCGACCTACTTGCGCCGGATGTAGGTGACGTGCGTGACGCCCGTGATCTTGCCGGCCTTGTCCATCCGGATGTACTCGTTGTTGATCCGGTTGTTGTCGTCGGACAGCGTGTTGATGACGACCTGGTAGACCACGCCGTCCCGCTTGTTGTAGATGCGCGTGCTCTTCTCGTTGATCACTTCGACGGCGGTCTCCGCGTTCTGCTGGCCCTCCACCGGGCGGAACTGGCCGTCGAACAGCGTCACGTAGCTCCATGTGGCCTTGGGATCGCTGGGGTTGCTGACCGTGATCTTCATGCCCTTGTCCCCGTAGGGCTCGTAGGTCATGACGTTGTTCTTGTTCTCGGCATTGTCCCAGACGCCGAACCGCGTGGCGCCGGGGTTCTGGGCCAGGCCGGGCGCGGCAGACAGCAGCACCGCCGCCACACCGGCCGCACACAAGCAGAGCAGTCGCAGACGCATCGCCAACCCCTTTCCCGTCAGAGGACGTGCAGGACCTGTCGGGTGAGGTGACAGCATATATCGAGTGCGACCCAGGCGGGACCTCCGGCGCCCGCCCCGCCCGAATCCCAGCGGCAGACGCGGTCACCTTCGCGCGGCCTCGCGTTCCATGGGCGTCAACGCAACTGCCGCTCGGACTAGACGCCGAGGACGGGGAACCCCTCCAGCCGCGCGGCGCGGTCCAGCGTCCGGTCGAGCGTCACGATCTCGAGGGTCTCCGGCTGTTCCCGGGCGACGACGAGGGCGTAACTGGCTGGGCGACATGACGCCGCGCGAGACCGGGCGGCTGCTCGAAGCCATCGAGCGGGGCACGCTCACCTCGGCCGCGAGCGCCGCGTCGATGAAGGCGATCATGAGCCGCCAGCAGGCCGGCGCCCGCCGGATTCGCCACTACCTGGACGTGCCGGTCGCGCACAAGACGGGCGACAGCGCCGTGATCGCCAACGACGTCGGCCTCGTGTCGGCCCGCTCAGGCACGGTGGTCCTCGCGCTCTTCGTGAACGGCGTGACCGGTCCCTACGCCGAAACCGAGGACCGCATCGGGCGCGTGGCGCGGCAGATCGTCGACTACTTCGACGGCGCGTCCCGGTAGTCGGGGCGTCCGGCACGCCGATCCCCCGGGATCTACAATTCCGTCCGGGAGTGCATCCGATGACCCGCTCTGCTGTGCTCGTCGCCCTTCTGCTCGCCTCCGTGGCGCTCGTCCGCGGCCAGGACAAGCCCCCGTTTCAGGACGACTTCCCGGTCGAGGAGTTCGCCGAGCGGCGCGGTCGTGTGCTGGACGCCATCGGCAACCAGGCCATTGCCATCGTCCAGGGCGCCGCCGGGCCGGACGGCTTCAAGGTGTTCCGCCAGTCGAACGAGTTCTACTACCTCACCGGGCTCGAGAGCCCGCACGCCTACCTGGTGCTCGACGGACGGACGCGCCGGTCGACGCTGTACCTGTCGCGCAGGAACGAGGCGCTCGAGCGCAGCACGGGCCCCGTCTGGTCGGCGGAGGACGAGGCCGAGGTCAGGCGCCTCACCGGCGTGGACGCCGTCGCTCCGGTCGAGCGGCTGTCGCGCGAGACGTTCGGGGCGATGCTGCGGCCGCCACGGCCGGTGCTGTACGTGCCGTTCAGCCCGGCGGAGGGCGAGGCGCAGAGCCGCGACGAGCTGCTGGGCCACCAGGCGGGAGTGGCGGGCGATCCGTGGGACGGCCGCCCGTCGCGGGAAGCCCACTTCCAGCGCCTGCTCGCCGAGCGCTTTCCGGCGCTCGAGCGCCGCGACCTGACCCCGGTGCTCGACACACTGCGGTTCACCAAGAGCCCGCGGGAGATTGCGCTCATCCGCAAGGCCTCGGTGCTGGCCGGGCTCGGGCTGCTCGAGGCGATGAAGAGCACGAAGCCCGGCGCGCGGGAGTACGAAGTGGCCGCGGTCGCCCGCTTCGTGTTCCTGGCCAACGGCGCCCGCTTCGAGGGATACAACCCCATCGCCGGCGGGGGCACCAACGCGTGGATGGGGCACTACTCGCGCAACCTCGATCCGCTGAAGGACGGCGACCTGCTGCTCGTGGACTACGCGCCCGACCTGCGGTACTACACGAGCGACGTCACGCGCGTGTGGCCCGTGAACGGCCGCTTCACCGACGCGCAGCGCGCGCTGGTCACTTTCATCGTCGAATACCGCTCCGCGTTCTTCAGGCACATCAGGCCCGGCGTGACCCCCGACGAGGTGCTGGCGCTGGCGCGGCGCGACATGGAGCCCGTGCTGGCGAAGACGCGCTTTGCGACCGAGAGCCACCGGAAGGCCGCCGAGGCGATGCTCTCGTTCCGCGGCCACCTGCAGCACCCGGTGGGCATGACGGTGCACGATCCCGGCACCATCTGGACGCAGCCCTTTCACGAGGGCGTGGTCTTCACGGTCGACCCGATGATGTGGATTCCGGAGGAGCGGCTCTACGTCCGGATGGAGGACACAGTTGTCGTCACCCGCGACGGCATGGAGAACTTCACGGAGTTCCTGGCGAGCACGCCCGACGAGATCGAGGCGGTGATGCGGCAGGAGGGCCTGCTGTCGCGGGTGCCCCGTCTGCCCTGAGCCCGGCGTCTCACGAGCGGCACGCCATGCGTCTGGTCGCCAGAGACGACATTCGCCCCATCCTGCGGCGCGACCGGTACTGGTGCCTCTACGCGCTGGGCGACCTGACGCCGCGCATGTTCGAGAAGTGCGCGTGGTTCACGCCGGATCTGTCGCTCGTCCTGCACGACTTCGGCACGTGCATCCTGTTCGCCATGGGGACGGGCAGCCTGGACGAGGCGCTCGCGCACGTCACGTTCCCGGTCCACCTGCAGCTCCAGCAGGACGCGCTCGCGCACGTCGCGCGCGTCGTGTCGATCGACAGACAGCTGCCGATGTGGCGCATGGCGTGGACCGGCGGCCCGCTGCCGCCGGCCGACGGGCGCGCGGTGAGGCTCCGCGCCGGCGACGTCGAGGCGGTGCGGCGGCTCTATGCCGACGGCGACGCCACGGGCGAGGCGCCGGACTTCTTCTACCCCGAGATGATCGGGGACGGCGTGTTCTACGGCGTCTACGACGGCGGCGATCTCGCGTCGGTGGCCGGCACGCACCTGGTGGCGCGCGACGAAGGTGCCGCCGCCATCGGCAACATCTACACGCGCCGCGACTGTCGCAACCGCGGCTTGGGCCGCCTCGTCACGACCGCGGTGCTGCGCGAGCTGCAGGGCATCGAGACGATTGGCCTCAACGTCCGGGCCGACAACGCGGCGGCCATTCAGCTCTACGAGTCGCTGGGGTTCGCGCGCCATTGCCGCTTCTTCGAGGCGCTCGCCTCGGGGGCGATCGGCGCGTGACGGGCCCTCACCCCGGCTGCCCGGCTTCGGCGTCGCGGTCTGGCGCCTCGGCGGCCTTGCGCCACCACTCCCGCCGGTGGTGCCCGGACGACCTGCGCGATCCGCCGCTCCGTCCGAAGCCGCCGAACATGATCCGGCTCAGGAGGAGCAGGCCCAGCGCCTCCCAGAACGTCACCGCGCGCACGCCGAAGAGGTCGGGCACGAGCCAGTTCCACAGCCACCGGACGACGAACCCGCCGATGACGATGAACATCGCGAAGGCGATGAAGAGCGCGACGCCGATTGCCACCTTCTTCGCCACGGTCCTGCGGACTTCTTCCCTGATTTCCATGGTCACGTCCTTCGGGTTGTCGTGAACTCGTCGAACGCCAGCTGCAGCCGGCGGCGGAGGTGGAGCACGGCGTACCGCTTGCGCGACAGGAGCGTGTTGACATTCACGCCCGTCTCGTCCGCCATGGTCCTGAAGCTCTTGCCCTCGACCTCGTGCGCGAGAAACACGTCGCGCTGGTCAACCGGCAGTTCGCCCAGCGCCTCCTGGAGCCGTTCCTGCAACACCCGCCGCGCCAGCAGCTCGTCCGGCCCAGCGTCGCCCGACGCCAGGAGTTCCTCGACGGATACGGTGTGCCCATCGGCCGTCTCCACCGCCACGTCGCTGAAGTGCACCGGCGGCTTCCTGCGGAAGAGGTCGGCGATGCGGTTGCGCGCCACCCGGAACAGCCATCCGGTGACGTGGTCGATCGGCATCAGGCGCCGGTTGGCCTCGACGAGCTCCGTGAAGACCTCCTGCAGGATGTCTTCGACGTCGCGCGGATCGGGTACGCGCCGGCGGATGAAGCGTCGCAGTCGCGTTTCGTCGCGCTCCACGAGCTCAGCGATCCCCTGGTCGGGTTCTGGTGTCATCCGTCTGCAACGGCTCCGGCCGCTCTACAGTAGTAGACGGAGCAGAGCCGTGGATATTGTGCGGACGTCACACGAGTCCCTGCTCATCCGGCATCAGCCGCGGCAGGCCCTGGAGGGCCGTGAGGCGGATTGCGACGCCACGTGTCGCTGACTATCGTCAGCTCAGGGCGCGGTATGCAACGTGCGGGCTCGGCCCGTGGTCCAACGAGACGGATGGTGACGACACGACGGATGGCGCTGGTCGGCTTGCTGGCGGCCGGGGTCTCCATGGGCGCCCGAGCCCAGGACGCGGGGTTCTTCGTCACAGGGCAGGACGCTGACCTGCTCATCTCGGGCTACGGCTTCAACCGGACCGGCGGCCCCCTTCGCTTCAATCATCCCGCCGGCGTCGCCGTCGTCGAGGGCCACCTCGTTGTGGCCGACCGGAACAACAACCGCGTGCTCATCTGGGATGGCATTCCCGCGTCCGGCGCCGAGGCGCCGTCATGGGCGCTCGGGCAGGCGTCGTTCGACACCAATGCGCCGGGCCGCGGGCTCGATGGCCTGAACTGGCCGACGGCGGTGGCCACCGACGGCACGCGGCTGTACGTCGCCGACACCTACAACGATCGCGTGCTCGTCTGGCGATCGCTGCCGCGACGCTCAAAACAGCCTGCGGACTTCGCGCTGACGAGCGCGTCCGACGTGTCGTGGCCGTGGGGGATCTGGACCAACGGTCGTCAGCTGGCGGTGTCGGCGACGAGCGCGGGGCGCGTGCTGCTGTGGACCGCCATTCCGGAGGGCGACGTGCGACCGGACTTCACGTTGAAGCCCGTCAACTTCGGCACGCCGCGCACGGTCGAGAGCGACGGGACGCGGGTGCTGGTCTCGGACCACAACGCCCGTCACGCGAGCGCCCAGGCCGGCACGTTCTTCTGGACCCGCGTTCCGACGTCGACGACCCAGGCGCCGGACTTCTTCGTCGCGTCGCCGACCGCTCCCGGACCGGGTACCCCGGGGCCGGCTCCGCATGGCGAGCACATCCACGACGCCGAAGCGCTGCCGGACGGGCGCCTGCTCGCGCTCTTCAATCGCACGCTCTGCATCTGGAACACGTTCCCGCGCGCGGCCGGCGATCCCTGTTCGGTGCTCATCGGCTCCAACGTCTCCGGTGGTGGAGCGCTGGACATCGATGCGGGCGACAACTCCGGCATCGCCGTCAGCGCCACCCGCACGTTCCTGTCGCTCAACAACGGCAACCGCGTGCTGGTGTGGACCGGCGTGCCCGCGGCCAGCAACGCGGTGCCCGCCTTTGCCATCGGGAGCCCCGACCTGACCACGAACACGCTCACGAGCGACGGCATCATTCAGAACGGCGTGCCGCAGACCGACGGCCAGCGGTTGTACGTGAGCTCCGACTTCGATCGCCGCCTGCACGTCTGGCGGACGCTTCCCACGGCGGACGGGCAGAAGGCCGACGTGGTGTACACGCTCCCGTTTGCGCCGTGGGCCAGCACGCGCGTCGGCCCCGGCCTGGCGCTGGCCGGGCAGTCCACCGTCATGTACTGGGCCACGCCGCCTGACGGCCAGCCGGCGGATGTCAGACTGGAACAAACGATTGGCGGCGTCGAGGTAGACGACCTGCGAGGCATCGCGTACGACGGGCGCCATTTCGCGCTCGCCAGCTACTCGCGCAACCGGGTCTGGGTCTGGGACGGCCCCCCGTCGGCGGCGGCGCGGCCCATCGCAGAGCTGCCCGTGGAGCAGCCGGGGCGCATCGCGAGCGACGGCCGGTACCTCGCCGTCACGCGGGGCGGTCCGGGCGGCGGCGTTCTGCTGTACGAGCTGGCGCGGATCGCTGGCAGCGCGCCCTCACCCGTGCAGGTCGGCGCCGGGCTGCGCATGAACCTGCCGCAGGGCGTGAGCCTTGACGGCGGCGGGCTCTTCATCGCCGACACGAACGGCAACCGCGTGCTGGCGTGGATGAACGCGACCGAAGCGTACAACGGCCGACAGCCGGATGCCGTGCTGGGAGCCACCGACCTCACGCCGCGGACACCGGCGATCGGCCGAGACACGCTGTTCTGGCCCGGCGCGGTGGCCTACGACGGCCGCCACCTGTGGGTGGCTGAGTTCAAGTTCGGCAACCGCATCGTGCGGTTCTCGCGGCCGTAGGTCCACCGTAAGGCGATGGGCGCGGGTGTCGAGAGCGGCGCCGAAGTATCGACACGCTCGTCCACCTGCTGCTCGACGCGACGCTCGAGATGGTGCTCGTCTTCTCGCGCGCCAGGCACGGCGCCGACAGGGTCGCGCGCAGGCTCGAGCAGGCCGGCGTGCGGACGGCGACCCTCCACGCGAACCGGACGCAGGGCCAGCGCCTGCAGGCGCTCGAGCGCTTCCGGTCGGGCGAGGTCCGCGTGCTCGTCGCCACCGACATCGCCGCGCGCGGCATCGACGTGGACGGCATCTCCCACGTCGTCAACGTCGACTTCCCGCCGCAGCCCGAGGACTACGTGCACCGCATCGGCCGGACGGGCCGCGCGGCGGCGATCGGCGACGCCATCGGCTTCGTGACGCCGGACGACCGCGACAACCTGCGCAAGCTCGAGCGCTTCCTCGGACGCGGGCTCACGCGCCAGACCATCGACGGCGTCGTCGCGGTGCTGCCCGCGGCGCCACACGGCCCGCGCCAGGCAGGGCCGGGCCGGCCCGCGGGCACGGCGCCGGCCGGCCGCGGCCGGGTGGTCAGCGGCCGGGCGGTCAGCGGCGGAGCGGCGGCGGCCGTCGCCCGA
>JBFMCA010000011.1:0-66835 GCA_040754955.1 Acidobacteriota bacterium | reverse complement strand
AGGGGTGCGGGCCCGAAGCCTGAAGGCCCGACAGTCCGCCCCTGCCAACCGGGAACCGGGCTGACCCGTCCAACGTATCGAATCACCAAGAGTTGACTTCACTTCCTGGAGGCACCGTGGGTCTTCTGAAGCGACTGTTCGGCCGCGGCGCCGAGCCCCCCAAGCGCGTGCGGGTCTGCGTCGAATGCGGGATGCCGGTGGCCGAGCACAAAGAGTGGTGTTCGATTCTCCGCGGCCAGCGCGAGATGGAGCTGAAGCGCGCGGCGCAGGAGTCGTGACAGAGCTCCATCCCTCCAAGCCTCCATCCCTCCAGGTCTCAGCGCCCCTCCGTGTTGCGCCCGGCGCGCGCTCTCTGCTACCATCGAAAGTCTGCGAGCGGGAATAACTCAGTGGTAGAGTGCGACCTTGCCAAGGTCGAAGTCGCGGGTTCGAATCCCGTTTCCCGCTCCAGTTTCTTCACCCCCGGGCCGCGGGGTCGCAGGATGGAATCCGCGGACAACCGAATCGGCGCCGTCGCCAAGTGGTAAGGCAGAGGTCTGCAAAACCTCCATCCCCGGTTCAAATCCGGGCGGCGCCTCCAACCTTGTCCCCCGCACGTCACTGATTTAGTAGACCTCAGGGTCTGCAATGCGGTACGCTGACGGAGAGCCGGCGGTCTGAACCGCGGGCGTGACGGCGGCTGAGATTGTGCAGTCGTGGTCCCCGCAGACCAGGCTGGCTCCCTGGAGTGCGTCATGCCCAGTTCTGCTGTGGCATCGAAGACGTCCAGGTCGCGTCCCCCGACCAGCCCCGTGGTGTTCCGGTTCCCGGAGCACACCGTCGAGATCGTTTCCGACTCAGGCGAAGGCGCGCAGAAGTGTGGCCAGAGCTTCGGGATGGTCTCCGCCCAGATGGGCAACGGCGCATGGACCGTCGAGATCATCCCCGCCGAAATACAGCCTCCCGCACGTTCGCCCGCCGGCGCGTCCGGCAATCGCGTCCGCATCGGCACGAAACCCGTCACCAACTGGGGTGACGCGGCCAACCTGGTCGTGGCCTTCAACGAACAGGTTCTGGTGGCGCGCCACCGCCTGCACGCGCTGCACGACGATGCCATCGTCCTCGTCGAGAGCATGTGGAAGACGCATGACGATGAAGACATCCGCGCGGCCTGGGCGGCCGCGATGGAGGAGCTCGCCTCCACGGCGAACTACCGCATCGTCGAAGTGCCGATGGACGAGCAGTGCCTCGCGCTCACCGACACGCCGCGGCGCGGGAAGAACATGTTCGTGCTCGGGATGCTCGCCTGGATTTACGACCGCGACACCGACCTCATCCGCGACACGATCCGCGTCCAGTTCCGGAAAAAGGCCGCAGCCGTCGCCGACAGGAACATCGAGCTGATGGAGCTTGGGTATCGCTGGGCGGAGCAGCATCTCGATTTCCGCATCGAGGTGCCGATCGAGAAGCCCGCGACGCCCATGGTGGTGATGAACGGCAACCAGGCGCTGGCCATGGGCGCCATCGCGGCGGGCATGGAGCTCTGCGCGATGTACCCGATCACGCCGGCGACGTCCGTGTCGCACTACCTGGGCGAGATCTTCGAGGACTTCGGCGGCATCGTGCACCAGGCGGAGGACGAAATTGCCGCGGCGGGCGTGGCCATCGGGTCGTCCTACGCGGGCAAGGTGGCCTTCACGGTCACGTCAGGGCCCGGGCTGGCGCTCAAGACCGAGTTCCTGGGTCTTGCGGTGATGGCGGAAGTACCCCTCGTCGTGCTCGACGTCCAGCGGGGCGGGCCCAGCACGGGGCTTCCGACCAAGGTGGAGCAGTCGGACCTGCTGGCGGCCATCTACGGGCAGCCTGGAGATGCCCCGAAGGTGGTGATGGCCCCGGCCACCATCGAGGAGTGCTTCTACACGGTGATCGCCGCGCGGCGCATCGCCGAGATCATCCGCGGCGTGGTGGTCGTGCTCACCGACGCCAACCTCGCGACGGGCGTGCAGCCGTTTCCGCGGCCGAACCTCGAGGCTCGGTGGCAGGCCGCGCCCATCGACCTCTCGCCGGTGGCGGACGGGGTGAAACCGTACGACTGGGATCCCGACGTGGGCCTGTCCCGCCGGTTCATCCCTGGACAGCCCGGCGGCATGCACACCCTGACGGGCCTCTCGCACGACGAGCGATCGAAGGTCGCGTACGATCCCGAGTCGCACGAACGCGGCTGCGCCATGCGGAGCCGCAAGCTCGCCGTCTTCCAGCAGACGCTGAAGGCCCCCGAGGTCTACGGAGACGCGGAAGGCGATCTGCTGATCGTGGGATGGGGGTCCACCAAGGGGGCCATCGAAGAGGCGGTGGACCGGGTCCGCGCCGAGGGGCTGCGCGTGTCGTCCGTGCAGCTTCGCTTCCTGTCCCCGCTCGAGCCCGGCCTCAAGGAGATCTTCGGGCGCTTCCGCAAGGTGGCGACCGTCGAGATCAACTACTCCGATCGGCTCGGCGATCCGTACATCACGCCCGAGAACCGCCGGATGGGGCAGCTCGCCTGGCTGCTGCGCGCCCACGCGCTGGTGGACGTGGACTGCTGGACCCGCGTGCCGGGCCAGCCCCTGCGGCCCGGGAGCATCTACGACGGCATCAAGTCCATGTTGCCGGGGAGGCAGCCGTGATGCCGCTGTCGTGTTCGCTGCTCGGCTGCGACGTCGACGACGACCGCAGCTGGAGCATGGAAGACTACACCGGCGCGGTCGCGCGCTGGTGTCCGGGCTGCGGCGACCACGCCATCCTGGCGGCGGTGCAGCGCCTGCTCGAGGCGGAGCAATTGCCGCCGGAAAAGACGGTGTTCGTCTCCGGCATCGGCTGCGCGAGCCGGTTCCCGCACTACCTGACCACCTACGGCTTCCACGGCATTCATGGGCGGGCTCTGCCCATCGCGACGGGCGTCCGGCTGCGGCGGCCCGACCTGCACGTGTTCGTCGTGATGGGCGATGGCGACTGCTGTTCGATTGGCGCGGGCCACTGGATCCACGCGGTCCGCTACAACGTGCGGATGGTCGCCCTGATGCTCGACAACGGCATCTACGGGCTGACGAAGAACCAGACCTCGCCGACGACGCCGCAGCACTACCCGAGCAACACGCAGCCAAAGGGAAGCTTCCTGATCCCCCTCAACCCGCTGGCGGCGACGCTGGGCATCTCGAACGCGTCGTTCGTGGCGCAGACGGCCGACTGGATTCCGTCGCATCTCTTCGCGACGATCCAGGCCGCGTACCGGCATCGCGGGTTCTCGTTCGTCCGGATCCTCCAGCGCTGCCCTCAGTACACGGACGACCTCTACCAGGAAGCGGTCCGCAATCCGAAGCTCGTCGAGATGCTGGTGCATCCCGACGGCGTCGAGGCGCCGGAGCTGGACCGCATCTACACCCAGAAGCGCGTGCACGATCCGCGGGACCTCGACGTCGCGCGGCACCTGGCCGAGGGCGCCGGGAAGATCCGCCTCGGCATCTTCTTCAAGGACGACTCGCGTGAGCGCTACGAGGAGCTGCGCGCGCAGCGCGTCTACACGGCGCACGAGAAGATCGCGCGGCTCAACGAGGAGTTCGACAAGTATGCCGTCTGATGCCCGCACCGCCGCGGCGTTGGCCGCGCTCACGCGCCCTCGGGAAACCTTCCGGTCCGCCGTGGCGGCGACGCTCGAGGACGTGCGGGTCTACCTCGACACCCACCGCGCGGCGGCCGACGACCGCCTGGCCGTGCTCGCCGCCGAGCTCGGACCCCTGGGCGCCAGGCACATCGACGTGCAGCGGCTGGCCGGCGTGCTTGGGGTCGAGCCGGCGGCCTCGCCCGCGGTGCACGCCGTGATGGCCCGCGCGCTCGAGGCGCTGGCCGCAGTCGCCGCCCGCGGCGACGAGGGCTTCGTGCTCGATGTGGCGCCGGGCGAGTCGCTGTACACCGCCACGATGGAACGGCTGGCCGACCTCGGACGGGGCATCGGGGCCGCCCGGGTCGCCGACGCGGCGCGGAGCGGCCGGTACCGGCCGTCCGACCACGACGGCTGGCTCATCCGGTTCCCGTTCACGCTGTGGAGCCAGGCTGAGCGCGCGGTGGCGCCACCTCTCGTGATTGAAGTAGACGGCACAGACCTCCGCCCCGCGGGCCTGGCCGAGTGCCTCGACGGCGGCATGCGAATCGTGCTCGTGGCGCGCGGCGACACGAGCCCGGCGCCGCTGGTGCGGCTGGTCACGCCGCGGACGTTCGTCGCGCAGGCGGCCGACGCGTCGGTGGTCGCCCGGCTGGCCGCCTGGAGCGGGCCGGGCATCGTCGCGCTCGTCTCCGAGCGCTCCGCCCGGTTCGTGCACGACCCCGCGGCTGGCGCGACGCTGGGGGTGCGGCTGGGCGAGCTGCAGATGCCCGAGCTGAATCACCGCAAGCGAAGCGGCGGTGTCACGGTCGCGCAGCAGACCGAGGAGCTCGAGCAGCTGCGCGCGCTGCACGCCGGCGGGGTCGCAACCGCCGCTCCGGCGCCGCCCCTGCCCGCGGCCGAGGCGGCGGACCCGGTCGACAAGCTCGCGGCCTGGCTGCTGCAGCAGGCCGACCTCTGAGGAGGCTGACCGGTGCCTGATGTGTCCGCCTTCGTGGTGTCTGCCGCCATCCTCGGCGGCGTCGGCACCGTCTTCGCGGCGGCCATCGCCGTGGCGCGCACCAAGCTGTACGTCTGGGAGGATCCGCGCATCGACGCCGTGGCCGGCCTCCTCCCCGGCAACAACTGCGGCGCCTGCGGTCTGGCCGGGTGCCGGGCCTTTGCCGAGCAGCTCGTCGCCGGCGCGATCCAGCCGGCCAACTGCACCGTCGCGTCACCCGACATGCGCGAGGACATCGCGGGCTATCTCGGGGTCGACGTCGGCGCTGCGACGCCCCGGGTCGCGCGGCTGCTCTGTGCCGGCGGCTCGGACGTCGCGCCGCACCGGGCCGATTACGTGGGCCTTCAGACGTGCCGGGCCGCGGCCGCCGTGGCCGGCGGCGGTAAGGCGTGCACGTGGGGCTGCCTCGGCCTCGCGGACTGCCGGGAGGCCTGCGACTTCGACGCGATCTACATGAACGACGTCGGCCTGCCGGTCGTGATCCCCGAAAGGTGCACGGCCTGCAACGACTGCGTGGAGGCCTGTCCCAAGGACCTGTTCACGCTGATGCCGACCGACCAGCATCTGCTGGTGCAGTGCCGCAACCTGCTCGACGGCGAGGCGGCCACCGGCGTGTGCGCCGTGGCGTGCAACGGGTGCGGCCGGTGCGCCGCCGACGGCGCGCCGAACCTCATCAGCATCGAGAGCGGGCTCGCGGTGATCGACTACTCCAGGAACGCCGCGGCCTCGCCGGACGCCATCCGGCGCTGTCCGACGGGCGCGATCGTGTGGGTCGACGGCGCGCAGCAGCTCGGACGCGCGCGCCTCGCCACCGTGTTGGAAGGAGCCGGACGATGATCACGACTGCGACGGCGCGGCCCCCGGCGGCCGGACGCCAGGCTCCCAAGTATCCGGGTGTCCGGACGGCCACCGACGGCAGCGGCGCCATCGTCGAGATGGAGACGGCCGCCAGCGAGGGCGCCGGCGCGTACCCGATCACGCCGTCCACGCAGATGGGCGAGGGGTGGGCGCAGGCCGTCGCCGCCGGCACGCTGAACGTGCACGGTCGGTCGCTGCTGTTCTTCGAGCCGGAGGGCGAGCACGCGGCGGCTGCGGTCACCGCCGGGATGAGCATGACGGGGCTGCGCGCGACGAACTTCTCGAGCGGGCAGGGCATCGTCTACATGCACGAGTCGCTTTACGCCGCGGTGGGCAAGCGCCTCACCTACGTCCTGAACATCGCCGCCCGGGCCATCACCAAGCACGCGCTCAACGTCCATGCCGGCCACGACGACTACCACGCCGTCGACGACACCGGGTTCTTCCAGCTGTTCGCCAAGAATGTCCAGGAAGCGGCCGACCTGAACCTGGTTGCCCACCGCATCGCGGAGCTCTCGCTCAACCCGGGCATCCTCGCCCAGGACGGGTTCCTGACGAGCCACGTGATCGAGACGATGGCCATGCCGGAACGCGAGCTCGTGCGCGAGTACCTGGGCGATCCGGCGGACCTCATCGAATCGCCCACGCCGGCGCAGCGCTGGGTGTTCGGCAGGCAGCGCCGGCGTGTGCCCGAGCTGTTCAACCTGGACTACCCGGCCATGCTGGGCGTGGTGCAGAACCAGGACAGCTACGCGCAGGGCGTGGCGGCGCAGCGCCCCTTCTACTTCGACCATCTTCCCGAGCTTGCCGATCGGGCGATGGCCGAGTACGCGGCGCTCACGGGCCGCATGTACGCGCGCGCCGCGGGCTACCGCCTGGAGGATGCGGAGTGGGTGCTCGTCGGCCAGGGCAGCGTGGTTCCGAACTGCGAGGCGGTGGTCGACCACCTGCGCGCGACCCGCAAGCTGCGGGTCGGCGTGCTCAACGTCACGATGTTCCGGCCGTTCCCGGCCGACCTGATTACGGCGATGCTCGCCGGGAAGCGCGGCGTGACGGTGCTCGAGCGGACCGACCAGCCGCTGGCGGTCGACCTGCCGCTGCTCAGGGAGATCCGCGCGGCCATGTACAAGGCGCTCGAGAACGGCCGGACGCCTGCCTCGCCGCCGTACCCCGGGCTGGCGGCCTGCCGCCCGCAGCAGATGCCGGCGTTCTTCTCCGGCTGCTTCGGCCTTGGCAGCCGCGATCTGCAGCCGGCCGATCTCGTCGCCGCCGTCGACAACATGCTCGAGGGCGGCGCCCGGCGCCGGCAGTTCTACCTGGGCATCGACTTCGTGCGGCCCGAGACGCGGTTTCCGAAGCTGCAGATCTGGCAGGAGGATCTGCTCGAGTCGTACCCGCAGCTGGGCGAGCTGTCGCTGCGGCCGGCCGCGCCCGTGAACCTCCTGCCGCCGGGCGCGATCTCCATCCGCATCCACTCGGTCGGCGGCTGGGGCGCGATCACGACCGGCAAGAACCTGGCGCAGACGGCCGCCGACCTCTGCGGCCTGCATATCCAGGCCAATCCGAAGTACGGGTCCGAGAAGAAGGGGCAGCCGACGACCTTCTACGCCACGCTCGCGCGCGAGCCGATCCGGGTCAACGCCGAGCTGAAGTTCGTCTCCGTGGTGCTGTCGCCCGATCCCAACGTCTTCAAGCACTCCGACCCGCTGGCCGGCCTGCAGGATGGCGGCGTGTTCATCATGCAGGGCGACCGGCCCGTCGCGGAGGTCTGGCGGAGTCTCCCGCCGTGGGCGCGCAAGCGCATCATCGACCACCGGTACACCTTCTGCCTCATCGACGGGTTCAAGATCGCCAGCGACGAGGCCAGCGATCCCGAGCTCAGGTACCGCATGCAGGGTGCAGCGTTCATGGGCGCGTTCTTCCGCGCGTCCCCGCTCGCCAAGGCCGAGAAGCTCGACGAGCGGACGATCTTCGACGGGATTCGCCGGCAGCTGCAGAAGAAGTTCGGTCACCTCGGCGAGAAGGTCGTCGAGGACAACGTCCGCGTCATCCGGCGCGGCTACGACGAGCTGGTGGAGGTGGATGCCGCCACGTTGACGCTCGACGGGGACGCCTATGTGGGCACCGTGCCCCAGATGCCGGCCACCCTCGGCGGGACCGACGTCGCGCACGGCATCGGCCACGGGGGCCGGTTCTGGGAGCAGGTCTGCGTCCTCTGCAAGATGGGCGAGGACGGCATTGCCGATCCGTACGCGGCGATCTCGGCCATGCCGGCCGCCACCAGCACCATCCGCGACATGACGAACGTCCGCTTCGAGGTCCCGGAGTTCATTCCGGACAAGTGCACGGGATGCAGCCAGTGCTGGGTGCAGTGTCCCGACGCCGCCATTCCCGGCGTGGTCAGCGACGTCGTCGAGGTGCTCGAGGCCGCCGTGCGGTCGTCCGAGAACGGGCGGCGACGGGACCGGGTGCGCCAGATCCTGAAGCCGCTCGCCGCCGAGGTCCGTCGGACGCTGAAGGGCGTGCCCTTCACGACGTTCGGCCAGGTGGTGTCGGGCGCCTACGACACGGTGGTCGGCAAGCTGGGCATGGACCCGGAACGCCGGCACGCGCTGGACGCCGAGTTCGCGCCGGTGTACTCCGCGCTGGCCGAGTTCCCGCTCGCCAAGACCGCGCCCTTCTTCGACGTGCCCGAGTCGAAGGAGAAGGGGACGGGTGGTCTGCTGTCCATCACCGTCAACCCCGACGCGTGCAAAGGCTGCAACATCTGCGTGCGCGTCTGCCCTGACGGGGCGCTCACGACCGTCAAGCAGACCGACGAGGTGGTCGAGAAGCTCCGGCGGAACTGGCACCTCTGGCAGTTCCTGCCCGAGACCCACGACCGCTACGTGAACGTCGCGAGCGTGGACGAGGGCATCGGCGTGCTGTCCTCGTTGCTGCTCAAGCAGCGCAACTACCGCTCCATGGTGGGCGGCGACGGCGCCTGCATGGGCTGCGGCGAGAAGACCGTCATGCACCTCGTCGTGTCGGCCATCAATGCGACGATGCTGCCGCGCGTGAAGCGCTACGTGGAGCGACTCGACACGCTCATCGCGGAGCTCGACAGAAAGGCCCGCGGCCTGCTCGCGTCCGACGCGTCGCTGGCCTCCGTCGGGAAGACACACCGGCCGTCGGCCGGGCGCGTCGATATCCCGCTGGCGCCGGCCAAGCAGGCCGAGGTAGACCGCCTCGCCCGCCTGCTCGAGGAGCTGAAGGACCTCCGGTGGCGGTACGTCGAAGGACCGAGCGGCAAGGGCCGCGCAACCACTGGCATCGCGAACGCCACGGGATGCTCGTCGGTCTGGGGCAGCACGTATCCCTACAACCCGTACCCCTTCCCGTGGGTCAACCACCTGTTCCAGGACGCGCCGTCGATTGCGATCGGCCTGTTCGAAGGGCACATGCGCAAGATGGCGATCGGGTTCTCCGCCGTCCGCAGGGCCGAGCTCGAACTCGAGGGCAGGTACGACCCGGCCGAGCACGACGGGTTCTTCGGCCGGTTCGACTGGCACCAGTTCACCGACGAGGAGTTCGCGATGTGTCCGCCCATCCTCGCGGTGGGCGGTGACGGCGCGATGCTGGACATCGGCTTCCAGAACCTGTCGCGGCTCCTGGCCTCGGGCAAGCCGGTCCGGGTCGTCGTGCTCGACACGCAGGTCTATTCGAACACCGGCGGGCAGGCGTGCACGAGCGGCTTCACCGGCCAGGTGAGCGACATGGCGGCCTGGGGCCGCGCCCAGCACGGCAAGACCGAGACGCGGAAGGAGCTTGCGCTCCTGGCCATCGCCCACCGCAACGTGTTCCTTGTGCAGTCGTCCCAGGCGGCGCCGTCGCACCTGCTGGGGGGCGTGCTGCGCGGGCTGCAGTCGCGGTACCCGGCGGTCTTCGTGCTCAACTGTCCGTGTCCGCCCGAGCACGGCCTGGGCGACGACGCGGCGACCGACGCCGCCCGGTTGGCCCTCGAAGCGCGCGCGTTCCCGCTCCTGGTGTACGACCCAGCGGCCGGAAAGCATCTCGCCGATCGCCTGAGCCTCGACGGCAACCCCATGGTCGACGAGGTGTGGCCCACCTACGACCTCCGCTACACCGACAATGACGGCGCGACGCAGGTGCTCACGCTTCCCGTGACCATCGCCGACTGGGCGGCCACCGAGTCGCGCTTCAGGAAGCACTTCAAGGTGGTCGCCGACGACGCGGATCCGGCGGCGCTCATGCGCTTCGACGAGTACGTGGCGGCGTCGCCGGCCGAGCGCGAGGGCCGCATTCCGTTCATCCACGCCCGCGACTGCGACGGGCACCTGGTGCGGCTCGCGGCGTCGCGCGAGATCGTCGAGCTGGCGGACGATCGCGTGTCTCTCTGGCAGCAGTTGCGGCACATGGCAGGGCTCGACGTGCCCCCGGCCATCCGCGAACGCATCGCCGCCGACGTCCAGGCGACTCTCGGAACCGAGATCGCGGCGCTCGAGGCGGCGCATGCCGCGACGGTGGCCGACCTGCGCACCAGGTATCCCGCCGTCGTGGCGCGACGCATGGCCGAGGGTCTGGTGCGCGCCACCGCGAACGGCCAGGAGACAATCGCCGACCTGCTCCGCCGCGTCCAGGAGATGCGGAACCTGGAGCCGCTCGGAAAGGTGGACCTGGGCCGCGGGAACGGCGGCGGCACGGCGGCCCCGCCGCCCTCGCCCGTCGTGCCCGCGGGGGCGCCGGCACCGGCGCCGGCTGCCGCGGCGGGTGCGGCCAGCCCGGCCGTGGCCCCGCCCGCGGCCGCAGACGACGAGGGCGTGGGCCTCGAGCCGTACATCGATTCGGAGCTCTGCACGGCGTGCAACGAGTGCACGAACCTCAACAAGCGCCTGTTCGCCTACAACGAGAAGAAGCAGGCGTACATCAAGGATGCCTCCGCGGGTACCTTCCGCGAGATCGTCATGGCCGCCGAGAAGTGTCCGGTGGGCATCATCCACCCCGGCACGCCGCTCAACCCCAAGGAGAAGGACCTGGAGAAGTGGGTCAAGCGGGCGGAGCGGTTCAACTGATGCGGCAGGAGCGGCGGGCACCGGAATCGGAATCGGCGAGCGACGGCATGGCGTACATCGGGAGGCCTCGGCGGTGTTCGAGACGCTGACGTTCCGGCACGGCGTGCATCCGCCGGAGCTGAAGCAGCTCACGGCGCATCTGAAGATCCGGCGGCTGCCGTACCCCGCCGAGGTGGTGCTCCCGCTGAGCCAGCATGCGGGCACGCCGGCGAAGCCGATCGTGCGCGCGGGCGATCGGGTCGAGCGCGGCGACCTGATTGCGGAGCCCGACGGGTGGGTGTCCTCGCCCGTCCACGCGTCGGCGAGCGGTACCATCATGGAGCTCGGGCTGAGCCCGCATCCGGACGGAACCTTCAAGCCGGCCCTGCGCCTCGCCGTGGAGCCGTTCTCCGGACAGATCCCCCGCCCCCGCCTGGTGCCCGACTGGCGCGGGCTCGATCGGGCCGGGCTGCTCGCCGCGGTGCAGCAGGCCGGCGTCGTGGGGCTGGGCGGCGCGGCGTTCCCCACGCACGTCAAGCTCAAGCCGCCCCCGGACAAGCCCATCTCGATGATCCTGGTGAACGGCTGCGAGTGCGAGCCGTACCTGACGACCGATCACCGGTCGATGGTCGAATACCCGGGGCGGGTGCACCTCGGCATCCGGATCATGATGCGCATTCTGGGCGTGTCGAAGGCCGTCATCGGCGTCGAGCGGAACAAGCCCGACGCCATCGACGCGCTGGCCCGCACCCGGCCCGACGACCTCGACGTCACCGTCCTGCCCCTGACGGTGAAGTATCCCCAGGGCGCCGAGAAGATGCTCATCGAGGCCGTGACGGGCCGCGAGGTCCCGTCGGGCAAGCTGCCGATGGACGTCGGGGTCGTCGTGCAGAATGCCGCGTCGGTGGCGACGATTGCCGAGGTCTTCGAGACGGGCCTGCCCCTCGTGGAGCGAATCGTGACGGTCACCGGCCTCGGCGTGCGCAAGCCCGCCAACCTCATCGTGCCGGTCGGTACGCGGCTCGGCGACCTGCTGGAGGCCTGCGGCGGGCTGACCGACGACGCGCGCGAGATCGTGTTTGGCGGCCCGATGATGGGAGCGGCGCAGGCCAATCTCGACACGCCGCTCACGAAGGGCACGACCGGCGTCATCGTCCTCGCGGCGCGGGAGTGCAAGCCGCAGGCGTCCTATCCGTGCATCCGGTGCGGCCACTGTCTGGACGCCTGTCCGGTCTTCCTCAACCCGCAGCAGCTCGGCACCCTGGCCGCGGCCGGGCGGTACGACGAGATGGCCGCGACCTACCACCTCAACGACTGCATGCTGTGCGGGTGCTGTTCCTACGTGTGCCCGTCCAACATCCCCCTGTCGCAGCAGTTTGCGGCGGCGAAGGCCGCCCTGCGGCAGCGAAAGCCGGCCGCATGACCGACCCGCGCCTGCTCGTCACCGCGTCGCCGCACCTCCGCAGCCGCGATTCGACGCCCACCATCATGTGGTCGGTCGTCGGGAGCCTGGTGCCCATCGTGGTTTTCGCCGGCTACGCCTTCGGCCCGAGCGCGCTGCTCGTGATCCTGGCGTCGGTCGCTGGCGCCGTCGGGGCCGAAGCGGCGTGGGGCCGCACGGGCGTGGTCGGCGACGGCTCCGCCGTCATCACGGGCCTGCTGCTGGGGCTGTGCCTGCCGGCGGGGCTGCCGCTCTGGATGGCGGCGCTCGGAGGCGCCTTCGGCATCGGATTCGGCAAGACCATCTTCGGCGGCCTGGGCCAGAACGTGTTCAATCCGGCGCTGCTCGGACGGGCGTTCCTGCAGGCGGCGTTTCCCGTGGCCCTCACGACGTGGCCGGCGGTCGACGGCGTCTCGTGGTGGTCGCTGCGCGGCGACAACTTCGCGCTGCCCCTCATGTCGAGCCAGGTGGATGCGGTCACCACGGCCACGCCGCTCGGCTTGATGAAGTTCGAGCGGATCGCGACGCCCGTCCGCGACCTGGCGCTCGGCACCACGGCGGGATCGCTGGGCGAGACGAGCGCGCTGCTGATCCTCGTGTGCGGCGGCTATCTCGCCGTCAAGAACTACCTCAATTGGCGCATCCCGGTGAGCATCCTCCTGACGGTGGCGGCTCTCAGCGGCGTATTCCATGCGATTGACGCCGCCCGGTATCCCACGCCGCAGTTCATGCTGTTCTCCGGCGGCCTCATGCTCGGCGCGGTGTACATGGCGACCGACATGGTGACCTCGCCGGTCACCAACCGCGGAAGCTGGATTTTCGGCGCGGGCGTGGGCGCGCTGGTGGTGCTGATTCGGCTGTGGGGCGGTTTGGCCGAGGGTGTGATGTACGCCATCCTGATCATGAACGCGCTCGTGCCGTTCATCAACCGGGCGACCCAGCCGCGGGTGTTCGGGACCGGACCGGAGAAGGTGTCGGCATGACCCACGGCACTCCGTCCGCGCCGCCGGCCCGTCCATCTGCCTCGTCGCAGCGTCTCATCGCCACGCTGGGCGGCTTCGGCGCGCTCGCCGGCCTGCTGATCGTGTCCGTGTTCGTGGCGACCTCGCCCCGGATTCGCGCCAACAAGGCGGCGGCGCTGGCGGCCGCCGTCCAGGAAGTGCTGGCCGCCCCGGACCGGTACGACACCCTCTACGTCACGGGCACCACGCTGTCGCCGACGCTCCCGGCCGGCGCGGATGCCGACACGGCCGAGGCCGTGTATCTGGGGTGGCGCGGCGGGGCGCCGGCCGGCTACGCCATCCTGGCCGCCGGGCCGGGTTTCCAGGACACCATCCGGCTCCTCTTCGGGTACGACCCCGCGTCGTCGCAGCTGCTGGGCATGCGCGTGCTCGACTCGAAGGAGACACCCGGCCTGGGGGACAAGATCTTCAAGGACGCCGGATTCGTCGAGCAGTTTGCGCGGGTGCGGGCGCCGCTCGTGCCCGTGCGGGACGGCCAGGGCGACGGGTTGCCGAACGAGCTCGTGATGATCACCGGCGCGACCATCTCGTCGCGGGCCGTGGTCCAGGCCATCAACACGACGCTCGAGCGGATCGGACCGATCATCGCGGCGCATGTGCCGCGGGAGCCGCAGCCATGAGCCCGCGGCAGCCAGCCCCGCCGTCGACGGAGTTCACCAAGGGCCTGTGGCGCGAGAACCCGGTCCTGGTGCAGCTGCTCGGCCTGTGCCCGGCGCTGGCTGTCACCAACAGCGTCGCCAACAGCCTCGTCATGAGCGCGGCCGTGCTCTTCGTGCTCGTGGGTTCGAGCCTGCTCGTGTCCACCATCAAGCGCATCGTCCCGAGCGACGTGCGGATTTCGAGCTACATCCTCATCATCGCGACCTTCGTGACGATGGCCGACATGATCCTCGAGGCATACGTGCCGGTCGTGCACAAGGAGCTCGGCGCCTTCGTCGCGTTGATCGTGGTGAACTGCATCATCCTCGGGCGCCAGGAGGCGTTCGCGTCGAGGAACCCCGTGGGCCGATCGCTCCTGGATGCGCTCGGCATGTCGGCGGGCTTCGCAATGACCATGCTGCTGATGGGGACGGTGCGCGAGGTGCTCGGCAGCGGCACGTTCCTGGGGGTGAGCGTGTTCGGGCCCCGCTACGAGCCGTGGGTCGTCATGATCCTTCCGCCCGGCGGGTTCCTCACACTCGGGGTGCTCCTGCTCCTGTTCAGCTGGTACACGCGGCGCGGCGACGCGCGGGCCCGTGCGGCGTCGAGCGGCGGAGCGGACGTCGAGGAGGCGGCCTAGCATGGCGGACCTCGTCTGGATTCTGGTCTCGGCGGCCGTGGTCAACAACTTCACGCTGGCGCTGTTCCTGGGCCTGTGCCCCTTCCTTGGCGTGTCGGGGAAGGTGGAGACCGCGCTCAGGATGGGCCTCGCCAACATCTTCGTGATGGTGGTGACCGCGGTGGCCGTCTGGGCGCTCAACACGTTCCTGCTGCCGTCGGCGCCTTACCTGCGCATCATCGCGTTCATCATCGTCATCGCTTCGCTCGTGCAGATCGTCGAGATGGCGATCAAGAAGCTGAGTCCGGCGCTCTTCCGCGCCCTGGGCATCTTCCTGCCGCTCATCACCACGAACTGCGCGATTCTGGGGCTGGCGATCTTCTCGACCAACCGCGGGTACGGGCTCGTCGAGGGCGTGTTCTTTGCCGTTGGCGCGGGCATCGGGCTGACCATCGCGCTCGTGCTCATGGCCTCGATCCGCGAGCAGCTGGAGCTGGCGGACGTGCCGGACGCCGCCCGGAACATGGGCCTGGTTCTCATTCTGGCTGGCGCGCTGTCGCTGGCGTTCATGGGCTTCGCCGGCCTCTTCAGCACGGCATGACGTCGGTGCTCATCGCTGTCGGCGGATTCGCGGCGCTGTTCGCGCTGTACGGAATCCTCGAGCGGGGCCGGGCGCGCGGGAGGTGCGCCCACTGCACGTGCCACGGGGGCGCGTGCGCGCATCCCGACGAGGCTCGCGGCGGCGAGCCGGTGGAGTGGCATGATGACGAATCGTGATCCGGTGGCTGGGTCGGGGCTGACGCGGCGCGAGTTCGTGGCGCTCGGCGTCGGCGCGCTCGTCGTCGCCGCGGTGCCGTGGCAGGCGCGGCGGCTCGCGGTTGCCCAGCGCACGGTGCCCGTGATGGGCACGATCGCCGATTTCGCGGTGGCGCATCGCGACGCCCGCGCCGCACACGCCGCGATCGACGCGGCGCTGGCCCGTCTCCGGGCCGTCGAGGGCCTGATGTCGCGGTTCCAGGCGGCGTCGGACATCGGCCGCGCCAACCGCTTGGCCGCCGCCGAAGCGGTGGTCGTGACGCGGGAGACTGCGGCTGTGGTCGGCGCGGCGCTCACCTGGGCGACGCGCACCGACGGCGCCTTCGATCCGGCGCTGGGCGGGGCCGTGGCGCTCTGGGACGTGGGGCGGCGGACGAGGCCGCCGGCCGGCGCCGACGTGCAGCGCTTTGCGGGGCGCGGTCTGTATCGCGCGCTCGATGTCGGCACCTGGTCGGGCCGCCCGGCCGTGCGGTTCACGTCCGCCGACGTGGGCATCGATCTCGGAGGCATCGCCAAGGGGTATGCCGTGGACCAGGCCGTGGCTGCGCTGCGCGAGCGGGGCATCGCGCATGCGCTGGTCAATGTCGGCGGCGACCTCTATGCGCTCGGCCGCGCGGCCGACGGCAGGCCGTGGCGGGTGGGCGTCCGGTCGCCGGAGCGCCCCGACCGTCTCGTGGCCGAGTTCGACCTCGAGGACGCGGCGGTCGCCACGTCCGGCGATTACGTGCAGTACTTCGAGCACCGCGGGCGGCGCTATCACCACCTGCTGGATCCGCGGAGCGCGGAGCCGCGCGTGACGCCCATGCGCAGCCTCACGGTGCGCGCCGACGACTGCATGACGGCGGATGCCGCGGCAACGGCGTGCTTCGGCGAGCCCGGCGGCGCGGCGTGGCTCCACGGGACCAGCGCCGCGATCGTGCACGCCTGCTGAGAAGACCACGAGGGCACGGAAACCCGGAAGCACGGAGGCTGGCCACCACAACGGGTGCGGTTGGGTGCCTCCGGGCCGCCGTGCTCCCCGTGGCGACACGGGTGGGGGCGGTCGAGCGGGTTTCTACTTCACGACCCCGTCCAGAATCTGGTACGCCCGGCGCATGCCGTGATTCGGCGTGAGGCCCACGCCGCGGATGTTCGGGTAGTTCACCGCGTGCCCGCGCAGGTCCACCTGCTTCGCGGCCTCCTCCCACGGCACGCCCGCCTGGTGGAACTTCTGCGCCTGCGCCCAGAAGTCCCGCAGGTAGGCCTGCCAGTGGTCCAGCTTGGCCTTGCCCGTGAACGCCTGGCCGTGGCCGGGGAGCACGGTGTCGAAGTCCACCTGCTTGAGGGCCTCGATGGTGGCAATCCACTCCGTGAAGTAGGCGTCGCCCATGTAGGATGTGCCCTCCACCAGCAGATCCCCGGTGGCGATGATCCGTTCCTTCGGCAGGTGGACGACGAGGTCGCCGCCCGTATGGCCGCGGCCGAGGTGCAGCAGCCGGATCTCGCGCTGGCCGCGGTAGAGCGTCAGGCGGTGGCTGAGCGTCACGTTCGGCGGCGTCGGCCGCACCGCCCTGGTGCCGTCCAGGTGATTCCGCTGGATGGCAAGCTGGCGCTCGAGCTCCCCGCGCGTCTTCTCGTCGACGGCCGCCTGCAGCTTGCTCTCGAGCGCAGCAATGGTGTTCGGGACACCACCCACGAAGAACTCGTACGCCGGCGAATCGAGCGACTTGCCGGCCACCATCTGCTGGCGCGCGAACTCGTGGCCGATGATCTCCACGTCGGGGCCGTAGATCTGATTCCCGTGCGAGTGGTCGAAGTGGAAGTGCGAGTTGACCACGTACCGAATGGGCTTTGGCGTAATCGCCTTGAGCTCCTCCCGGAGCGCCCAGGCCCCGCCGGGGGTGACGTGGGAGTCGACCACGAGCACATCGCGGTCGCCCTCGATGATCGTGGCGTTCGACATCACGACGAGCGCCCCGGTCCCGACGGCGTGGTACACGCCATCGGCGATGGTGTGGAAGGTGAACGCCTTGCCGCTGTAGCTCGTGCCGGGCGGGCGGGAGGCCTCCTGCGCAGCGCCGAGGCCCGAGCCGCCGAGCGCCAGGGCGCCGCCGCCCAGGAGAACGAGGCACAGGAGAACGACCGTGCGGGATCGCGTCATGCCGCGCATCCTATCAGGTTCACGGCGGCCCGGCGGAACCGGAGCCCGCCGGTTTTCGTAGATAATGTGATTTCGCTTCCCGACCGAGGAGCCCCTGCGCATGAGACCGAACGCCGGCATCGTCGTGTTCGTCGCGGCCACCGCACTGGCCAGCCACGCGGGGGCCCAGCCCTCGGCCACGGCGCCGACCTTCAGCAAGGACGTCGCGCCCATCTTCTTCGACAACTGCACGACCTGCCATCGCCCCGGCGAGGCGACGCCCATGTCGCTGCTGACCTACAAGGAGGCCCGGCCCTGGGCGCGGTCCATCGCCGCGCGGGTCCGCGACGGCGTCATGCCGCCGTGGCACGCCGACCCGGCCATCGGCAGGTTCGCCAACGAGCGGCGGCTGACGAGCGCCGAGAAGGAGACCATCCTCCGCTGGGTCGAGGCCGGGGCACCGGAAGGCGACGCGAAGGACCTGCCGCCGGCGCCGACGTATCCCTCCGGGTGGACCATTGGCACGCCCGACGCGGTGGTCGAGATGCAGGAGGACTACCCGATTCCCGCCAGCGGCGAGGTGCCGTACGTGTACTTCGAGGTGCCCGCCAACTTCGACGAGGACCGCTGGGTGCAGGCGTGGGAGATGCGGCCGGGGAATCCCTCGGTGGTACACCACGTCATCGTGTACGTGAAGCCGCCCGCGCCCCCGGGGGGCGCACCGGCGCCCAATCCGGGCGCGGCGCTGGCCGCGGCGCTTCGCGGGCCGGCCCGCCAGCCGCTCGTGACCTTCCACGGCGGCACGCGCATCCCCGCCGGCCAGACCGGCGGCCCGCCGCTGCCCGAGGAGCAGCGCAAGGCCCTGCCGCCCAACGATCGCCCGCGCATCCGCGGCACGCAGGGGTCGATGGGCGGCTACGTGCCCGGCAACTCGTATCGCGTCTATCCGGCCGGCTCGGCGATGCGGCTCCCGAAGGGCGCGTCGCTCGTCTTCCAGATGCACTACACGCCGAACGGCACGGCCACCACGGATCGCACGAAGATGGCGTTCATCTTCGCGAAGGAGCCGCCCGCGCGGCCCCTCAACACGCTGTCGCTCATCAACGGCGAGCTGCACATCCCGGCCGGGGCGAAGGACCACCGGGTGGATGCCTCGATGACGTTCAATCGCGACGTGGTGCTCTTCAGCCTGACGCCGCATACCCACGTGCGGGGCGTCCGCTGGCACTACGAGGTGGAGTACCCGGACGGCCGGCGCGAGCCGTTCCTCTCGGTGCCCAACTACGACTTCAACTGGCAGCACGAGTACCAGTTCGTCGAGCCGATGCGGCTGCCCGGCGGCACGACGATCCACGCCTCGGCCTGGTACGACAACTCGCCGTCCAACAAGTCGAACCCGGACCCGACGAAGGACGTCTTCTGGGGCGACCAGACGTGGGAGGAGATGATGTTCACGAGCTTCACCTTCCACGTGCCGCCGGCCCCCTCGTCCACGCCGCAGCGGTAGCCGGCGACTCGGGCGGGCATGAACGTCCCCTTCACCCCGCTCGACTTCATGCGCCGGGCGCGCCGGCTCTACGGCGCCCGCGAGGCCGTTGTCGACGGCGCGTCCCGGTTCACCTACGCGGCCTTCTTCGAGCGCTGCGACCGCTGGTCGTCGGCCCTCCAGGCGCTCGGCGTCGGCAAGGGCGACCGCGTCGCCTACATCGCGCCCAACACCCACGCGCAGCTCGAGTCGTTCTACGCTGTGCCGCAGATCGGCGCGGTGCTGGTCCCCATCAACTACCGGCTGGTCGCCGACGACTTCCAGTACATCATCCAGCACAGCGGCGCGACGGTCGTCTGCGTCGATGGAGAGTTCGTGGCCGCGGTCGACAGCGTTCGCGGCTCGCTCACCGGCGTGCGGCATTTCGTGGCGCTCACCGGCACGCTGGCGGGCTGGCTCGACTACGAGGCGCTCGTCGGCGGCGCGACGGCCGACGTCCGGCGCCCGGCCATCGACGAGCAGGACCTGCTGACCATCAACTACACGAGCGGGACGACGTCACGGCCGAAGGGCGTGATGATCACGCACCGCAACGCGTGGACCAACGCGGTCGGCACGCTGGTGCACGTGCCGATGACCCCGGCCGACCGGTATCTCTGGACGCTCCCGATGTTCCACGCCAACGGGTGGACGTTCACGTGGATCGTCACCGCCGTCGGCGGCACCCATGTCTGCCTGCGGAAGGTGGATCCGGCCGCGGTGTTCCGGCTCGTCCGCGATGAGCGTATCTCGGTGCTCTGCGCGGCGCCGACCGTGCTCATCGGCCTTGCCGACGCGCCCGCCGAGACCACCGCCGGCGCGCCGCGGGGCGTGCGCGTGCTCACCGCCGGCGCGCCGCCCGCCGCCGTGACCATCCAGCGGCTCGAGGAGGAGCTCGGCTGGACCGTCACCCACGTCTACGGGCTCACGGAAACGGCGCCGTTCATCACCGTGTGCGAGCCGCGTCCCGAGCACGCCGACCTGACGCCCGCGGCGCGGGCGGTGGTGAAGGCGCGGCAGGGCGTCGAGCTCATCACCTCGGGCGAGCTGCGCGTCGTCGACGAGCAGGGCCGGGACGTCCCGCAGGATGGCCGGACGATGGGCGAAATCGTCGCCCGAGGCAACGTCGTCATGGCGGGCTACTACGACGACCCCGAGGCGACGGCCCGGGCCATGGGCGACGGCTGGTTCCACTCCGGCGATGCGGCCGTCGTTCACCCGGACGGGTACGTCGAGATCCGCGACCGGCTGAAGGACGTCATCATCAGCGGCGGCGAGAACATCTCCTCGGTCGAGGTCGAGGCCATGCTGCTCAGACACCCGGCCGTGCAGGAGGCGTCGGTCGTCGGGCTGCCGGACCAGACGTGGGGCGAGGCGCCGCACGCCTGGATCGTGCTGCGGCCCGGCGCCGCCGCCACCGACGGCGAGCTGCGCGCGTTCTGCCGCGAGCACATGGCGCACTTCAAGGTGCCGCACAGCTTCACCGTCGTGGCCGAGCTGCCCAAGACGGCCACCGGCAAGGTGCAGAAGTACGTCCTGCGCGGCGGCCGCCCCGGCATCGCCCGACAATAGGCCGCCCCGCGGCGCTACTGCGGCCGGCCGTGGTATTCCGCGTCGGTCGTGCGCTCCAGCCAGCGGGTCTCCCCGCCGAACCCCACGTTCACCTGGATGAGCGCCTCGTCCGGGGTGGCGCCGTGCCAGTGCTCCACGTGGGGCGCCGTGTAGTCGCTCTCGCCCTGGCCGAGCTCGCGCATGCGCTGGCCCCGCTTCTGCGTGCGCATCCGGCCGCGTTCGACGTACAGCAGCTGCCCGTTGTCGTGGCGGTGCCACGCCGATCGGGCGCCGGCTTCGAACCGCCGACGGGCGACGGACAGGTCCTTCGACTCGAGCACCGTCGACAGCCCGGTGAAGCGGGGGTCGTCGGCGGGCTGCTGGGCGTCGGCGCGCGGCAGCGCCGCCGCGCCGGCGACCATCAGGGCGCCAGCCAGGATGAGCCGGGCGTGCAGAATCCGCATGGCGCCTCCTCTCACTTCATGGGCGAGTAGTCCGTCGGGGTGAAGAAGACCGACTCCACCTTGGCGACGATGCGCCCGTTGACCTGCGACTCCGCGGACACCTTCTTCCATTCCGGGTCGTTGACGAAGGCGCCCCAGCTTGCCTTCGCCGACTCGCGGTCCTTGTGGGCGAGCAGGTAGACGAGCGTGTTGTCCGAGAGAGGGGCGTCCATGGGCGAGAGGTACACGATGTTGGTCATGCCGTGCTTCTCGAAGATGCGCAGCGTGTGATTCCGGAAGCGCGCGTGCAGGTCGCCCAGCTTGCCTTCCGGCGCCGTGTAGGTGCGGAGCTCGAACACACGCGTCGACGACTGCGCGGCCGCGGAATGGACGCTGGTGCCCAGCGCGCCGGACGCCAGGCCGGAGACGAAGAGCAGCGCGCCCAGGACAACCGACCGGGAACGGATACGGGACATGGAGCCTCCTTGTGGAGGCCCATCATAGGCGAAGTCAGCGCGCGCGCCCGCCCGACAGCGGCGGCCGTGATGCCGCGCACGGTCAGCCCGGCGCGACCGTGCGATCGACCAGCTCGGTCAGGCTGACGAGCGCCGGCGCCACGCGGACCAGGTAAGCCGGTTCGGTCTCGAGGGCCTGGAGGTGGGCCGGCAGGTCGCCGAGTTGCCGGACCGCGCGGGCGCGGATGGCGTGCAGGGACTCGCGGGGCGCCAGGCGTCGTCCGCCGCGCATCACGGGCACGAGGAGCGCCTCGCCCTCCTGGGCATCGCCGTCGACGGTGAGGACGTCGCCCGCCATCTCGCCGCTCGGCCCGTAGCGCCGGAACACCTGCTTGCGTCCCGGCCAGGTGGCCTTGCCCTCCGACCGCTTGCGGCGCGCCCGCCCGTCGTATTCCATCAGCTTGTAGACGCACTCCAGGTACGGCGCGTCGGCAGACGTGTCGAGGCTCGTGCCGATCCCGAAGCCGTCGATGGGCGCGCCCTCGCGGACGAGGTCGCGCAGCACGTACTCGTCGAGGTTGCCGCTCGAGAAGATCCGCGTCTCGCGCAGGCCGCCGTCGTCGAGGATGCGCCGAACCCGAACCGCATGGTCCAGCAGGTTGCCGCTGTCGAGCCGCACGGCTCGAATCGTGATGCCGCGCGCGCGCAGCCGGCCGGCCAGGCTGACCACCTTCCGGGCCGCGGCCTCGGTGTCGTAGGTGTCGATGAGCAGCGTGTTGTTGTCGGGGTGCGTCACGGCGAAGTGCTCGAAGGCCTGCTCCTCGTCGTCGTGCGCCTGCACGAAGGCGTGGGCCATCGTGCCGAAGGCGGGCATGCCGTACCGCGCCGCGGCCGCCACGTTCGACGTGCCCGCAAAGCCCGCCAGGTAGCTGGCGCGGGCAGCGAACAGGCCCGCCTCGGCGCCGTGCGCGCGGCGCAGGCCGAACTCCACCAACTGGCGGCCGTTGGCCGCGAGCACCGACCGGGCGGCCTTCGACGCAATCATCGTCTGGAACTGCAGGAGGTTGATGAGGCGCGTCTCGACCAGCTGTGCCTCTGGCAGTGGGGCCACGATGCGGAGGAGCGGCTCGTTCGCGAAGCACACCGTGCCCTCGGGCAGCGCGTCGACGTCGCCCGTGAACCGAAGGGCGGCGAGCCGGTCGGCGAAGCCCGGGCTGAAGTGGCCCGATGCCCGGATCCAGTCGAGCTCGTCGTCCGTGAAGCGAAGCGTCTCGAGATAGTCCAGCGCCTGCTCCAGCCCCGCCGCGACGAGGAAGCCGCGGGCGTCCGGCAGCCGGCGCACGAAGAACTCGAAGACGGCCGTGCGCGTCAAGCCATGCTCGAAGTAGGCGTCGAGCATGGTGAGCTGGTAGAGGTCGGTGAGCAGCGCGCCGGGTGCGGGATCGTGCATCGCGCCGTCAGGCCCCGAGGGCGTCGAAGGTGATGGGCCGCGCGCCCCGGCGTTCCATCTCCGCGCGCGCGCGATCGCCGTCGCCGGGCGTGACGTCGACCGCCCGAATGGCGTCCGTCAGGAGGTAGGTCTCGTACTTGTGCTCGAGCGCGTCGCGGACGGTGTTGAGCACGCAGTAGTCGGTGGCGAGCCCGCCCACGAACACGCGCCGCACCCCCTGCGCCTGCAGCCGATGGTCGAGATCCGTGCCCTCGAATCCCGAGTACGCGTCGGCCTCCCGCGAGGTGGCCTTCGAGATCACCACGGCATGCTGCGGCAGCCGGAGGCCGGGCGCGAATGCCGCGCCTGTCGTGTCGGCCACGCAGTGCGGGGGCCAGGGACCGCCGCGGGCGACGAACGAGCTGTGGTCGGGCGGATGCCAGTCGCGCGTGAAGTAGACGGGCAGCTCCCTGGCCTCGAACGCCGCGATGTAACGGTTGAGCGGCTCCACCACCGCGTGGCCGTCGGCCACCGCCAGGCTGCCGCCGGGCAGAAAGTCGTTCTGAACGTCGACGACGATCAGGGCATCGCCGGTCTGGAGGGAGAAGGGCTCGGTCATGGGTGTGTGAGCGCGGGGCTACGGCCGGATCGTCACCTGGCGCCGCCGGCCGCCCCAGCGGCCCGGCTGGGGCTCGAAGACGCCCGCGCAGGTCGCGCCGCACGCCCGGCAGCGGCCGTGCTCGTCGAGGGCCCACGCGGTCATCTCGTACCAGTCGCGTCCGATGAGGCGCGCGCCGCAGGCGTGGCAGTACGTGCTCCCGCCCGACTCGTCGTGCACGTTGCCGGTATACGCGTACCGGACGCCGTTGTCCATGGCGATCTGGCGCGCGCGCGTGAGCGTCGCCGGCGGCGTGGGCGGCACGTCGAGCATCTTCCAGTCGGGGTGAAACGCCGTGAAGTGCCACGGTACATCCGATCCGAGTTCGGCGACGCCCCACTTCGTCATCGCGTCGATCTCCTCGTCCGAGTCGTTGTAGCCCGGAATGAGGAGCGTCGTGATCTCGAACCAGACCGTCGTCTCGCACTTCAGATACACCAGCGTGTCGAGCACCGGCCGCAGGTGCGCGGCGCACACCTTGTGGTAGAAGTCCTCGGTGAACGCCTTCAGATCGACGTTGGCCGCGTCCATGTGCGCGTAGAACTCGCGGCGGGCCTCCGGCGCCATGTAGCCGGCGGTCACGGCCACCGACCGCACGCCCTGCGCGCGGCAGGCATCGGCCGTGTCCATCGCGTACTCCATGAAGATGGCCGGGTCGTTGTAGGTGAACGCGACGCTCCGGCAGCCCAGGCCGCGCGCCGCGCGTGCGATGGCCTCGGGGCTGGCTTCGTCCATCAGCCGGTCCCACTCGCGCGACTTCGAGATGTCCCAGTTCTGGCAGAAGCGGCAGGCCAGGTTGCAGCCCGCGGTGCCGAACGAGAGCACCGGCGTGCCGGGCAGGAAGTGGTTGAGCGGCTTCTTTTCGATGGGGTCGATGCAGTACCCGCTCGATCGGCCGTAGCTCGTCAGCACGACAGCGCCGTCCTGGGCGCCGCGCACGAAGCACAGGCCGCGCTGCCCGTCGTGCAGGCGGCAGTACCGCGGACACACGTCGCACTGCACGCGCCCATCGTCGAGGCGGTGCCAGTGGGTCGTGGGATGGGCCGAGTCGAAGCGCTCGACGACAGGCGTGCTCATGGGCTGGCGGGCGCGCCGCGCGCGCCCTCGCTCCATGTTACGCCCCTCACTCGCCGGTCGCGAGCGGGTTCCGGACGGCCAGGCCCGGAAAACGCCCGAAATCCCGATCGGCCGACCACAGCTCCGACACGCCGTGGGCGAGGCAGAGGGCGACGATGCGCGCGTCGTGCACGACGGCGCCGGCCACGCGCCCCTTCGCCAGCAGCGGCCGCAGGCGGGTCCAGTGGTCCGTCGGTTCGCCGAGCAGCGTGAGGCCCGGCGACTCGAGCCAGGCATCGACCTGGTCGAGCGCGACGGATAACGGCGTTGGCGGCCGGTAGATGCGGGGGTGGGTGACGACGGCGAGGAACTCGTGCACGCACGGCCACGGGATGGCCCAGGTGCGCGGCCCTTCGGCCAGTTCAGACAGCCGCGCATACGCGTCCTGGTGAAAGGCCGCGTCTGCGCGATGGGCGTAGACCAGGATGTTCGTATCGACCGCGATCACGCGTCAGGCCCCGCGGCCTTCGTAGGAGCGGTCGCGGACAGCCTCCCAGCCGCGGCCCTCGAGGTCGGGGTTGAGGCCCTTGCCGCGAAACGTCACGCGGCGGAGCCGAAATGGCCGGCCGGGCGGCCGGCGGCCCAGGACGGCGCGGAGGCCCTCTTCGACCACCGCGCGGAGGGTCGTGCCCTCGCGGCGCGCCTTCTCACGGGCGGCGTCGAAGAGGGCGTCGGCGATGTCGATGGTGGTTTTCATGGGTGCCCATATTGTAACACCCATATAGCCATATCACAGCGGCGGCGCGGTGTCAGCGCCCGCCGCCGGGCGGCCGCGGCACCGCGGTGCGGTCGCTCCCGCTGCTGCTGCCGCTGCTCCCGCCGGAGTAGCCGCCAGGCGAGGCCGTGCCGCTCGATGAGCCTCCGGCCGACGTCGTGCCGCTCGTGCTGCCATCGCTGGTCCGGATGGCCGGATCGGGATCGCGCGTCCGCACCCGCGTGTAGCCGTGACCGTCCACGACGCGCCCGAGGCCGCTCGGACGCGGCTCGCCGCCGCTGCCGCCCCGGTCGGGGTCGAGCCGCGTCCACCCGTAGAACGGATACGGCGTGGAGTCGTAGTACCCGCGCGACGACCAGTAGCTGAACGGCGAGTAGTAGTACCCGAAGAGCGTCGGGTCGTCGTCGGGCTGGATCCCGCCCGGCAGCCAGCCCGACGTCGCGCCGGATGCGTTCGGCCGCTCGACCACGAAGCGATCGGGGAAGGCCAGCGCGACGAGCAGATCGGTCACGGCATCGGGAACGCCGGCCTCATCGAGGTCCTCGAGGATGCGGCGGCGCACGGCGAAGCCGAGCCGTGTCTCGACGAGCGCGGCCTGCACGACCTCGACCGGCAGGCGGCCGGCGGCTTCCTTGACGTCCTCCACCGAGAAGGCGCTCGTGACGGGAATGCGGTCGTGGGCCATGGCCACGCCTCCGGCGTGACGCTGGTCGCGGGCCCACTGGTAGCGCCGCACGCGGATGCTGCGGTGGCCGCCGACATCGACCATCTGCACATCGAGCCACTCCGGGCCCACGCCGAGAATGGAGACACCATCGACGCTGCGCGATGGCTCGCGGTCGCAGCTCAGACGGGCGCGGGTGAACACCCGGTACCCGCTGCGCGACCAGTCGGCCTGCTGCGCGCCGCGGCACGCGCCTTCCGCCACGGGTCGCTCGCGGCCGTCGGCGACGAGGGTCTGGGTCAGCACCGGCTTGTCGGCCAGGTAGGTGGTGAGCGTGACCCCCTCTCCCGACTCCGACGGCGTGACGCACACCACGCCGTCCGGCGCCGCGCGCCGGCGCGTCGCGTCGCGGAAGTCGGCAACCGACTGGACGTCGGGCGGCGCGCCCGCGGTGTCGTCGACGATCTCCCAGCAGCCCATCCACGGCGCCCAGCGCCCATCGACCGGCTGGGCCCCCACGAGGGCCGGCGCCGCCAGCGTGACCAGAGCCGTCGCGGCACGCAGAGCACGTCTCATGGCCGTGCGGTCCTCAGAACACCACGTTGATGCCGCCCGACAGCCGGAAGCCGGACAGGTCGATCGGATCGAAGCCGATGAAGTCGGTGCTGAGCGTGCCCGAGGCCCAGGTGTACCGCCCCTCGACGGTGACGAACAGCTTGCGGAACACCTGGATGTCGGCGCCGCCAAAGGCATGCGCGCTGGGTGCCCATCCCTGCGACTCGAACACATCGTCGAACACCGAGCGATCGACGAAGTCGACGAACGATCCGGTCTGGTTGAAACGGTAGTAGGCGGCACCGCCGCCGGCGCCGGCAAACGCGAACACGCGGCGGGGGACCCAGGCGAGGCGGCTGATCGCGCGGCCCCGCGGCGTCAGCGCCACCCGCACGCTGCCGGTGACGGCTGTCGTCCGAAGCGTCGTGCGCTGCTCGATGGGCCGCAGGCGATTGTCCACGAAGTCGCGGTACTCCGACGCGCTGGTGCGGCCGGCCGTTTCGAGTCCGACCACGGCGTCGATGCGCGGGGTGATGGCCACGCCCAGGTCCACGTTGAAGGCCGGGCTGTCGAAGGCGCCGTCCTCCAGCGTCAGGTGCCGCTGCACGAAATCGAACAGGTCGCTCCCCGCGCGCTGGAAGATCCACGAGGACCGCACGCCCAGAAACCCCCGCGGGCGACCGAACCAGAAGTCGGGGTGGGAGCGGACCTGGGTGGTCGAACGGGCGGCGGGGGCCGGCGGATCGTCCGCGGCGTGCAGCGGCACCGTCGGCGCGACCAGCGCTGTCAGGAGGAGGCAGGCGTGGAGAGCCCGGCCCACCGCGCGATTATAGCGCGTTCCGTGCCGGCAGGGACCGGCCGCGACTCCGGCCCCACGTGATCGACGGTATCCTCGACGCCGCCGGGCTCACGGGGGGCGCTCCGGCGGCTCCCGTCCGTTCAGCCGCCGCCGGCGAAGTACACTACGCCCGCTCCAGAGGCGACGCGCCGCATGAAGTACCTGCCGAGTCAACTGGCGTTCTTCTTCACCGAGCCCGGCATGCGGACCAACATCCGCTCGCTGGTGCGCTACCTCGTCTTCCTCGCCGCGCTCGTCGGCGTCTACGCCGTGCTCTTCCACGTGATCATGGAGCGGGCCGAGGGGCAGTCGCACTCGTGGATGACCGGGTTCTACTGGACGCTCGTCGTGATGACGACCCTCGGGTTCGGCGATATCACGTTCACCACCGACCTCGGGCGGGCCTTCAGCATCATCGTCCTGCTCTCGGGCGTGATCCTGCTCCTGGTGATGCTGCCGTTCCTCTTCATCCGGCTGTTCTATGCGCCCTGGCTCGAGGCGCGGGTCCGGCTGCGCGCGCCGCGCGAGGTCGACGCCGCGATCGAACACCACGTTGTCATCACCGAGCACGACCCGGTGGCCGTGGCGCTCGTCCGCCGGCTGAGCGTGGCGGGGCTGCCGTACGTCATCGTCGAGCCTGACCCCGCAAGGGCCGCGCAGCTCGTCGGGGACGGCTTCTCGGTGATGGCCGGCGACATCGACAGCGCGGACACGTTCCGCGCGGCCGGTGTCGAACGGGCGGCCATGGTGCTGGCGAACCGTGAGGACACCACCAACACCAACATCACGCTCACCGTGCGCGAGGTGTCGAACCGGGTCAGCGTGGTGGCTATCGCGGAGGACGACGATGCGGTGGACGTGCTGCAACTGGCCGGCGCGACGCGGGTGCTGCCCCTGAAGCGGGAGCTGGGCGAGTACCTCGCCAACCGGTGCGACGTCGGCCGTGTCGAAGCGCACGTGGTCGGGCAGTATCGCGGCCTGCAGGTTGCCGAGCTGGCGGCGCGCGGCACGCCCTTCATCGGGCAGTCGGTGCGCGACACGCGCCTGCGCGAGACCACCGGCATGAGCATCATTGGCATCTGGGAGCGGGGCCGGCTGCAGCCCGCGTCCCCGCAGACCCAGATTCGCGATTCGAACGTCATCGTCGTCGCCGGCACGGCCGACCAGATCCGCAGCCTCAACGCCCAGCTGCCGTCGGGGCCGGACGGCGACGCGCCGGTGCTCATCATCGGCGCCGGACGCGTCGGGCAGGCCGCGGCGCTGCACCTGGCGCGCAAGGGCATTCGCGCGCGCGTGGTCGACCGCGACCCGCGCGGGCTGGCCGTGGTGCGCGAGGTCGCCGAGCGCGTCGTGGAGGGCGACGCGGCCGATCGGACCGTGCTGCACGAGGCCGGCCTGCACGAGGCCGCGTCGGTGCTGCTCACGACGAACGACGATGCCGTGAACATCTACCTGGCCGTGTTCTGCCGCAAGCTGCGCCCGTCGGCGCGCATCATCAGCCGCATCACCTACGATCGGAACGTCGAGGCCATCCACCGGGCCGGCGCGGATTTCGTCCTGAGCTACGCCTCCCTCGGCGCGCAGGGCGTGTTCGCGCTGCTCAAGGGACACGAGCTGGTGATTCTCGGTGAGGGGGTGGACCTCTTCACGCGGCCGGTGCCCGAGGAGCTCGAGGGGCGGACGCTGCGCGAGGGAGCCATCGGCTCGCTCACCGGCCTCTGCGTCATCGCCATTCAGGACGGCGACCGTTTCATCACGCCCCTGCATTCGAACACCGTGCTGCCGCGCGGGTCGGAGCTCGTGATGATCGGCAGCCTCGAGCAGCGTCGCGCCTTCACCGACCGCTACGGCGCGCCGCGCCGCCAACCGCGCTGATCAGCGGCGGGGCTCAGCGCCGGGGCAGCGCGAGGGCGAGCGCGCCGCCCGCCAGCAGGCCGCCGGCGAGCAGCAGGAGCCCGGCGGAGAAGCTGCCCGTCGCATCGCGGACGTAGCCCACCAGGAACGGCCCCACGAAGCCGCCCACATTCCCGACGGAGTTGACGATGGCGATGCCCCCGGCGGCGGCGGCTCCATGCAGTCCCGCGGTGGGCAGCGCCCAGAAAGGCCCGAGCGCGCCCCAGATGCCCAACGCCGCCAGCGACAGCGCGCCAAGGGCCAGCGGCACGGAGGCACCGGCCTGCGTCGCCACCAGAAACCCGACGGCCCCCGTAGCCAGCGGAAGGGCCACATGCCAACGCCGCTCGCCCGCGGCGTCGGAATGGCGGCCGACGAATACCATCGCCACGGCCGCGGCGACGTACGGCAGGGCCGAGATCGAGGCCACGGCCGAGGGCCCGAGATCGCCCGCCGATTGCAGGATGGTCGGCAGCCAGAACCCGATGCCGTAGAAGCCCATCACGAGCAGAAAGTACACGCCCGACAGCACCCAGAGCGTGGGCTGCACCAGCACGTCGCGGAACTTCGAGGTCGGGGGCGTACTGGCATGCTCTTGCGCGATGGCGGCGGTCACGGCCTGACGCTCGGCCGGCGTGAGCCACGTCGCGTCCGCCGGGCGCTCGGTGAGGTGGCGAAGCACCACCGGCGCCAGCAGCACGGCGGGCAGGCCTTCCACGAGAAACAGCCATTGCCACCCGCGGAGGCCGAGCGCGCCATCGAGGGCCAGCAGGCCGCTCGAGAGCGGACCGCCCACGACGCCGGCCATGGCGGTGGCGGTCATGAAGAGCGCCACCGCGTGGGCGCGCTCGCGCGCCGGGAACCAGTGCGTGAGGTAGTAGATGATGCCCGGGAAGAAGCCGGCTTCCGCCGCTCCGAGGACGAATCGCAGCAGGTAGAAGGAGGCGGCGTCGGAGACGAACAGCATGGCCGACGAAGCCAGTCCCCACGTGAACATGATTCGCGCAATCCACACGCGCGCGCCGACGCGCGCCAGAATCAGGTTGCTCGGCACCTCGAACGCGGTGTAGGACAGGAAAAACACGCCCGACCCCAGCCCGTAGACCGTCGCGCTGAAGCCGAGATCGGCGTTCATCTGGAGGGCGGCGAAGCCGACGTTGACGCGGTCGAGGTAGGCGATGATGTAGAGCAGGAAGAGGAAGGGGATCAGGCGGCGCCGGATCTTCGGGAGCGCGGTGTCCACCGGGGCATTCTGCCTCAGGTGGGCCCGCCGGCTCGAAACCCGGGCCCGCCCGCGTCCGTATTGTCCGTCATGGACCTCCGCTTCGCCCTTCGCGTGCTCTGGAAGGACCGGGGCTTTGCCTTGACGACGGCCGCGACGCTGGCGCTCTGTCTCGCGGCCAACATCGCCATCTATGCGATCGTCCACGCCGTGCTCCTCCGGCCGCTCCCGTTCCCGGAGCCGGCGGCCATCGTCACGATGTACAACTCGTATCCCGGCGCCGGCGCCGTGCGCGGCGCCAACGGCGTGCCCGACTACTACGATCGGCTGGCCGAGACGGACGCCTTCGAGGACATCGCGCTGTACCGGACGACCGGCCTGACCATCGGGGGCGCCGGGCAGGGCGATGCCGAGCGCGTGGCCGGCATGCCGGTGACGCCGTCGTTCTTCCGGCTCCTGGGCGCGGAGGCCGCGCGCGGCCGTCTGTTCGAGGAGGCCGACGCCGAGTTCGGCCAGCACCGCAAAGTGGTGCTCAGCCACGGCCTCTGGCAGCGCGTGTTCGGCGGCCGTGACGATGCCGTCGGCGCTGACCTGCGCGTGGACGGCCTGCCGTATCAGGTGGTCGGAATCCTGCCGCCCGAGTTTCGGTTTGTGAGCCCCGACGTCCAGCTCTGGACCGTCGCCGCCTTCCGGCCCGAAGACCGGGCCGACGACCGCCGGCACAGCAACAACTGGCAGATGATCGCCCGCCTCCGGCCGGGGACGACCGTCGCGCAGGCCCAGGCGCAGATTGACGCCCTCAACGCGCGCAATCTCGAGCGGTTCCCTTTCTTCAGGGAGGTGCTGACCAACGCCGGGTTCCACACGCCGGTGTTCACGTTTCACGACGAGCTCGTCCGCGACGTCCGGCCGACGATTACGCTTGTCTGGGGCGGCGTGCTGGTGGTCCTGCTCATCGGCGGCGTGAACGTCGCCAATCTGGCGTCGGTGCGCGCGGCCGGCCGCCTGCGCGAGCTGGCTACTCGGGTGGCGCTCGGAGCCGGCGTCGGTCGTCTGGCGCGGCAGCTCCTGGCCGAGTCGCTGCTGCTGGCGGCCGTCGGCGCCGGTGGCGGCCTGGCCCTGGCCTGGTGGGCGCTGCAGGCCGCGCCGTCCCTGGGGCTGGACGCGCTGCCGCTGGGCGCGGACGTCGGCATCGACACGACGGTGGCGCTCTACGCGGTGGGCCTGGCCGGCCTGGTCGGGCTTCTCGTGGGACTGGTGCCGGTGCTGGTCCTGCGCCGCGCCAACGTGAGCCAGGTGATTCGCGACGAGGGGCGCAGCGGCACGGCGTCGCGCGGCACCCGCATGGCCCATCGCCTGCTCGTGATGAGCCAGGTGGCCTTCGCACTCGTGCTCCTCGTGGGCGCCGGCCTGCTGGTTGCGAGCTTCGATCGGCTGATGGCGGTGGATCCCGGCTTCCGCGCGGAAGGTGTGTTGACGGGGCGGCTCAGCCTGCCGGCGGCCCGCTACGCCAAGGACGCCGACGTCCGGTCCGCGACGACGCGTTTGCTCGAGGCGGTGCGCGCCGTGCCGGGCGTCTCCGCCGCTGGCATGACGACGAGCCTGCCGCTCGGCGATGATTTCAGTGACAGCGTGATCTTCGCCGAGGGCTACCAGATGGCGCCCGGCGAGTCGGTGATTTCGCCCACGCAGGTGATGGTGTCGCCGGGCTACCCCGAGGCGATGGGGCTCACGCTGGTGGACGGGCGCTGGATCGACGACCGCGACGTCCAGGGGGCCCCGCGCGCGATCCTGGTCGACGAGCGGCTGGCCGCTCGATTCTGGCCCGGTGAGCGCCCGGTGGGCCGGCGCATGTTCATGCCCAGCAGCCCTGATGATCTGATGGCCCCGCCGCCCGACGACGAGTGGCTTCACGTCGTGGGCGTCGTGCGCAACGCGCGGCTGCGCAACCTGGCCGGCGGCGGCGGGTCGGGGCTGTTCGGTACTTACTATCTCGCGCTGGCGCAGTTTCCCGCCCGCGGGCTCGGCGTCGCCGTCCGGACGGACGGGAATCCGGCGGCGCTCTCGACCCCGCTGCGCGCTGCGATCGCGCAGGTCGACCCGGAGCTGCCCTTCTACGACATCATGACCATGACGGACCGCGTCGAGCGGTCGCTGGTGGACCGGCGGACGCCGGCCGTGCTCGTGGCGGGTTTCTCGATCGTCGCGCTGTTGCTCTCGGCGCTGGGCCTCTACGGTGTCCTCGCGTACGGCGTGCGGCAGCGGACGCGCGAGATCGGCGTGCGCATGGCGCTCGGCGCGGGGACCGGCGAGATCGTGCGCCTGGTGATCGGCGAGGGCGGGCTCATCGTGGGCGTAGGGGTGGCCGTCGGCCTGGCGGGCGCTGTCGCCCTCCGCGGGACCCTGCAGTCGCAGCTCTATGAAATCGGCGCGCTGGATCCCGGCGTCATCGGGACCGTGGTGGCGGCGCTCCTGGTCGTTGCGCTGATTGCGTGCCTGCTGCCGGCGCGGCGCGCCGCGGCCACCGACCCGGTAGTCGCGCTGACGGAGCCCTAGCGGTCCGCCCCCCCCGAAAAGGTGCCAGGCACCTTTCGGGAAGAAAGGTGCCTGGCACCTTTTCGGGGTCTCGACCAGGCGTCGCGCCTCGTCCGCAGCCCGCTACGGTACAATTCCTGGTCCGTGGCCGCCACTCCGCCTCTCGCCGACTCCGCGACGCCGCGAAAGCCGCTGTCGCTCGGGGACGCCGCCGACCTGGCCCGCGCGCTCCGCGGTGAACTGCAGCGGGTCATCATCGGCCAGCAAGCGGTCATCGACGAGATCCTCACGGCGTTCCTGGCCGGCGGGCACTGCCTGCTGCGCGGCGTGCCGGGTCTGGCGAAGACGCTCATCATCAAGACCCTGGCGCAGGCCACGCACCTCAGATTCAGCCGCATCCAGTTCACGCCGGACCTCATGCCGTCGGACATCATCGGCACGGAGGTCATCGAGGAGGATCGCGCCACCGGGGCGCGCGCCATCCGCTTCATTCCGGGGCCGGTGTTTGCGAACATCATCCTCGCCGACGAGATCAACCGCACGCCGCCCAAGACGCAGGCGGCGCTCCTCGAGGCGATGCAGGAGTACCAGGTCACGGTCGGCGGCGTGCGCCACGAGCTGGAGCGGCCGCTGTTCGTCCTCGCCACGCAGAACCCCATCGAGCAGGAAGGCACGTATCCGCTGCCCGAAGCGCAGCTCGACCGCTTCATGCTGAACGTGGTCATCGGGTACCCGTCGGCGGCGGAGGAGCGCGAGATCCTCACGCAGACGACGAGGGGCGCCGAGCCGTCGGCATCGCCGGTGGCGACGGGCCTGGCCATCGAGCAGGCGCGCCTGCTCGTACGCGACATCCCGGCGGCCCCTAATGTCGTGGACTACGCCGCGCGCCTGGTGCGCGCGACGCGGCCGGTGGCCGACGACGGCACGACGCCCGACGCCTTCGTCCGGCAATGGGTGCGGTGGGGCGCGGGCCCCCGGGCCGGGCAGGCGCTGCTCCTGGCCGGCAAGGCCCGGGCGGTGCTGCACGGACGGCCGGCGGTGTCGCTCGACGATCTCCGCGCCGTTGCCCGTCCCGCGCTCAGGCACCGGGTGCTCGTCAACTTCCACGCGGAGGCCGAGGGCGTCGACGCCGAGCGCGTGATCGATCACCTGCTCGCCACCATCGGATGAGCCGCCCCGTCGTCTCGCCCGCCGACGCCGCGCTGCGCGACCTCGAGCTGCACGTGCGGACGACGGTGGAGGGGCTGCGGCAGGGCCTGCACCGGAGCCCGTTCCACGGGTTCAACGCCGAGTTCAGCCAGTACCGCCGCTACCACCCGGGCGACGATCTCAAACACGTCGACTGGAAAGCCTTCGCCCGCACGGATCGGCTGTTCACGCGCCAGTTCCGCGAGACGACGAGCATGGGCGTGCTCTTCGCGCTCGACATCAGCCGATCGATGGGCCTGCCGCGGTCCGGATCCAAGCTGATGACCGCGGCCGTGGCGGCCGGCGCCCTCGCCACGCTGGTGATCGATCAGGGCGATGCAGCGGGCGTGCTGGCGCTGGGCGAGGCCACGCACTACGTGCCGCCGCGGAGCGGATCGCATCACCTCCAGGTGGCGCTGGCGACGCTCGCGCGCCTGGAGCCGGGAGCGGCTGTTCCGCCCGCCGTCACGCTGCGGCGCGTCGCCGCGCTGATGCGCCGCCCGGGCCTGGTCGTGGTCTTCTCCGACTTCTACGAGGACGCGGAGGCGCTGTCCGAAGTCAGGCGGCTCACCCGGGCGGGGCACGAGGTGATCGTCGTGCAGCTCACGTCGCGCGACGAGCTGGAGCTGACCGCGTCGGACGCCACGGAGTTCATCGACGTCGAAACGGAACAACGGATCGACGTCGACGCGGCGCGGCTCCGCGACACATACCGCCGGCAGGTGGAGGCGTTTCTCTCGGGCATGGCCCGCGCCGTCGCGGCCGAGGGGCTCCACTACCTGCGGCTCGTGGCCGGCGAGCCCGTCGAGCCGGCGCTGCGCCGGTTTCTCATCGCGCGGCGCGCGGCATCCGAGCGGCAGACGGGCTGACAGATGGAGATCGGCTGGCTCGTCCCCTCCGCGTGGGTTGGCCTCGTCGCGGTGGCCGTGCCCATCGCGGTTCACCTGCTCGCACGGCGTCGGCGGACACCGGTCGTCGTCGCGTCGGTGCGGTTTCTGGCCGCCTCCGAGCGCGCCGCGCCGAGCAGGCATCGGATCGACGACGCGGCGCTCCTCGCCGTCCGCGCCGCAATCGTCGTGGCGGCCGTTGGCGCGCTGGCCGGCCCGCAGGTCCGTTCGGCCGCGCGCGAGGCGGCATGGAGCCGGCGGACCGTGCGCGCGATTGTCGTGTCCGGCGATGCGGCCGCACTCGCGGCGCCGGACGCATCGGCCGACCGGGTGCGGACGTTTCAGTCACGAGGCGACCTGCGGGCGGGGCTTGGTGCCGCCGTCGCCTGGCTGGAGGCCGAAGCCCCGGGAGCGCGCGAGATCGTCGTGGCTGGGGCGCTCCGGGAGGGGATGCTCGACGCGCGGGACATCCAGCGCGTGCCCGCCCACGTCGGCCTTCGCTTCCTGCCGGACGACGGCGGCACACCCGGTCGAACCATGCGCTGGACGACGCTCGGCGCGAAGGGCGAGCGCGAGATCGTCGAGGTCGCCGCCGCGGAGCGGTACACGGCGGCACGCGTCGTTGCGCGCGAGGTCCCGTCGGACCCTGCCGCGGTCGTCGCCGTCAGCGCTCCCGGCACCTCGCAGGCCGTCGCGGAGCAGGCGCGGGAGGCCGCACTCGGCCGCGGTGCAGTCGTACCGCCGGACGCCAATCGCCGGGTGCGCCTCGAGTGGGGCGCGCGGCCGCAGGGCTCGCGCCCGCTGCCTGACATCGCGTGGATGCGCCGCGCGGCCGAGCTGGTCCCGCCCGCATTCGATCTGTCGGCGGAAGAAGGCGTGCTCGTCGCCCGCATCGCCGGCGACGTCGAGATCGAGGCGGCGACCGCCGCGATCCGCACCGTCGTCGACGCCGTGTTCCATCAGGACCTCGATCGCCTGGAGCCCAATGCCATCGCGCCCGCAGTGCTGGCGACGTGGTCACGACCACCGGGACCGATGCCCGTTGGCGGCAGGCCGGCGGACGAGGGCGACCGGCGCTGGCTCTGGGGCGGGGCGCTCGCGCTCGTGGCGCTGGAAACCTGGATGCGCCGGCGCCCGAGGATCGCGTCGTGACGGTCGTCGGGGCGACGCTCGGCCGGCTGCGCGCGGCCACAGTGCTGCACGCGAGCGTGGCTGGCGCGGCCGCCGCGGGACTGCTGCTCGTCGTCGGCGGTGGAGCGGGGCTGTCGGCCGGTTGGGTCTCGGCCGGCGCGGCGGTCGCGTGGGCCGCGGCAGTCGTGGACGGACTCCGGCGCGCCCGACGGCAAACGAGGCGGGACGCGGCCGAGGCCATTCAGCGCGCCGCCGGCGGCCTGGACAACCTGCCGGTGACCGCGGCGGAACTGGAGGGCGCGCTCGCGTGGGTGCGGGCCGAGCTGAAAGACGAGATCCGCCGGCAGGCCGCGGCGCGGCTCGAGCCCATCAAGCCGGGCGAGGTCCAGCCGCTGGCTCGACCGGTGCTTCTCGCCGTCGGGGCGACGCTGGCGTGGGTCGTGCTCGCCGCGACCGGCGCGGTCAGCCACCGGACGGAGAGCATGGGCGAGGGCCGCGCGACGATGACGGACGGGCCGGTGGCCTCGGGCGCCATCACGGTGACGGTCACGCCGCCGGCGTACGCGGGCCGACCCGTGGAGACGCTACAAGATCCCGCCGAGGTGCGGGCGCTGGAGGGGTCCGCGATCCGGATCGCGGTCTCCGCGCCGGCGCACCGCGAGACGCTGATCGCGACGCACACGCGCTTTCTCGTGCTTGCGGTTGACGAGGGCGGCGAGCGCCGCGAACGGGTACTGCCGATTGTCGTCGAGCCCGATCGCCCGCCCGTTGTCCGCATCACCGCACCGGGCGCCGACCTCCGGCTGCCGCGCGCCGAGGGCACGCTGACCATCGAGGTGGACGCCACAGACGATCTGGCGCTCGCGTCGCTCGCCGTGCGCTACACGCACGTGACCGGGTCCGGCGAGGCCTTCGACTTCCAGGATGGAGAGTGGCCGCTCCAGACGGTGGAGCGGACCCCTGACCGGTGGCGCGGGCGCGTCGAGGTGCCGCTTGCGTCGCTCGGCCTCGGCGACGGCGACGCCGTCGTGTACCGTGCTATCGCGCGCGACCGCCGGCCGGGCGCCGATCCGTCGGCGTCCGAGACGTTCCTCGTCGAGATCGGCGCGCTCGGCACGGCCACCACCGCCGGCGCCGCCATTCCCGAAGAGCGGGACCGCATGGCGCTCAGCCAGCAGATTGTGATCGCGCGCACCGAACGCTTGCACGCCGCGCGCGGGACGCTAGGCGACGCCGACCGCCTCGAGCAGGCGCGCGGCCTGGCCGTCGAGCAGCGGATGGTGAAGGCCGAGTTCGTGTTCATGACCGGCGGCGAGGTCCAGGACGAGGTGGAGGAGGCCGCCCACTCGCACGAGCTGGCGGAGGGGCGGATGGAGAACGAAGGCCAGCGCGAGCTGCTGGCCGCCATCCGCGAGATGTCGCGCGCCGAAGCCAGGCTCAACGAGGGCGACACCGCGCGGGCGCTGACCTTCGAGCGTGCCGCCTTGGCGGCGCTGCAGCGGGCCTTCGATCGGCGCCGCTACTTCCTGCGCACGCTGTCCGAACGCGCCCGCATCGATCCCACACGCCGGCTGACCGGCGCGCGGGACACGGCGAGTCCCGGTCGGCGTCGGGCTGCGATCGACACGCCGTCGCCGGAGATGGAGGCCGTAAGACGGGCGCTGGCGGCGCTGGCCGTCTGGGCCGGCAGTCCCGAGGCGCGCTCGGCGGCGGCGGCCCAGGCCGTGGCCGCCGTCGATCCCGGCGATGCCGATCTCGCCCGCGCCGCGCTGGCGCTCGGCAGCGCACGAACGGAGGGGGAGCGGGAGCAGGCCGTCGCGGCCGTGGTGGCACAGCTCGGCCGTCGGGCGGCGGTGGATCTCGCCGCGCCGCCGCGTGCGATGGGGGTGCCGCGTTGACGAGCGCCATCGGCTTGCGGCTGGCCGCCGTCGCCATCCTCATGGCGGGCCTCGTCGATCCCGCGTGTCGCGCCGTCGGCGCCACGCCGCGTGTCGACGTCGTGCTGGTGGACGAGCCGTCGCTCGATTGGCCCGCGGCGGACGGTGGACGCCGCCGGGACCGCGCGGCGGCCAGCATGGCGCGGATCGCGCGTGGCCTCGGCAGCGAGCATGCCGTCGTTCGCGTCGTGTCACACGCTGATGGAACGCCGGCGTGCCTGCCCGACCGGCCGTGCGTGATCGTCACGGCCGGCGCGCTGCCCGAGCGCGTGGTTGCGGAGGGAAGCACGCTCGTTGGCATCGTGCAGGTCGAAGACGCGGACGGGCCATTGGTGGCCGTGCGGGACGTAATCACCGCGGCCACGCAGCATCCGGGCGCGATGGGAACCATGCAGGTGCGGCTCGCGGGCGCAGGCGTCCGCGGCGTCACGAGCACCGTGACGGTTTATGACGGCGCGATCCCGATCGGCAGCGCGCGCCACGCATGGGGCGACGCCGGCGGGCCGCAGGACGCATGGGTCGAGATCCCGTGGCTGCCGTCGGCCGCGGGCTCGAGGCGTCTGCGGGTGGCCATCGAGCCTCTTGCCGGCGATGCCGTGGCGCAGGACGACGAACGGACGGTGTCGGTGCTGGTGGAGGCCGCGCGCGCGGTGGTGCTCTGGTACGAGGCGCGGCCGTCCTGGGCCGCGTCCTTCGTCCGGCGGGCCCTCGAGCGCGATCCACGGCTCGAGCTGCGCAGCCGCACTCGCGTGGCGCCGGGTCTGGAGCGCGCCGGCGGCCGTGCGTTCGGCCTGGAGCCTGCCGACCTCGACGACGCCAGCGCCGTCATCGTCGGTGCGCCCGACGCCCTGACAGCGGCCGAAGTGGGGGCGCTCGAGCGGTACGTTGCGGCGAGGGGCGGCAGCGTCATCCTCGTGCCCGACCAGGCACTGGCTGGCCCGGTGATGCGGCTGCTGCCGCCGGGCATGGAGGAGCGGCTGCTGGCGGACGCGGTGCCAGTCGGGGGACTCCGCGCGTCTGAACTGCTGGTGTGGCCCGCCTCCGATACCCGGCGCGCGCTCGACCGCGACCCGGACGGCCGCGTCGTCGTGACCTACGAGGCCCGCGGCGCCGGTCGCATTGTTGTCGCCGGCGCCCTCGACGCCTGGCGACATCGAGGCGGCCCGGCGGCGGAGTTCGATCGCTACTGGCAGGCCCTTGTCGCGGGCGCGGCCGCGGCAGGGGCGGACCGTATCGCACTGCACGCCACACCCGCTCGCGCCCGCCCCGGCGAGCGGGTGCGCCTCACTGCGACGGCGCGCTCGTCCGCGTCCCCGACCCCCGCGCACCTCGACATGGCGGCGGTCGTGACGTGTGAGGGGGTGCCGCAGCCGGTTCGGCTCTGGCCCGCCGAGGGCGTGAGCACGTTCACCGGGACGTTCCGCGCGGGTGATGGTCCCTGCCGCGCGCGCGTGACGGTGAAGGGTGATGTGACGGGCGGCGCGGAGTTGCTGGTGCCCGTCGATGCCGCGCCGGCGCCCGACGGTCGTCTCCGCGCGCGGGCGCTGGCCGACCGCGCCGGGGCCGTGCTGGTGTCCGCGGGCGACGAGCCGGCCGTGGTGCATGCGGCGCGGGAGCGGCTGCCGCGCCGCTCCGATGGAGATCCTGCGCACCCGATGCGCTCGCCGTGGTGGATGGTGCCCCTGACCGCGTGTCTGGGCGGCGAGTGGTGGCTGCGGCGGCGCGCGGGGCTGCGCTAACAGCCCGTGGTGAAACACCCGGCGAGCACCGAGACCGGCGAGACTTCCGACGGCAAGGCGCGACGACTGAGGAATATCCGTGGATATCCGAGGGAGGGGCAACGCAGCCGGCGGGGATGAATCGCCGGTCGAATGCCGGCGGGCGTGTCCCCACGGGCTGATAAAGTAGCCGGGTATGCAGAGCAGGCGCGAGTTCACGAAGGCGCTGGGTCTCGGCGCCGTGGGCCTGACGCTCGGGCCCTACCAGATAGCGGCCCGGCAATCGGCCGAGCCCTTCGACCCGGTCAAGGATCCGAAGTATCGCACGTGGTCCGAAGACGCCCTGCGCGAGGCCCGGCGGCTTGGCTGCACCTACGCGGACATCCGCTTCACGCGCAATCGGTCGAACGGCGTGGCGGTGCGGAACGGCCAGATCGTCAACACCGGCAACATCGGCTTCGGCCAGTTCGGCGACGAGGAGACCTACGGCTTCGGCGTGCGGGTGATCCACAGCGGCGTGTGGGGCTTCGCGTCGAGCCCGATCGTCACCCCAGCCGAGATTCGGCGCATCGTGGGGCTGGCCACCGACGTGGCCAAGGCGAGCGCGATGTCCAAGCGCTTCGACGTCCGGCTGTCGCCGGTGCGCAAGCACGACACGTTCTGGCAGACGCCCATCAAGGTGGACCCCTGGAGCGTGCCGCTCGAGGACAAGGTGGCCCAGCTCATCGAGGTCACCCAGGTCATGCAGAAGAACCCGGACGTCGCCTTCGCGACGGCGGCGGTGAACTTCAACTACGAGTGGAAGTTCCTGGCCACGAGCGACGGGTCGTTCATCGAGCAGGTCTTCTACTACACGGCTGCGAGCGCGACGGCGACGGCGCGCAAGAACGGGGTGGTGAAGAGCCGGACCTACAACCCCGGCACCGAGACGCGCGGCTGGGAGTTCTTCACCGAGAAAGACCTCATCGGCAACGCCGAGCGCGTGGCTGCCGAGGCGGTCGAGCACGCGATGGCGAAGCCGGTCGGCTCCGGCCTCAAGGACCTGGTGCTGCTGCCGTCGCACTCCGCGCTCACCATCCACGAGATCATCGGCCATCCGACCGAGCTCGACCGCATCGTCGGCTACGAGGCCAACTACGCGGGCACGAGCTTCATCACGCTGAAGGACGTCAACCGCCTGCGGTACGGATCGAAGCTGATGAACGTGTACGCCGACCGCACGCATCCGGGCGGCGCCTCCACGGTCGGGTACGACGATGACGGCGTCGAAGCGCAGCGGTGGCCGCTCGTCCGCGAGGGCGTGCTCGTGGATCTTCAGACCAACCGGGAGACCGCACACTACCTGAACCAGGACTTCTCGCGCGGCTGCACCTTCGCCAACCACTGGCGGAACTTCCCGTTCCTGCGGATGCCGAACGTGCAGATGGAGCCGGGCCCCGAGGGGTCGCCGACCGTGGACCAGATGATCGCGGACGTCAAGGACGGCGTGCTGGTGGACGGGCAGGGCAGCTTCAGCATCGATCAGCAGCGGTACAACGGACAGTTCGGGGGCGACGCGTTCTGGGAGATCCGGAACGGCAAGCGGACGCGGATGGTCACCGATTTCACCTACAACGCCATCACCACCGAGTTCTGGGCCAACCTCGACGCCGTCGGTCCGCCCGGCACGTGGGAGCACCACGGCATGGGCGGGGACGCCAAGGGGCAGCCGGTGCAGTCGAACCGGCCCTCGCACGGTTCGGCGCCCATGCTGTTCCGGCGCATCATGGTGGGCACGGCGTTCGCCTAGACAGGGTTCGATCAGAGCGGAAGGGCAGTCATGAGCTACTCGCGCGATGAAGTGAAGCAGATCACCGACAAGGTGCTCAACATGTGCCAGGCCGACGCCGTGGAGGTCCGCTTCTCGGGCGGCGAGCGGTCGGCCACGCGGTTCGCCAACTCGAGCATCACGGCCAACCTGATCGAGCACGACCAGGAAGTGCAGATCACGGTGCACTACGGCCAGAAGAGCGCGAGCGCCACGACACACCAGTTCGACGATGCGTCGCTGAAGCGGACGATCGAGCAGGTGCAGGCGCTGGCGAAGCGGAAGCCGGACAACCCCGAGCTGATGCCGCCGGTGAAGCCGCCGCAGCAGTACCTCGAGGTGGACGCCACCAATCCGGCCGCCGTCAACTTCGGCCCGGCCGAGCGCGCCGCGATGGTGAAGGCCAGCGTGGACATCTGCGAGAAGAAGGGCGTGCTGGGCGCGGGTTACATCCCGAAGCTGCACTGGACCGACGCTCTCGCCAATTCCGAGGGGCTCTTCTCGTACTTCCGGTACGCCGAGGCCAGCTTCATCCTGACGTGCCGCACGCCCGACCAGACGGGGTCGGGGTGGGCGGGCACGACCGGCATGAAGGACGTGAAGGCCATCGACGCGGCGGCGCTGACCGAGGTGGCGGCCGACAAGGCGCTCCGATCGCGGAAGCCGAAGGCGATTGAGCCGGGCAACTACACCGTGATCCTGGAGTCCCGCCCGGCGGCGCGGTTCCTGTCGCTGATGCTCGGATCGCTCAACGCCCGGGCCGCCGAAGAGGGCCGGAGCTTCATGAGCGGCAAGCAGCGGGGCGAGACGCGGCTCGGCGAGAAGGTGTTCGGCGACAACTTCACGCTGCGGAGCGTCATCACCAACCCGATTCTGCGGCAGACCCCCATTGGCCAGGACGGCCTTGCAGCCCGCGACATCACCTGGGTGGAGAAGGGCGTCGTCCAGAACCTCTTCTACGACCGTTACTGGGCCCAGCGGCAGAAGAAGACGCCGACGGGCACCCAGCCGGGCATGAGCCTGGTGATGGAGGGCGGCACCGCCACGCTCGACGAGATGATCAGGAGCACCAGGCGCGGCCTGCTGGTGACGTTCTTCTGGTACATCCGCGCCGTCGATCCGATGACGCTGCTCAACACCGGCATGACGCGGGACGGGCTGTTCCTGGTCGAGAACGGCGAGATCGTCGGCCCCGTGCAGAACTTCCGGTGGAACGAATCGCCGGCCGTGGGCTTCAACAACATCACCATGCTCGGCCGGCCCATCCCGATGCACGTTGGCGAGGCGTACGACAACCCCGGGACGGCGCTCGTGCCGCCGATGAAGATCGAGGACTTCACGATGACGTCGGTGTCGCCGGCGGTGTAGACAGGTCTGGAGGCTCGGAGGCTTGGAAGCTCGGAGGCTTGGAGGGGTGGAGGCTTGGAGGGGTGGAGGGACCGCGCGATGGATCGTAGGGACTTCGTCAAGACGTTGAGCGCGGCGGGCGTGGCGCTCTATGCCAGCGACCTCGTGGGGGAGCTCATCGCGCAGTCGCCGCGGGGGCGCGTGCTCGAGTCGCGCTTCAAGGGGCTGTCGGACATCGCGCTACGCGAGGCGAAGCGGCTGGGGTGCACGTACGCCGACATCCGCTTCACGCGGAACGTCACCGACAGCGTCGCCGTCCGCGACCGCGTCGTCGTCGACTCGTTCGGCTTCGGCGGCGGCGGGCGCGAGGAGAGCGCGGGGTTCGGCGTGCGCGTCATTCACGGCGGCGTCTGGGGCTTTGCCAGCAGCCCCATCGTCTCCGAGGACGAGATTCGGACGATCACGGCGCGCGCGACGGAGGTAGCCCGCGCATCGGCCGTGGCGAAGAAGTTCGACGTGCGCCTCTCGCCGGTCGAGGCGTACGTGGACTACTGGGCGGTGCCGGTCAGGGTGAAGCCGGATGACGTCCCGCTCGACGACAAGATTGCCTTCCTGCTGAAGATCAACGAGCTGGCGCTCGAGCAGCCGGATGTGGTGCGCGTCCAGTCGCAGATGGCCTTCGACCACGAGTGGAAGTACCTCGCCACATCCGAGGGCTCGTACATCGAGCAGGAGATCTGGCGGACGGCGCCGGGCTTCTCGATCACCGCCCGCAAGAACGGCAAGGTCAAGTCGCGTGCGTTCGCCGTCGCGCCGAAGACGGCTGGGTACGAGGTGGTGCTCGACGGGCGGATGCTGGAGAACGTCGAGCGCATCGCCGCCGAGGCGGCGGAGCACTGTGTGGCGCCGCCGGTGCCGATGGGCCTCAAGGACCTCATCCTCACACCGTCGCACGCGATGCTGACCATTCACGAGATCGTGGCCCACCCGACCGAGCTGGATCGCGTGGTCGGCTACGAGGCGAACTACGCCGGCACGAGCTTCATCAAACTCGGCGACGTCGGCAAGCTCACGATGGGCTCGAAGCTCTTCAACATCACCGCCGACCGCACCATACCTGGCGGCATGTGCACGACGGGCTACGACGATGACGGCGTGAAGGCGCAGGAGTGGCCGATCGTGCGCGAGGGGCGGCTGGTGGATCTGCAGACCAACCGCGAGACCGCGCACTTCATGAACCAGAACTTCTCGCGCGGCTGCACGTTCGCCACGTCGTGGCGGAACTTCCCGTTTCTCCGCATGCCCAACCTCCACCTGGATGCGGGCCCGCCCGGGTCGCCGACGCCCGAGGAGATCATTGCCGACACCAGGGACGGCGTGCTCATCGACGGCCGCGGCAGCTATTCCATCGACCAGCAGCGCTACAACGGCCAGTTCGGCGGCGATGCGTTCTGGGAGATCAAGAATGGCAAGAAGACGCGCATGCTGAGCGACGTCACCTACAACGCGATCACCACCGACTTCTGGAACAACCTCGACGCCGTGTCGGGGAAGGAGTCGTGGGAAATGCACGGCACGACCGGCGACGCCAAGGGCCAGCCGGTGCAGATCAACCATCCGTCGCACGGGTCGCCGTGGGTGCGCATCCGGCGGATCATGGTCGGCGCGGCCTACTCGTAAGCGTCAGGCCGAGCCGGCGGCGGGGCTGGCGATGTACCGACGGACGCAGGTGGGCCGATGGGGGCTTGTCGTGGCCGGGCTGCTGGCCGTCTTCGCCGTGGCGACGGCGATCGCGAGTCAGGCACCCTGGCCCGCGGCGGTGCTGGTGACGGTCCTGGTCCCGGTCGCGCTGGTGTTCTCGTTGCTCACGGTCGAAGTGACGCCCGCCGAGGTCCGATTCTGGTTCGGCGGCGGGTTCTGGCGCACCCGCATCGCGCTCGCGGACATCGAGGAGGTCGAGCCGGTCGTGAACTCCTGGTGGTGGGGCTGGGGCATCCGCTGGACGCCGGACGGTTGGCTCTACAACGTGTCCGGCCTCGGCGCGGTTCGGGTGAAGCGAAAGAACGGCGCTGTCTGTCGCATCGGCACCGACGACCCCGAAGCGCTCGCGCGCGCGATTCGCGCGGCGATGGCGCGCGCGGGGGGCGGAGGTCTCCGGTGACAGCTTGACGAGTGACTGACGCCGCTGGACGTCATGTGGCGAGCGCTCACCGATTCCCGCCCGCGGCCTATCTCGATTATCTGGCGTTATGCCGCCGGCGGTCGCGGGGCCAGGCGTCCTGTGACCTGGCCCGGAAGTTCCGCGCGTGCAGCAGTTGACCGCCCGGACCGCGCGCTGCAGAATGGGCCAGCCTCGGCCGGGGCAGTGCGGAGAGGCCCCGGGCGCCTCCTGCTGTTGGGACCGGGGACCGGAAGGAGCCGCCGGCGGGATATACAACGTTAGACAGCCGGATCGAACAACGAGCAGAAGTCAAAGATCGGCCGGAGTCAGGCCGGTGCGCTTGGCAATTCGCGCCAGCATGTGGGGCCCGATCTCTTCATCGTCGTGGAAGGCGAACACGAAGTCGGGCCAGCCGGCGCGCTCGAGCGTTCGATGGGAACCGGACTGGCGTTTGATTTTCCAGCCGATCCGAAGAAGGGCTGCCAGTACTCGGCTGGCCTTGGTTGCCGGCCACTTGCTCACGCGGCTTGGAACGTGACGTTGAGGAACTCGGCTGGAGCTTCCCGATGCTCGAGGCGCTCGGCAATTACGCGAAGAGCGAGGGCCTGCACACGAGCGACGGCCTCGTCCCGATCCTGGCCATAGGCCATGACGCCAGACAGGGCCGGTACTTCGGCGAGCCAGCGCCCGTCGACTTCGCGCTCGATTTCAATCGTGAACGTCACCCGGGCAATGTACCATTCGGGCCGGCTGTCTAACAAGGCGATGGACCAGACGCCGCGTCGGGCCGCTCTTGCGTCCCTCCCGGCGCTGGTCATCGCCAGTCGTTCGGCAGACTTGATTGACTTAAGATTAGACCCACACTTCGATTTCGACGACCGCAATACTGGCCCTCGGCCTCGCCGACCGCCCCAGAAGGCGCGAACGATCACCTGCTCGTCATCGAAGGTGTAGTAGCGATGGTGGGCGACCGTCTCAAGGTAGAGGCGCCGGAGCCAGGCGATTCCGGCCTCCGGATACGGGTTGCCGACGCCCGGCAGCACCGCCAGGATCTTCACAGCATCCTCGAGTGCGGCGGCGAAGATCTCCGGATAGTCACGATGCTCGAGCCACCATTGCCGCTCCCGGCCTATGTGCGCTCGCGCGGTGGCCGTGAACCGAACCCGACGCTCCCTCAACGGGAACGGAGCTCCTTGAGTACCTCGGCGGCATCGATCAGGCGGCCCGCGGCGACGTCAGCCTCCGAGTCGGCCAAAGCGGCATGCAAAGCCGCGCGGTCGGCCTCGGTCAGCCAATCACCCGGGTCGAGCGGCAACAGCTCCACCTCGGTGCCGTCGGGGAGTGTCGTCGGCTCATCGACCACGAGACGTCCTGCCTGCACCCGGGCTTGATCGTCATGCGAGCGGGGTAGCACTCGGAGCGGCGGCCCAACAGCCGGGTGGAGCCGACGGCGGCACGCGTTGTGGCACAATCCCGACAGCCGGGCGCCGCGGCTCACCCGGAAACGGATGGGCCGCCGCGGCTGAACCGCGGTCGTTCAGACCAAGCTGTGCGATAGAAAGGGCGCCGGCTGACAGGCGCGCGCACGCGACGAAGGCGCGGCCTGTCGGCCCGGCGCGCCTGAGGACACGCAGGGGGGCGCCGCCCCTTCGCGGCTGACGCGCAGGACGTCAGGCCGCATGGAGACTGCCATCGCGAACGGTCGGTCGAGAACGCGCGGGCTGACGCTTTCGCAGTACATCCGCCGGCGCAACGGCGTTCCTGCCGGCGCACGCGGCAGCTTGCGCAACATGGTGTACCGCTCACTTGGTGCACCAACCTTCGCCATCTTCTGGCGCCACTGGAATCCTGTGTTCGGCTACGCCCTCGCTCGGTACGTGTTCGCGCCGCTGAACCGCGCGGTGCCTCCGGCCATAGCCCTCATGGCGACCTTTGTGGTCTGCGGCGCACTCCACGACCTGGTCACCATGGCTGTTCGTGGGGCTCCGGCATTTCTCTTCACGCGATGGTTCTTCTTCCTCGGCGTCGGGGTTCTACTGGGGAGGGCCTCTGGGCTGGACTTGTCGGAGAAGCCCTGGCCTGTGCGCGCCGCCTCGAATCTCATCTATGTCCTGTCATGCCTGGCGATCGCGCTCGCCCTTGGGCATGTCGCCGCGTAGGCGTGAGGCCAGGGATCCTGACGATTCAAGCCGACGCAGTGTGCGGCATGGCCGCCTGGCAGGCGATAAGCGCCTGTGCGGGACACGCTCAGCTCGTCATGGCGTACACGACGATGTTCACCGCGAAACGCGTGTTGTCGTCGCGCATGAAGCGCTTGTTGCGCCAGTCGTAGTCCCACTCGCAGCCGTAGTCCTTGTTCGAGTAGAGCACGCCCACGCGGCCGCGGTGCTCGACCGCGCGCAGGTACTCGTGCACCAGGTCGTCGCCCCAGCCGTTCAGCTCGTGCGCCGTCTGCGGCGGGCCGTCGGGGTACCGGAAGAAGGCCGTGTAGAGCGGGTGCGTGTTCGGGAGCTTGTCGAGGGTTCCCGGGCCCGGGAAGATCCGGCGCATCTCCTCCTCGAACGACACGGCGTACAGCCCCGCCACGTCGTGGTTGCAGTCGTCCGAGAAGAGCAGCCCGCCGGATTCGACGAACGCCTGGAGCCGCTGGCGCTCGGCCGCGGAGAAGCGCACGAGCTTGTGGCCGGTCATGAAGAGAAACGGAAAGGCCAGCAGCTCCTCGGAGTCGGCCGTGATGACGACCTCTTCCGGGTAGACGGGGATGGTCGTGTACTCGACGACTGAGTTGAGGACGTTGGCGGCGACCTTGGGGTTGTAGTCCCAGTCGCCCGACTCGTAGCGCAGCCGCGCGAAGACGAACTCGTGCGCCCGCGGCTTGCCGGTGGCGGGGCGCTGCACGGTCATGGCGCGCCCGCCGCGTCGCGGCGCGCGCGCTCGGCCTGCAGGTACCGCGACGGCAGCGGGTGATCGAGGGCGTCGGCGAGCGCGGTCGAGGCGGCCACGACGCCCGGAAGGCTCACGCCCGTCTCGATGCCCAGCCCGTCGAGCACGTAAAGCAAATCCTCGGTGGCGAGATTCCCCGCGGCGCCCGGCGCGTACGGGCAGCCGCCCAGCCCGCCCGCGGAGCTGTCGAAGGTGGCGACGCCGCACTGAAGGCCCGCCAGGACGTTGGCGAGCGCCGTGCCGCGCGTGTCGTGGAAGTGCAGCGCCACCTGCTCGAGGGGCACGCGCGCGGTGACGGCGTCGAGGACGCGCGGCACCTGGCCCGGGTGGGCGATGCCGATGGTGTCGCTGACGGCCACCTCGAAGACGCCGAGGTCGATCAGCCGCGCCGCGACGTCCGCGACGCGCGCCGGCGGGACGTCGCCCTCGAACGGGCAGCCGAAGCAGGTCGACAGATACCCGCGCACGCGCAGGCCGGCCGCGCGCGCCGCATCCGCAACGCCGGCATACGTCCGGATCGACTCGTCGACGGACTGGTTGATGTTCTTCCGGCTGAAGGTCTCGGAAGCCGCAGCGAAGATGGCGATCTCGTCGACACCGGCGGCGCGCGCCCGCGCCAGCCCCGCCAGGTTCGGGACGAGCGCGGTGTAGCGCACGCCCGGCGCGCGCGTGATGCCCGCGAACACCTCCGCGGCATCTGCCATCTGCGGGACCCACTTCGGCGACACGAACGCCGAGACCTCGATGACCCGATGCCCGGCCGCGCTCAGGGCGTTGACGAACGCCACCTTGCGCACCGTGGACACCACGGCCCGTTCGTTCTGCAGGCCGTCTCGCGGGCCGACCTCGACGACCGTGACTCGCGCCGGCAGCGCGCCCATCACTCCAGCTCCACGAGGGCCACGCCCGGCTGCACCAGCTTCCCCGCCGTGCAGCGCACGGCGGTGACGATGCCGTCGCGCGGCGCGCGCACCGGCAGCTCCATCTTCATCGCCTCGAGCAGGACAACCGTGTCGCCCTTCGCGACGGTCGCGCCGGGCGTCACGAGGACGTTCACCACCGTGGCCGGCATCGGCGCCATCATGCCGGCGTCTCCCGCGCTCCGGCGGCGCGGCCGGCCCGATCCGGCCGGCGTCACCGCGCCCGCGGCCGTCCGCCCATCGACCCACACCCAGCAGTCGTCCGCCGGGCCTGCCACGGCGATGGTCCACTGCGACGCGCCATCCGAAACGCGATAGAGTCCCGGTCCGGCAGGGCTGACGGCATACGTTCGACCCTCGTGCTCGACAGAGCCGTCGGCCCGGACGGCCATGGTGAGGATGGTATCGCCGAGCCGGACGTCAACTCGTCCGGCCATCAGCCCCTCCACCCGATGAGGGTCGCAAAGGGGTCGATGCCGCCCGGGGTTTCCGCCGCGTGCGATGGCGGGCGCCGGGACGCGTGCACCGCGGCCGCCGCAAAGGCCGCCGCAGGCAGCTCGCCCGCCGGTTCGCCCAGCTCGCCCGCCAGCTCGTCCAGCACGCGCGTGTGGACATCGCCGGCCGCGAACCGCGGATGCCGGAGGATGGCGCGCAGGAAGGGGATGTTCGTGCGGATGCCGAGAACCGGGTACCGTTCGAGCGCGGCGACGGCGCGAGCGATGGCAGCCTCGCGTGTCTCGCCCGAAACGATCAGCTTGGCGAGCATCGGGTCGTAGTGAACCGGGACGTCGCTGCCCTCGACCACCCCGGCGTCCACGCGCAGCCCCGGTCCCTGCGGCTCGCGGTAGAGCAGCAGCGGCCCGGCCTGGGGCAGGAAGTCCTGCGACGGGTCCTCGGCGTAGATCCGGCACTCGATGGCGTGCCCGCGCTGCGAGAGTGCGGCCTGGGTCCACGGCAGCGGCTCACCGGAGGCCACGCGAAGCTGCGCGTGGACCAGGTCCACGCCCGTCACGCACTCGGTGACCGGGTGCTCCACCTGCAGCCGCGTGTTCATCTCGAGAAAGTAGAACCGCGCCTCGTCGCCGGCCCCCTCGAGGAGGAACTCCACCGTGCCCGCGTTGCGGTAGCCGGCAGCCCTCGCCGCGGCGACGGCGGCCTCGCCCATGGCCGCACGGACGCGCGGCGTCAGCGCCGGGCACGGGCTCTCCTCGACGATCTTCTGGTGCCGCCGCTGCACGGAGCACTCGCGCTCGAAGAGGTGCACGGCGTGGCCGTGCGCGTCGGCGAACACCTGCATCTCGACGTGGCGCGGCCGCTCGACCAGGCGCTCGACGTAGAGCGTGCCGTCGCCGAACGCGGTCTCCGCCTCGCGCCGTGCCCGGTCCACCGCCTCGCGGAGGGCGGCCGCATCGCGCACCACCTTCATGCCGATGCCGCCGCCGCCCGCCGACGGCTTCACCAGCACCGGGAAGCCCACGCGCTCGGCGGCCTCCTGAAGCGCGGAGGTCGACTGGTCCGCCGGCGTCTCGCCGGGCACGACGGGCACGCCGGCCCGTGCCATCAGCGCGCGCGCGCCGATCTTCGATCCCATCTTCTCGATGGCGTCGGCGGGCGGGCCGACGAAGATGAGCCCCGCGGTCTCGACCGCGCGTGCGAACGCGGCGCGCTCCGACAGGAACCCGTAGCCCGGGTGAATGGCATCGGCCCCTGCGGCGCGGGCCGCGTCGAGGATCGCGTCGATGTTCAGATAGCTCTCGGCCGCCGCGGCGGGCCCAATCCCGACGGCCTGGTCGGCCGCCAGCACGTGCGGCGCGCGCGCGTCGGCCGCAGAGTACACCGCCACGGTCTCGATGCCCAGCTCGCGACAGGCGCGGACGATGCGCACCGCGATCTCGCCGCGGTTGGCCACGAGCAGCCGTCGAATCATTCGCCCGGCACCCACGACGGCTTGCGCTTCTCGAGGAACGCCCGGAGCCCGTCCTGGCCCTCCGGAGAGACGCGCTGGCGCGCGATGGCTCGGGTGGTCAGCGCGCGCGCCTCGCCAGGCGAGCGGCCCCAGACGGCGGGGATGAGCGCCTTCGATGCCGCCACGCCCGTCGGAGACGCCGACAGCAGCTCGCCGATGTATCGGCCGACGACCGCGTCCACCTCGTCGGCCGGCGCCACGGCGTGGACCAGCCCAATCTCACGTGCCCTGGCCGCGTCGAACCGCATGCCGGTCAGGAACAGCTCCCGAGCGGCCGACGGGCCAATCTTGGGCAGCACGTACGGCGAGATCACCGCCGGCAGGATGCCCAGCTTCGTCTCGGTGAAGCCGAACATGGTGCCCTCGGCCGCCACGACGATGTCGCAGACGGCGGCGAGCCCGGATCCCCCGCCGAGCGCGGCGCCATGGACGCGCCCGATGAGCGCGCAGGGGAGCGTGTCGAGCGCCAGGAACATGTCGGCCATCGCGCCCGCGTCGCGCAGGTTGTCCTCTTCCGAATAGGACACCATCTTCGCCATCCAGGACGCGTCGGCCCCGGCGCTGAACACCTTGCCGGCGCCGCCGAGCACGGCCACGCGCAGCCCGGCATCCTCGCGCGCCGCCGCGGCCCACGCCGCGAGCTCGGCGATGACGACTTCGTTGAACGCGTTGCGGACGTCCGGACGGTCGAGCGTGACGTGCTCGACAGGGCCATCGCGGCGGACGCTGAGGAACCGGTAGCCCATCGGCGTCACATCCGGAACACGCCGAACTTCGCCGGCGGCACGGGCGCGTTGGCGGCCGCCGACAGCCCCAGGGCGAGCGCCCCCCGCGTCTCCGCCGGATCCAGGATCCCATCGTCCCAGAGGCGCGCCGTGGAGTAGTAGGGTGAGCCCTCCGTCTCGTACTTCTCGAGGATCGGGTCGCGGATGGCCGCCTCCTCCTCGGGTGGAAAGGGCTTGCCCTCGCGCGCGAGCTGGTCGCGCTTGACCGTGGTCAGCACGCCGGCCGCCTGCTCGCCGCCCATCACCGAAATCCGCGCGTTGGGCCACATCCAGAGCAGCCGCGGCTCGTAGGCGCGGCCGCACATGCCGTAGTTGCCCGCGCCGAACGACCCGCCGATGATGACGGTGAACTTCGGCACGACGGAGTTCGCCACGGCGTGCACCATCTTGGCGCCGTCCTTGGCGATGCCCCCGCGCTCGTACTGCTGCCCGACCATGAAGCCGGTGATGTTCTGCAGGAACACCAGCGGCACGCCGCGCATGTTGCAAAGCTCGATGAAGTGCGTGGCCTTGAGCGCCGACTCGGAGAACAGGACGCCGTTGTTCGCGACGAGGCCCACGAGAAAGCCGTGGAGCCGCGCGAAGCCGCAGACGAGCGTCGTCGCGTAGCGCTCCTTGAACTCGTCGAAGCGCGACCCGTCCACCAGGCGCGCGATCACCTCGCGGACGTCGTACGGCTTGCGCACGTCGGCGTTCACGATGCCGTATATCTCCGACGGATCGTACGCCGGGTCTTCCGGCGCCGTCATGTCCGGCGGCAGCGTCTTCACGCGGTTGAGCGTCGACACGATCGTCCGCGCCTGGTGCAGCGCGTGCTCATCGTCGGCCGCGAAGTAGTCGGCGACGCCCGAGAGCCGCGTGTGCACGTCCGCGCCGCCCAGGTCCTCCGCGGACACCTCCTCGCCCGTGGCCGCCTTCACGAGCGGGGGGCCGCCGAGGAAGATGGTGCCCGTCCCCTTGACGATGATCGTCTCGTCGGACATCGCCGGCACGTAGGCGCCGCCGGCGGTGCACGAGCCCATGACGACGGCGATCTGCGGGATGCCTTCGGCGGACATGCGTGCCTGGTTGAAGAAGATGCGGCCGAAGTGGTCGCGATCGGGGAACACCTCGGCCTGGAGCGGCAGGAACGCGCCGCCGGAATCCACCAGGTAGACGCACGGCAGCCGGTTCTGGAGCGCGATGTCCTGCGCCCGTACGTGCTTCTTCACCGTCAGCGGGTAGTACGTGCCGCCCTTCACCGTCGCGTCGTTGGCGACGATCATCACCTCGCGGCCCGACACGCGGCCGATGCCCGTCACGATGCCGGCCGCCGGCGCGTCGCCGTCATAGAGGCCCCACGCCGCGAGGGGCGACAGCTCCAGGAACGGCGAGCCGGGATCCAGGAGGCGCTCGATGCGATCGCGGACCGGGAGCTTGCCCTGCTCGCGGTGCCGCTGGAGGTATCGGGGGCCGCCGCCCTCGCGGACCTTGGCGAGGCGCGCGCGGTACTCCGCGACGAGCGCCGTCATGCGCGCGTGATTCGATCGGTACTCGGCGTCGGCGGTCGAGACGTGCGACTCGAGGCGGTCCATCGCCGGCGCCTCACCAGCCGCAGCAGTCGGTCTTGAACCGACAGGCGGGGCACCGCCACACGGCGTGCATGCGGTACATCTCGGCGCCGCACCGCTCGCAGAGCGTCTTCTCGTCGCCTGATGGAGCCGGCCCGACACGCAGGGGCGAGACGACGGGCGTGATGCGAACGGCTGGCTTGGGAGGCGGCTCGGGCATCCCGGCCATTATAGGCGAGCCGGATGAGGCGCTTTTGCAGCGCAGGGGGTGCAGGCGACGGCCGTATCGAATACACTCCGTACAGAAACCAGACACGGACGCTCGCGTGCCGCACCGCCTGACCCCCGACTCCGCCCCTCGCCGCCACCGGGTGCTTGTCGTCGATGACGAGCCGGCGGTGGTGGACTGGCTGAAGGTGGTGCTGGGGGCGGGAGGCGCGGCGTCGGGGTACGAGGTGCGGTCGGCCAGCCACGGCGCGCTCGCCGAGGAACTCTTCGGGGAGTGGGGCCCCGACATCGTGCTCCTGGACCTGCTGCTGCCCGACGAGGACGGCGTCACGCTGCTGCGCCGCTTCAAGGCCGCGGACCCCTACGTCGAGGTGATCGTCATCAGCGGGCAGGGGACCATTGGCCGGGCGCTCGAAGCCGGTCAGGCGGGGGCGTTCTTCTTCGTCGAGAAGTCGGATCTCGATCCCGCGGCGCTCCGATCGATCCTCGAGCGGGCGCTGGCGCTCCGCCAGGAGCGGCGGCAGCACCTGCTGCTGCGCGAGCAGCTGCGGGGCCAGACGTCGTTCATGAACATCATCGGCAAGAGCAAGCCGATGCGCGAGCTGTTCGAGCTGGTCGAGTCGGTGGCCGCGAGCGACGCGAACATCCTCATTCAGGGCGAGAACGGGACCGGCAAGGAGCTCATCGCCAACGCGATTCACCAGCGGAGCCACCGCGCGTCGGGCCCGTTCATCAAGATCAACTGCGCGGCGCTGCCGAAGGACCTCATCGAGTCGGAGCTGTTCGGCTACAAGCGCGGAGCGTTCACGGGCGCGACGGCCGACAAGGTCGGCCTGCTGGCGCTGGCGTCGGGCGGCTCGCTGATGTTCGACGAGATCGGCGAGATGCCGCCGTTTCTGCAGACCAAGCTCCTGCGCGTGCTGCAGGAGCGCGAGTTCCGGCCGCTCGGCAGCGACCAGTGGATCAAGGTCGACTTCCGCCTGATCAGCGCGACCAACATCGACCTCGACCAGGCCCTGGGCGACGGCCGGCTGCGGGAGGACCTCTTCTTCCGCATCAACACGGTGACGCTGCGCGTGCCGCCGCTCCGCGAACGCGTCGAGGACATCCCGCCGCTCTGCGAGCACTTCGTGGAGAAGTTCAACGCCCGGTACCAGAAGGCCGTGGCCGGCATCGCGCCGGCGGCGTACCATGTGCTGATGCGGGCCCGGTTTCCCGGCAACATCCGCGAGCTGGAGAACGCCATCGAGCGCGCGGTGCTGGTGGCGAAGGCGCGCCACATCACGGTGGCCGATCTGCCCGACACCCTCCGCGCGGACGACGGAGCGGCGCAGTCGACCTTCCAGGTGCCGCCGCACCACACGCTCGCCGAAATCGAGAAGCTGGCGATCGAGCAGACGCTGGAGCGGACGGGCTGGAACAAGCAGGAGGCGGCGCACATCCTCGGACTGTACCGGCCGACGCTGTACAGCAAGCTGAAGAAGCACGGCATTCACCGGCCCGGGCGCCGCGCGCGCGCGCACGACCTGGTCGGCAGCGAGTCGGAGGTATCGTGAGCGAGCGGGGCACCCTGGTGCTGGGCGCCATGGTCGGCGCGGTGGTGGGCGCGGCCGTCGGCTTCCTTTTCTTCACCGAGCGCGGGCAGCAGCTCCGGCAGGACCTGGCGCCCGACCTGGAGCGCCTGGCGGCCGAGGCCGCGCGGCTGCGGACGGCGATGACCGACGTCCGCCGCGGGTTCGATGACCTCGTCGGCCGCACCTGAGCGCCGCCAGGGCCTGCGGCTGGTGGGTGTCGCGGCCTGGCGCGGCCTGACGGGGCTCGTCAACGGCCAGGGGATGACCCACGCCGCGGCCATCGCGTACTACGCGCTGCTGTCGCTCTTTCCCTTCCTGCTGCTGGTGCTCTCGATTCTCGGCACCGTGACCGCGGATGCGGAAGACCGCGATGCCGTCGTGCGGTTCGTCTTCGAGTACTTCCCGCGGCAGTTCGAGTTCATCGCGCGGCAGCTCGACGCCTTCCGCGATCGGAGCCTCCAGCTCGGCATCGGCGGCACGCTCGCCATGGCCTGGGCGGCCCTCGGCGTCTTCAACGCCGTCTCGTCGGCCGTCAACCACGCCTGGCGCGTGGAGCACCACCGGAGCTTCCTCCGGCACCGGTTGGTGTCCTTCGTCATGCTGCTCTCGGCCGGCGGCATCTTCCTCGCCGGCCTGCTGCTGGCCAGCGCCGTCAAGGTGGCCGAATCCACGTGGTTCTTCAGCCGCTTCGCGGGCGCGAGCGGGGTGGCCTGGCTGCAGGGCGCCACGCCCCGCCTGGGGGCCACGGCCCTGCTCATCGGCTGCGTGGCGCTCGTGTTCTACTTCGTTCCCAACACCCGCGTGCGGTTCCGCGACGTCTGGCCCGGCGCCATCATGACGGGGCTGCTCTGGAACGGCGGCCTCGAGCTGTTCTCGTGGTACGCGCGGGACCTCAGCCGCCTGAGCCTCATCCACGGGTCGATCGCGACGGTGGTAGTGTTCCTGCTGTGGGTCTACATCTCGGCGGTCATCCTTCTCTTCGGGGTGGAGATGACGGCCAGCTACGCGCGGCTGCGCGCACCGGAGCCCTCGTGAACCGTCTGGCTGCCGAACGGAGCCCCTACCTGCTGCAGCACGCCGCCAACCCGGTGGATTGGTACCCGTGGGGCGAGGAGGCATTCGCCCGTGCGCGGGCGGAAGACAAGCCCATCTTCCTCTCCATCGGCTACTCGACGTGCCACTGGTGCCACGTCATGGAGCACGAGTCGTTCGAGGACGAGGCGACCGCCGCCGTCCTGAACGAGCACTTCGTCTCGGTGAAGGTGGATCGGGAAGAGCGGCCCGACGTGGACCGCGTCTACATGGCCTTCGTGCAGGCAACGACGGGGGCCGGCGGCTGGCCGATGAGCGTGTGGCTGACGCCTGAGCTGCGGCCGTTCTACGGGGGGACGTACTTCCCGCCCGCATCGCAGTGGGGGCGCCCGGGGTTTCGCGACGTGCTGGCGGAGATTGCGCGGGCCTGGACCCGCGAACGCGAGCACGTGGCGCAGTCGGCGGCCGCGATCCTCGCGCGTCTCGTCGATCTGGCGGCGAGCGATGCCGGTGCCGGCGCGGCGCTGCCCGACGCCGGCGCGCTCGCGATGACGGTGCACCAGTTCCGGCAGGCCTTCGACGCGCGGCGCGGCGGCTTCGGCGGCGAGCCCAAGTTCCCGCGGCCGAGCGAGCTCCTCTTCCTGCTCCGCGAGTTCGCGCGCACCGGCGACACCGTGGCTCGCGACATGGTCGTGGCGACGCTCCGCGCCATGGCGCTCGGCGGCCTGCGCGACCACATCGGCGGGGGCTTCCATCGCTACTCGGTCGACGGCGCCTGGCGCGTGCCGCACTTCGAGAAGATGCTGTACGACCAGGCGCAGCTCGTGCTCGCGTACCTCGAGGCGGCGCAGGCTGCCGGCGACCCGTTCTTCGCGCAGGTGGCCGAGGACACGCTGCAGTACGTCGAGCGCGAGATGACCGACGAAGGCGGCGGGTTCTACTCGGCGGAGGACGCCGACAGCGTGCCGCTGGAGCAGGCCGGGTCGCCCGGCGCGCGCAAGAGCGAGGGCGCCTTCTACATCTGGAGCGTCGACGAGGTGCGCGCGCGGCTGGGCGACGACAGCCGCGTCTTCGAGCTGCGGTACGGGCTGCTCCCGGACGGCAACGCGCCGTTCGACCCGCACAACGAGTTCAGCGGCAGGAACCTGCTGTACACCGCGCGCGGCATCGCCGAGGTGGCCCGCGAGACGGATCGGACGCCGGAAGAGGTGGCCGAGGCCCTGACGCGCGCCCGGCAGCGGCTGTTCGAGGCGCGGGCCAGCCGGCCGCGCCCCCACCTCGACGACAAGGTGCTGACGGCGTGGAACGGCCTCATGATTGCCGCCTGCGCCCGCGCGTCTCGGGTGCTGGCCGGCGGCGACGCGCTCGGACAGGACGTGGGCAGCGACCCCGGCCCGCGCCATCTTGCGGCGGCCCAGCGCGCCGCACGCTTCGCGCGCCAGGCGCTGTGGGATGAAGGCCGGCAGGTGCTGCTCCGGCGGTATCGCGACGGGCAGGCGGCTATCGACGGCTATGCGGAGGACTACGCCTGCCTGGCGTTCGGTCTGCTGGAGCTCTTCCAGGCCGACGGCGACCCGGCATGGCTCGAGTGGGCCATTACCCTGCACGACCGCCTCGACGCGCTGTTTGCCGCCGAGGCGGGGGGGTGGTACAGCACGACCGGCACCGACCCGACCGTTCTCGTGCGCATGAAAGAGGAGTACGACGGCGCCGAGCCCTCCGCCGGTTCGGTGGCGGCCATGAATCTGCTCGTGCTCGCGGAGCTGACGGGCGAGTCGCGGTTTCGCGAGAGAGCCGACGCCGCGCTCCGCTCCTACGGGCCGCGCCTGGCCGACCAGGGTCGGGCCGTGCCGTGGATGGCGGCGGCGCTGGCCCACCGCCTCGCGCCGACGGAGCAGATCGTGATCGTCGGCGACCCGGCCGACGCCGGGACACGAGCGCTGGCGGCGGCGGCGCACCGCGCGTATCGTCCCTTCGCCGTGGTCGTGCCCGTCGACCCCTCGGCCCGGGATGGGCGCGCCGCGCGGCTGCCATGGGTGGCCGCCATGACGCCGGTCGACGGCCGCGCCGCCGCGTACGTGTGCCGCGAGTTCACCTGTCAGGCGCCGGTCACGGATCCGGCGGCCCTGTGAGCCGCGTTCGCGTCCAGGAGGAGCGGGGCGGCGCCTGGCTCCGCGTGGTGCTCGACGAACGGCCGGGCAACCTGCTGTCGCTCGCGATGATCCGCGAGCTGGCCGGGACGCTGACGCGGGCCGCGTCCGCACCGGGCCTGAAGTGGATCACCCTCGAGGGCGCGGGCGACCACTTCTCGTACGGCGCGAAGATCCAGGAGCATCTGCCCGCGCCGATGGCCGAGGTGCTGCCGGCGATGATACAGGTCGTGCGCGACCTGCTGGCCTTCCCGGCGCCCACGGCGGCCCTCGTCCGCGGGCGGTGCCTCGGCGGCGGGTTCGAGCTCGCGCTGGCCTGCGACGACATCCTCGCCGACGCCGATGCGGAGTTCGGCTTGCCCGAGGTGCGGCTGGCGGCGTTTCCGCCGATGGCGGCGGCCCTCCTTCCCGCGCGCGTGGGCGCCTCCCGCGCCGCGCGCGCCATGGTGGCCGGCGATAGGCAGACCGCGGGGTACTGGCACGACGCCGGGCTCGTGTCCCTCGCCGCCCCGGCGGCGTCGCTGAGGGAGGCGGCCGCCGCATGGTTCGACCGGCACTTCGCGCCGCGATCGGCGGTGGCGCTCGCGCATGCCGCGCGGGCCGCGCGACTCGTGCTCCGCGCCCAGGCCGAGCCCGCGCTGGCCGCGGCCGAGCGCCAGTACCTCGACGAGCTGCTCGCCACGCGCGACGCCGTCGAGGGGATCCAGAGCTGGATCGACAAGCGCCCGCCGCGATGGGAGAATGAGTGACCATGACGCCGCCGGAAGTCGACATCTGGATTCGTGGCACGAATCACGCCACGACGCTGCCCCTGGCTGGTATCGCCGCCGACGCGCGGCAGTGGACCGACGAGGACGTCCGGCGCCTGCTCACCGAGATGCTGCTCGCCATGGATCGTGAGAAGAACCCGGGCGGCGATCCCCCGACCGTGACCCTGCGCGGCTTCAGCTGGATTGTCAGCCCGGACGATCGCGGCGGCGTGCTCGTGCACCTCGAGATGGTGACGGGCACCGCCAGCGCCGGTCCCTTCGCCATCGACGAGCCGCTGCTCTCCGCGATGATCGCCCGCGTCGTCGGCCGCGTGCCGCCGCAGGCCGCCTCGACAGTGCATTAACCCCGCCTTGCTCCGTGGATCCGGGTCTCCGTGGAGGCTGCTCCGTCGGGACGCGGTCACGGCGCCGCGGAGGCATGGTGAACGGTTTCGAAAGACAGGCTTGCGCCCGAGCCGTATGATCGCGCAGAATAGTGCCTTCCGACGTCCTGCCCCTCTTCAGGCTGGTCCCACGATGAAGCGCCAGAAGCCCACCATCGCGCCGAACACCCCGATTGCCATCGGGGCGGGGATCTTCCTGTCGGCGATTTCCTGATCAGCTGATCCGCACTCGTCCTCCGGAGCCGGGCCGAGTCGTGGGCCCGTCATCACCGGCTCCGGGATACGTGTATGTCGAGTCACACAGTTGCGGCCGGGCGGTGGGCCGGCCTCCGTGAGTTCTGGCGCCTGGCGCGCGAGGCGGTTGCCGGCTCAGAGCGAGACTACACCACCGGCCCCGTCGGGCAGGCCGTCCTGGTGCTCGCGGTGCCGATGGTGCTCGAGATGGGCATGGAGTCGCTGTTTGCCGTGGTCGACGTGTACTTCGTCGCCCGGCTCGGCGCGGCGGCCGTGGCCACCGTCGGCCTCACCGAGTCGATGCTCGCCATCGTCTACACGGTGGCGATGGGCCTCAGCATCGGGGCGACGGCCGTCGTGGCTCGGCGCATAGGCGAGAAGGACGCCGATGGGGCGGGCGAGGCTGCCGCGCAGTCGGTGCTGCTCGGCGCGGTCGTCGCGGCGGCCATCGGCGTGTTCGGCGTGTGGAAGGCCGAGTGGCTGCTGTCGCTCATGGGCGCGACGCCCGAGATGATCGAGGGGAGCGCCGGCTACACGCGCGTCATGCTCGGCGGCAACGCCACGGTGACGCTGCTGTTCCTCATCAACGCCGTGTTTCGCGGCGCGGGCGACGCGGCCACGGCCATGCGGATGCTGTGGGTGGCCAACGGCCTCAACATCGTGCTCGACCCCTGCCTCATCTTCGGATGGGGGCCCTTCCCCGAGCTGGGCATCACCGGGGCCGCGGTGGCGACCAACATCGGCCGCGGGGCGGCCGTGGCGGTGCAGCTCTGGATCCTGATGCGCGGGTCGCGGCGCGTGCGCGTGGCGTGGCACCAGCTGCGCGTGATGCCGTCGGTGATGTGGACCGTCGCGCGGTTGTCCGGGACGGGCTTTTTCCAGATTCTCATCGACACGAGCAGCTGGATCGGCCTGGTGCGCGTCATCTCCACTTTCGGCGCGGACGCCCTGGCGGGGTATACCATCGGCATCCGCACCGTGCTCTTCGCCATCATGCCGGCGTGGGGGCTGAGCAACGCGGCCAGCACGATGGTGGGGCAGGGGCTCGGCGCGCAGAAGCCGGAGCGCGCGCGCGAAGCCGTGTGGACCGCGGGCCGCTACAACCTGTGGTTCCTGGGCAGCATCGGGCTCGTCTTCGTCGTGTTCGCGCCGGACATGGTCGCGCTCTACACCGACGATGCCGTCGTGGCGCGCCATGCGGTGGACTGCCTGCGGATCGTGAGCGCAGGGTTCCCGTTCTTCGCCTACGGCCTGGTGTTCACGCAGGCGTTCAACGGGGCGGGGGACACGTGGACGCCCACGTGGCTGAACTTCGTCTGCTTCTGGGCGTGGCAGATTCCGCTGGCCTGGTGGCTGGCGTTGCAGCTGGGCTTCGGCCCGCTGGGGGTGTACGTGGCGGTGACCGTGGCGTTCTCGACGCTGGCGGTCGTCGGCGGGCTGGTGTTCCGGCGCGGCGGATGGGCGACCCGGCAGGTCTAACCGCTGCGCGTGGCGCCGCGGACTACGATTAGGTCAGGTCATGTTTCTCGGATTCGGGATCCCCATTCATGGTCCCGGCGTCTTGCCCGGCGTGATCGGGTGGCCCGCGACCCGGACACAGGCAACTTCCGGGAGACGGTGTCGAACGCCGACGGCACGTTCCGATCAAGTCGCAGTCAGTCGTCCGGGCGAATCGCGGCCTGTTCACGTGCATGGGCGGCCGTCAGCCGCGGAGCGGGCGCCCTGGTGTGCGCTCAGCCGCGCCGCGGTCTGACGGCGGCCACGGCAGCCCCGGCGAAGTGCCGAACATTCCAGGTGAGGATCTCGTCAACCCTCCCTTTCACGCCAGCCGCCGCGATGACTTCGTCGAAAATGCGTCCGCCGGCCGGCCCGGCCTCGCGGTCACCGTCGACGATCCGGTGGGCGCTCGCGGCCGATCCGCCGGCCAGGGCCGTTGGACGGCAGGCCAGCGAAGGCAGGATAATCGGGCTCCATGAGACGCTCGTTTGCCCTCCTGCTGGTCGCCTTCACGCTCGCCGCCGGGTCGGTCGGTTCCACGCAAGTCGCTCCTGACCTCAACGCCTTCTTCAAGCCGCTCAAGTGGCGGTCGATCGGTCCCTTCCGCGGCGGCCGCTCCGTCGCAGCCACCGGCGTGGTCGGCGACCCGAGCACGTACTACATGGGCACGACGGGTGGTGGGCTGTGGAAGACCGTCGACCGGGGCATCACCTGGAAGAACGTCTCGGACGGGTTCTTCAAGACCGGTTCCGTGGGTGCGGTGACGGTGGCCGAAAGCGATCCGAACGTGGTGTTCGTCGGCATGGGCGAGCACGCGGTCCGCGGGGTCATGACGCACCACGGAGACGGCGTCTACCGCTCGACCGACGCCGGCCGGACATGGCAGCACGTGGGCCTTGCCGCCACCCAGCACATCTCCCGGATTGTCATCCACCCGAAGGACCCCGACATCGTGTGGGTGGCCGCCCAGGGGCCGCTCTACGGGCCGAGCGAGGCGCGCGGCCTGTTCAAGTCGACCGACGGCGGCTCGACCTGGAAGAAGGTGCTCTTCGTCAACGACCGCACCGGCGCCGCCGAGCTGTCCATCGACGCGCACAACCCGCGCATCCTCTATGCGGCGATGTGGGAACACGGCCGGCTGCCGTGGAAGGTCATCAGCGGCGGCACCGGCAGCGGCCTCTACAAGTCCACCGACAGCGGCGAGACGTGGGAGCGCCTCACGAACGGCCTGCCGACGGAGATGGGGAAGATGGCCATCGCTGTCAGCCGCGCGAACCCCGACAAGGTCTACGCGCTCATCGAGAGCGACTCCCAGAAGGACGAGCGCGGCCTGTACGTCTCGACGAATGCCGGCAAGAGCTGGTCGCAGGTGACGAGCGATCCCCGGCTCGTCCAGCGCGCCTGGTACTACATCGAGATTGCGATCGACCCCAGAGATGACGACACCATCTACGTCCTGAGCGCGCCGTTCCTGCGGTCGGACGACGGCGGCAAGACCTGGACGGTCATGCCGACGCCGCACGGCGATCACCACGACCAGTGGATCAACCCGAACGATCCCGCCAACTTCATTCTTGCGAACGACGGCGGCGCCGCCGTGACGTTCGACCGGGGGAAGAGCTGGAGTTCGCAGGACAACATGCCGACGGCGCAGCTCTACCGCATCAACGTCGACAACCAGTTCCCCTATCGCATCTACGCCGGGCAGCAGGACAACACGTCGCTGGCCATTGCAAGCCGGGAGCTCGGCGGCAGCGGCATCACCCCCGCGAGCTGGCGCCCGTCGGCCGGCGGAGAGAGCGCGTTCCTTGCGTTCCATCCCGACGACCCGCGGGTCGTGCTCGGCGGCAGCTATCAGGGCACGATCGAGGTGTTCGACACCACCGTGTCCGCCGGCACGAACATCATGGCTGCGCCCATCCAGTACCTCGGGATGGATGCGAAGGACATGAAGTACCGCTACAACTGGAACGCCCCCATCATCTGGAGCAGGCACGAGCCCAACGCCTACTACCACGGCGCGCAGGTGCTGCTGAAGACGACCGACCTCGGCCGTACCTGGACACCGGTCTCACCCGATCTCACGCGCAACGAGGCGGAGAAGCAGGGCACGCCGGGCGGTCCGTACACCAACGAGGCCGTCGGCGCCGAGAACTACGGCACGCTCGCGTATGTCGCCGAATCACCGCACGAGAAGGGCGTGATCTGGACCGGCAGCGACGACGGCCTCGTGCACCTGACTCGCGACGGCGGCGCGACGTGGAAGAACGTGACGCCGCCTGGACTCGCGGAGACCCTGGTCAACGCCGTCGAGATCTCCCCGTTCGACCGGGCGACCGCCTACGTCGCGACGACGCGGTACAAGTTCAACGACCACACGCCCGGTCTCTACAAGACGACGGACTACGGCGCGACGTGGACCAGGATCGATCGCGGCATCCCTCGGAACGCGTTCACCCGCGTCGTGCGCGAAGACACGGTGCGCCGCGACCTGCTGTTTGCCGGAACGGAGCTCGGCCTCTTCGTCTCCTGGAACGGCGGGCAGGACTGGGCACCCTTCCAGCTCAACCTCCCGGTCACGCCGATCACCGACCTGCGGATTCACCGGGACAACCTCATCGCCGCCACCTCTGGCCGGTCGTTCTGGATCCTGGACGACCTGGCGCTCGTCAGGCAGTACCGTCCGAACCCCGCGCCGTTCACCCTGTATCAGCCCGGCAGCGCGTACCTGGCGAACGGCAGCAGCGAGCTCGATGCCTCCGATGACGAGTTCACCGGCGCGCATCCCACCCGCGGCGTCAACCCCGCCAACGGCATCGTCCTCTACTATCACCTGCCCGAGCTGGCGAAAGACGAGGAGGTGACGCTGGCGATCGAGGACGCCGAGGGCAGGCCCGTGCGCACGTTCTCGTCGAAGGCCGTCGAGGGGTTCAAGAAGTGGGACGGCGGGCCGAACGCCGAGCCGCTGCTGCCGAAGTACGCGGGCCTGAACCGCTTCGTGTGGAACATGCGGCACCAGACCATTGGCGGCGTGCCAGGCGTCTACATCGAGGGCAGCTACAACGGCCACAAGGCCATCCCAGGCCGGTATCGATTCATCCTGAAGTCCGGCACGCGCACGGCGACGGCGGACGGCGAGATCCTGCCGAACCCGCTCTATCAGATCACGCCTGGCGACTACCGGATGTACCACGAGGTGATGTCGAGGATGGAGCGGGAGCTGACCTCGATGCACGAGACGGTCAATCGCCTGCACGAGAAGCGCGAGCAGCTCGAATCGCTGCTCGAGACGTTGCCGCCCGGCGATCGGTATGCCGCGGTGAAGCGCGACGGCGAAGCGCTCGTCGCGAAGCTCAAGGCCTGGGACGCGGACATGGTCTCGCGTCGCACCCGTGCGTACGACGACGTGGAGAACTTCGCGCAGAAGTTCACGGCGAACTACCTGTTCCTGATCAACCAGACGGAGAGCGACCTGCCGCGCGTGAACCGCTCCTCGCTCGACCGGCTCGAGGAACTGGGCGTGATGTGGCAGACGCTCAAGGGGCGATCCGACGAGCTGGCCGCGAAGGAACTGCCCGCCCTCAACCGCCGGCTGTGGGAGATGGGGCTCGGGGCGATCTGGAAGGACTGAGGCCGGCCCCGGGGCGTCGCGCTGCCCCGGTACCCGATGGCGGACGAGGCGCTGGACCATGAGCGATGTGGACCTGCTGGTTGACCTGCTGAGCGAGGCCTACGACCGGAAGTCGTGGCACGGGACCAACCTGCGCGGCTCGATTCGTGGCCTGTCGGCGGCGGTGGCCGCGCGGAGGCCTGACGAGGGGCGGCACAACATCTGGGAACTGGTCGTGCACGCCGCGTATTGGAAGTACGCCGTGCGCCGCCGGCTGACCGGCGAGACACGTGGCTCGTTTCCGCTGCAGGGCAGCAACTGGTGGCCGCGGCCGGTGGCCGCGACCGAGGCGGCGTGGAAGGAGGACGTGGCGCTGCTGGCGAGCGAGCACAAGGCGCTCATGGCCGCCGTGCGCGCGTTTCCCGCGCGGAGGCTCCGCCAGGCTGCGCCCGGGAGCGCGTTCACCTTTGCGGCCCTCATCCGCGGCGCCGCCGCGCACGACCTGTACCACGCGGGGCAGGTGCAGGTGATCAAGCGACTGGTGAAGGACTGACGGGGGGCTGAGATGCACGGGTGCACCTTGGCACCCTTGCATCAGGGGCACCCGTGCCCCCAGCCCGTGTGACAATGTCCTCGCGCCGGGGTGGCGAAACTGGCAGACGCACGGGACTTAAAATCCCGAGGCCCCACAAGGGCCGTGTGGGTTCGACTCCCACCCCCGGCATGCCGTTCAGACGCGTCCCGGGGCCGCGGCAGCGGGCCCCGGCGTCTGACTCAGGACGAGTCCCGGGTCATGGCCGCGACGGCGTGGCGGAACGCGTCGGGGTTCACGGCGGGGTAGCGATACAGCCGGGGTTCGATCTCGTCGAACGCCGCGCGCAGGGCATCGGCCGCTTCAGATCCGGAATCGCCCGGAGCAGGGCGTCATCGTCAGGTACGAACTTGAGATCGACGTCGATGGTGGAGGAACGCCAGCCGTGCAGGACTGCGGTGGCGCCTCCGGTCAGATAGACGCGCGCCGGTCGCTGGGCCGCCCGCCCCAGCGCGCGCATCAGCTCACGGACGCGGGTCGCGTCGACGAGCGCCCGCATCAGAGCGCCCGCTCGAAACTGACCAAGCGACGGAGCAGGGCGTTGTAGCGCGAGTGGGCGGCGTTGCCGAACACGTCAGCCATCCGGGCGTACAAACGCTGCTCGGGATGGGCAGACCGACCGGCACATCGATGCCTGCACTGCGGAGACGCGGTGCGCCTATCGACACGAGCAGCGCGGCCACCGACTCTCGACCCTCGCGCAGGTCGACCAGCCCTTCGCTGACGAGATCGCCTGCGGGCAGGCCAACGAACCGATTCATGACCCGTAGTGTAGCGCGGTCTCATCCGGCCCAGCCCACCCAAGGGCGGACGGCGCGGCCGGCATGGCGCGGCGCCGCGCGGGCGGCGCGGCCCGCGGCCAGGCCGGTGATGGCACGAGCGCGCTACTCGACGACGATCGCGGCCACGCGCAACTGATTCCCGGACTTCCACATCAGGTAGGCCACGTTGCCCCGAACCGCGACGGTCGCCGGCCCCTGGGACTGGTCTTCACCCGCCGGCCGAACGGCGGTCCAGGTGAGGCCGCCGTCCGTCGAGATGGCGGTGCCCAGCGTCCGGCTGGGCGCGCGCGCCGCAGCCTCCTGCTTGGTCGGCCAGTCTCCCCACGCCGCGATGGCCAGCGAGCCTTCACACGCCAGCGACACGAACTTGCCCGAATCGTCGAGCCCTTGCACGCCCGCCGCGAACGGGTCCATGTCGACCTCGCCGAAGGTTGCGCCGCGATCCAGGCTGCGCGCGACGTGCGCCTCGTTCACCGCTCCGTGATAGCCGACCAGACGCACGTCGCCCTGGCCGCAGTAGCTGGGGTCGTACCCGGGCGCGATGACGCGGTGCTCACCCGGCAGCCCTCCGGACGCGTCGATGGACGCCTGGTAGAGCGCAATCCGCCCGAGGTGCTGCTCGCGATGGTCCCGCCACACGACTTCTGGCAGCTGGTCGTCCGCGCAGTACAGCGCGGCTCCGGAGCTGCGGATCGAGGCGTGCACGACAGGCGGCTGCCACGCCTGCCCGTCGTGCTGCGCCACGACGAGGGGGCCGTCCGATTCCGACGGCTGGGCCGACCACACCGCGGCCGCGCGCAGCGACCCGCCGGCGGCGTAGATGCACGCGGCGGGCAGCGCGGGACCGGCGGGCCGGGCGGCCAGCG
>JBFMCA010000010.1:0-67623 GCA_040754955.1 Acidobacteriota bacterium | reverse complement strand
CGGACGCGACCGGCCGCGGCGAACGCCCGCGCCCACACCAGTGCCAGCCCCGCCGCCGCCGCAACCGCCAGCACGTCGAAGAGCGCGAACGGCACCGCGTTGGACGCGGCGGTCACCGACGCCTGCAGCGTGGGATAGGCCGCGCCAGCGTAGTAGCGCTCGATGGCCCCCGGCGGCCATGGGAGCATCGCCGCGACGCCGGCCAGCGCGACGGGAATCACCCACAGCCGCCGTCCCCGGGCCTTGCGCATCGCCGGCCGCGCCCGCTCAGGGGACCGTGACGATGAACTCGGGCGAGGCGGCGCTCGTGCCGCACGCGTTCCGCGCGAAGATGCGGACGAAGTAGCTGCCGGCTGGCGCCTCGCGCTGGAACGTCGTCGACGTGCCGGGCGCCACGAAGGTGCCCTGGTCGTTCTGGCCGCTCTGGCTGCCGGCCTCGATAACGTAGGTCGTCACGACCTCCTCGCCTCCGGGCGCGCTCCAGTTCAGCGTCACGACGCCGCCGTTCACCGTGAAGGTCGGGTTGCCCGGCGCCTCGGGCGGCGCGCTGCAGTAGAAACTGCCGCCCGCCGGACGGTTCTGTCCGCTGCGAACCGCCCAGAGGCCGACGAGCACGACGGCGGCCAGGACCACGACAACCGCGATGACACCGTTCTTGTTCATGGAAGAGAGGGGGAATGAGAGGTTGGTCGGGATGCCGGGATTCGAACCCGGGACCTCCTGCACCCCAAGCAGGCGCGCTAGCCAGGCTGCGCTACATCCCGTTCTGCGACGCTACTTGCCCGTGCCCTTGCGGCGACGCCCTGTGGCTGGCGGCACCAGCTGCAACTCCGGCAGCGGGGCTGCCGGAACATCTCGATCGAGCAGTTCCAGTATCGACTGGAGCCCTTTGCGTACTTCGCGGAGGCGCGTGCGCGCCACGTCTCCAAGCACCGCATCCACGTCCACGGCGACCATCGCCGCGTTTCCGCCGGCGTCTTCCTCGAGCCTCCGGCGCGCGCCGGCCAGCGTCAAGCCCTCGCCGAACACCAGGTGCTTGATGCGCAGCACCAGCTCGACGTCGGCGCGCGCGTAGACGCGCCCGCCGCCCGCGGCCGCCTGCCCGAGCGCCGGGAACTCCGCCTCCCAGGACCGCAGTACGTACGGCTGCAACTGCGCCATCTCGCACACGTCCGCGGACTTGAACAGCTCGCGCTTCGGCGCAGCCATCAGGTCAGATTCCAGGCTGGGTCCCCCGGCCGTCCAGCAGGGACACACCGGCTTTCCGCGAGTATAGCACGCGCACTACGGCCGTCCCGGCGCGCTGGTTCGGCCGCGGCCCCGGCGCCCGCGGCCTCGCACCTGAATGCGAATCGGGCTCCCGAAGAACCCGAACTGCTCGCGCAAGCGGTTTTCCAGGTAGCGTTCGTACGAGAAGTGCAGCTTCGCCGCCGCGCTCGCGAAGAGCACGAACGTCGGCGGCGCCACGCCCGTCTGCGCGGCATACAAGATGCGCAGGCCGCGCTTGGCGGCCGTCACCGGCCGCTGTGCCGCGGTCGTCGCCTCGATGAAGCGGTTCAGCTCGGCGGTTGGCACACGTGTGCGTCGGGCCGCCGCCACCCGGTCGATGGTCTCCAGCACCTTCCCCAGCCGCTCGCCGGTGGCGGCCGACACGTGCAGGATCGGAACGAAGTCGAGGAACTTCAGCTGGTGCCGCAGCCGCTCGTCGAACTCTCTGGCCGCATCCGGGCCCTGCGCCTTCATCAGATCCCACTTGTTGGCCACGATGAGCAGGCCGCGGCCTGCCCGAACCGCTTCGCCGGCAATGGCGCCATCCTGGTCCGTCGGGCCGACCGCGGCGTCGATGATGAGCGCGACCACATCCGCCTGCTCGATGGCCCGTCGGGCGAGGAGCACGCTCACCGCTTCGACCTGCCCGGCCCGCGCCACCGCGCCCGGACGTCTGATGCCCGCCGTGTCGACGATGCGAAAGTCGCGGCGATGCCACGTCACGACGGCGTCGACCGCATCACGCGTCGTACCGGGCACGTCGGATACGAGCATCCGCTCCTCTCGCAGCAGGCGGTTGACGAGGGACGACTTGCCCGCGTTCGGCCGTCCGACGATGGCGACCGCCACCTCGCGCGAGGGCTCGTCGCTCGCGCGCCGCGCACCGACGCGGCGCGCCGGCAGCGTCGCCTGCGCCGCGTCGGGATGCACGCGCGGGGCGTGCGGGAGACGGCGCACGACTTCGTCGAGCAGCTCGGCCGTTCCCTGGCCGTGTTCCGCGCTCAACTCGAGGACCGGGTCGAAGCCCAGGCGGTACAGCTCCAGTGCCCCGTCCCGAGCACGCCGGTCGTCCATCTTGTTGACGACCAGGATGGCCGGGCGCCCGGAGCCGCGGACGGCATCGGCAATCTCCTCGTCGCCCGGGACGAGCCCCTCTCGTCCGTCGACGACGAACAGCACCAGATCGGCCTCGGCAAGCGCGCGCCGGCCACGCGCGACGACCAGGTCGTGGAGCGGGTCCTCGCTGGCGCCGAACATGCCGCCGGTATCCGTGAGTTCAAACCGTCGTTCGGCCCAGTCCACCGGGTGAGCCAGCACGTCCCGGGTCGTGCCGGGAACCGCGGTGACAATCGATCGGCGCGTTCCCGTCAACCGATTGAACAGCGTCGACTTACCCACGTTGGGGCGTCCGACGATGACGACGGAGGGGAGGCGCTGGGTCGTCACGCGAGCCTATCTTACATGAAATCAAGACTTTGCAGCCATCGCCGGCCGGGCTCCGACGGCCGCGGCCCGGGGCCGTCAGCGGGCACTCACTTCGCCTTTGACAGCGTAAGTGCTACCAAATACAATACTTAGGCGAATCACCCTTGGAGCGCCTGGCGCATGATCAAGGTCGACATCGTCAACGAAGTCTCGCGCATCGCCGACATCACGAAAGTCAAGGCGGAGCTGGCCGTCGATGCGGTCTTCGAGGCCATGCGCCTCTCGATGCAGCGTGGCGAACGTATTGAATTGAGAGGCTTTGGCGTCTTCCAGGTGAAACCGCGCAAGCGCGGCATCGGCCGCAATCCGCGCACCGGCAAGGAAGTGCGCATCCCGCCCGGCCGCACCATTCGCTTCAAACCGGGTAAAGAATTGCAGAATATCGGGTAAGTGCCCGTGTCGTTGACGTCGCCCGACTTCCGTCCCCCCTGGCCGGGCGACGACGGGACTTACTACGCGCCTCCGCTGCCCCCGCGCCGCGAGCGTTACAGCCGGCACGTGGTGCTGCTCCTCCTCACGCTGGCGATGACGACGCTCGTCGGCGGATACCACTTCGCCTCGTTCGAGGCCGATTTCGTGCGCACGCCGGACGTCAACTTCGCCTCGCCGGTCTTCTACCTCCGTGGCCTCTGGTACAGCCTGACTGTGCTGGCCATTCTCGGCTGCCATGAGATGGGCCACTACCTCTATTGCCTCCGGTACCGCGTGGACGCGACCCTGCCCTACTTCCTCCCGGCGCCGATCGTCCTGACCGGCACCCTCGGCGCGTTCATCCGGATCCGATCCCGCATCCCGTCGCGCATCGCGCTCTTCGACATCGGCATCGCGGGGCCCATCGCCGGCTTCGTCGTAGCCGTCCCGGCGCTCGTCGTGGGCGTCGCACTGTCGCGCGTGGTGCCGCTGCCCGAGCAGTTCGACGGGTTCGAGCTCGGCGAGCCGCTGCTGTTCCGCGCCGTCGCGTGGCTGCTCTGGGGCGAGGTGCCCGAGGGCTCCTCGCTCAACCTGCACCCGATGGCCTTTGCCGCGTGGTTCGGGCTACTCGCCACCGCGCTCAACCTGTTCCCCATCGGCCAGCTCGACGGCGGGCACATCGCGTATGCCGTGCTGGGCCGGCGGTCGACGTTCGTGACGCTCGCCATGATCCTCGTCGCGGTCGGCCTCGCCTGGACCTCGTCGAGCTGGATTGTGTGGACGGTCCTGATGGTGGTGATGGTCTTCGTGATGGGACCGTCTCATCCGCCGACCCTCGACGACGAGGTAGAGCTCGGGCCCGGCCGCCGCCTGCTGGCGGTGGTGGCGCTGCTGATGCTGATCCTCTGCTTCACGCCCGCCCCGATCGAGCCGTTCGTGACGGGGGGGATGTGAAGGGGGCTCTGGGCTTTCGGCGCTAGGCTCTGGGCGCCAGGCCCAGCGCGGAGCGGTCGAGGGCCAGCAGGCCGAAGCCGCAATCGGCTGAGCGGACGGTCGGGTCGATGTCACAGGCATTGACCGCGTCTGGGCCGGCCGTGGCCCTCAGGTCGCTCCAGAACCGAGCCATCTCTTCGTTCAGCACGATGTCGTCGAAGGCGACGAGCTTGGGCCGGAGCAGAGCCGCGTAGCTCGCAAAGTGCGCGAGTGTGAGCTGGTAATCGTGGCCGCTGTCGACGAAGAGCATGTCGATGGGTGCGCGGCGGAAGTGGTCGAGGACGCGCCGGATGATCACCGGGTCGCCGGCATCGCCGATGACCCGGTGCACGCCGGGACGGCCGTCGAGGACGGGAGCGCGATCGGCGAGGTCCACGGTGACGAAGGTCTCGAGGCGCGGCCCGAGGCCTGAGACGATGGACAGACCCGATCGACCGAACTCGGTCCCGATCTCCAGCACCCGCGACCAGGCGAAGTGCCTCACGAGCCCGGCGAGAAAGCGCTGGTAGTCGTTCGGCGACGGCAGGTCGATGTCGACGGTGGCGCCGGCCCGCTGCGCCTCGCCCACGAGCCGCGCCCAGCCCGCCTCGATCGGCGGCGTCGGCCCCGTCAGCGCCAGGGCCTGCGGCGACTGCGGAAGGCGCAGGCGCCGCCCGCCGACGATGGCGTCATAGCGGCGGCCGTTCAGCTTCGGGTGCGTGCCGTCTGACGCGGCGAACCGGATGAAGGGCCAGACCTCCGGCACGACGGGAATCGCGCGATCGTCCTCGACCAGGCGAACCTCGGCCGGATCGGCCGGGAGGGTAGCGCCGTGGTGGGCCCAGAGCGCCCCGAGATCGAGCCGCCACTCGCGTCCGCCGGCGTGCGTGCACCACCGGTCGACGTCGCTTACGAGCGCCCGCCGCTCGGCGAGTGTCCGCTCGATGCGCGCGGCCGTCTCGGCGGTCACCCGCACAGGCTTGAGCGTCACCGTGCGCGTGCGGGTCGCCAGCGCGTAGGAGCGTCCGTTCATGAGCGGGTTGCTGTTGTCGCTGGTCGAGAAGCGGACCGAGTCGGTCCAGTGCGAGTACCGTCCGCGCCCGAGGCTGCGGATGTTCTCGTGCGGCGCGTGGGCCTCGGCGAGCGGCGCGCCGTTCTCCAGCACCACGAGCGTCGACCGCCGATCGTCGGTCTGGTGATCCGCCGGTTCGTCCCCGAGGGCGCGCGGCACCCCGCGCACGATCCAGCAGAACCCGCTTTCGTATTCGTACTCCAGCACCTCGACCACGCGGTGGATTGTACTCCCCCACCGGGCCTCCACGCGCGGGCTCGCGAGCGGCTCGGGGATGTGTGCGTGATGGGGCGCCGGTCCCTGGGTGGGTGCGTCCGTCGATCGCGCGGGAGCGTCCACCCGGCCGCCGGTCGCGCGCGCGTCAGAGCATGCTCACCGGATCGACGTCCACGGCGGCCTTGCGGGCGATCTCCGGCGCCGACGCCAGCGCGCGGCGCAGCGCCGCGCGCATGGCGGCGCGCGCGGTGCCCTTCAGGAAGAACTGCGCGCGATGCTCGCCTCTGAGGCGCGTGAGGGGCGCCGGAGCCGGCCCCAGCACGACGAAGCCGCGCGGCCCGGTCTCCCCGGCCGGCCGCGCCTCGACGCGCTCGACGAGCGCGGCCGCGGCGTCCATCGCGGCGTCGAACGTCCGCCCGCGCACGACCACGTTCACCATGGCCACGATCGGCGGGTACCGCATCGCCCGGCGGAACGCCGCCTCGTGCTCGAAGAACGCCCGGTAGTCCTGCGTGCAGGCCAGGCGAATGCTGTAGTGCTGGGGAAAGAGCGTCTGGATCACGGCCTCGCCTGGCGTGTCGCCACGCCCGGCTCGCCCGGCCACCTGCGTCAGCAGCTGGAACGTCCGCTCTGCGGCGCGAAAATCGGCCAGCCCCAGTCCGACATCGGCCGAGACGACGCCGACGAGCGTCACCTGCGGGAAGTCGTGACCCTTGGCGATCATCTGCGTGCCGACCAGCACGTCCAGCTCGCGCCTGGCGAAGCGGCCGAGCAGGTCGGCGAGCGTGCCGCGCCGGCGGATCGTGTCGCGATCGACACGCCCGGTGCGCGCGGCGGGGAACGCGGCGGCAATCTCCGCCTCGACCCGCTCGGTGCCGATGCCGACATGTTCGAGGTACGGCGCGGCGCACGTGCCGCACGTCGGCGGCACGACGCGCGAGAAGTTGCAGTAGTGGCAGCGCGCGCGCCACTCCCGCCGGCCCGTGTGCACCGTGAGCGACACGCTGCAGTTGGGACAGTCCACCGTCGCGCCGCACTGGCGGCAGAACACCGCCGCGGCGTAGCCGCGCCGGTTGAGCAGGATGAGCGCCTGCTCGCCGCGCGTGAGCCGCGCCGCCAGTGCCGCGCGCAGGGGCCGGCTCAGGATGACGTCGGGCCCCTCCTGCGCGTACTCGTCACGCATGTTGACGACCTCCACGCGCGCCAGCGGGCGGTCGAGCACGCGGCGGTCGAGCGTGACGAGCTCGTAGCGGCCTCGGCGGGCATTGTGGAACGACTCGAGCGATGGCGTGGCCGATCCGAGCACCACCAGCGCGCCCGCCAGCTTGCCGCGCATCACGCCGACGTCCCGGCCGTGGTACCGCGGCGTCTCCTCCTGCTTGTACGACGGGTCGTGCTCCTCGTCGATGATGATGAGACCCGGACGCCGGAGCGGGACGAACACCGCCGAGCGCGTGCCGACCACGACGTCGACGTCGCCCCGCCGAACCCGGTGCCACTGGTCGTGGCGCTCGCCGTCGGAGAGCCCGCTGTGCTGAATGGCGACGCCGTCGCCGAAACGGGCGCGGAACTGGGCTGCCATCGCTGGCGTGAGGGCAATCTCCGGCACGAGAATCAGCACGCCGCGCCCGGTGCGGCGCACCAGGTCGCTCAGCCGCAGATAGACCTCCGTCTTGCCGCTTCCCGTCACGCCGTGCACGAGTGCCACCCGGAAGGCCCGCTCGCCGGCCAGCGCGCCCAGTCGGGCCAGCGCCGCCTGCTGCTCGTCGGTCAGCTGTTGTTCAGGGCGGCTCGGGGTCGTCGCCGCGCCGGCTGGCGCGAACGGATCGCGATCGACGCGGTCCGCGCGGATCGCCACCAGGCCCAGCCCCTCGAGGCGCGACAGGACCGCGCCGGACACGCCGCGCGCGGCAAGCGCGGGGGCGGCCAGCCCGGCGGGCGCGGCGGCGAGCAGGGCGAGCGCCTCCTGCTGCCGCGTCCCGAGCGTGGGCAGCCCCCGGTCCGCGTCGTTCGTGCATCGCGGCTCGCGCGACAGGCGCGCGGCCACGTCCAGGCCTTCGGCGGTCAGGGCTGCGACCCGCACGGTCTTGAAGGCGTGAGGCCGCGCCGACAGCGCGTGGGGCGGCATGGCCGCGGCGAGCGTGGCCCCGGGACCGGCGAGATAGTAGTCGCTGACCCACCGCGTCAGCTCGAGCACGTCGGGCGGGAGAAACGGCGACTCGTCGAGGACCTCGACGATCTCCCGCAGCTCGACGTCGGTCCCCGGGGGATCGGCGTCGCCGGCCACGACACCCGTGAGCGTGCGGCGCCCGAGCGGCACCACCACCCGCGCGCCGGGCACCGGGGTCGCCTGCCCCTCCGGCACACGGTACGTCAGCACATCGAGGGCCGGCACCGGCACCGCGACAGCCACCAGCCGCGCGCTCACGACGGGATCCTCAGGCGCCGCCCTGCAGGATGGCGCGCACCTTCTTCATGTCCTCCCAGACCTCCCGTTTGGCCGACGGGTTGCGCAGGAGGTAGGCGGGGTGAAACGTGGGCACGAGCGATCCGCCGCGGTACGCGTACACGCGCCCGCGGAGCTTCGAGATCGGATCCGCCGTCCGAAGCAGCGACTGCGCCGCAAACTTGCCGAGCGCGACAATCACGCGCGGCCCGATCGCGTCGATCTGCCGGAACAGGAACGGCTCGCACTGCTCCACCTCGTCCGGCTCCGGGTTGCGATTGCCCGGCGGCCGGCACTTGATCACGTTGGCGATGTATACCTGCTCGCGCGTGAGCCCGATGGCCTCGATGATCCGCGTGAGGAGCTGCCCCGCGCGGCCGACGAAGGGCTCACCCTGGCGGTCTTCATCCTCGCCCGGTCCCTCACCCACGAACATCAGCGCGGCCTTCGGGTTCCCCACCCCGAAGACGACCTGCCTCCGTCCGAGCGCGTGGAGCTTGCAGCGCGAGCAGTCGGGACCGATCTCCGCCCGGAGCGCGGCAAGCGCGGCGGCGGCGTCGCCACCCGCCGCCGGCGGGGGCGTCACGGCATCCGCGGACGCCTGTGCGGGGGCAGCGCCAGCCCCCGGCGCGGCGTCCGGCCGCACCCGCCAGGCTGCGGCGCGGCTGATGCCCTCGACGCCGAGGTCGGCCGCGTAGCGCAGGTGAGCCGCCAGCTCGGGCGTGAGCCGGCCGCTCATGCCACGACACTCCCAGCGAGGAGCCGTTCCACGCGATCGAGAATCCGGGCCGCGACCGCCGACTTGCTGGCGAGCGGCACCTCGTCCAGCCCCTCGCGCGAGACGAGCGTGACGGCGTTGGTCTCGACGTCGAACCCTGCGTCCGGGCGCGACACGTCGTTGGCCACGATGAGGTCGGCGGCCTTCGCCGCGAGCTTCCGCTGGGCGCGTGCCACCACGTCGTGGGTCTCGGCCGCAAAGCCGACAAGCACCGGCCGACCCGCGGCTCTCGAGGGCAGTCGGCCGAGATCGGCCAGGATGTCCTTCGTCCGCGTGAGCGTGATGGTCAACGGGCCGTCCGTCTTGGCAATCTTCTGGTCCGCCGCGGCCGTCGGCGTGTAGTCGGCCACGGCCGCCGCCATGATCACGACGTCCGCGGCGGGCGCGAGTTCGAGCACGGCGGCGTGCATGTCGGCGGCGCTGCGGACCCGGACGACCTCCAGCCGCTCCGGCGCCGGGGCCGTCGTCGGGCCCGCCACCACCGTCACGCGCGCGCCGCGGCGGGCGGCCTCGGCCGCGACGGCGAAGCCCATGCGGCCGCTCGAGCGATTGCCGAGATACCGCACGGGATCGAGATCCTCGTAGGTCGGGCCAGCCGTCACCAGCACGCGCTTCCCCGCCAGCGGACCGTCGCGCGCCAGGAGCTGGTCCACCGCCTGGACGACGTCCTCGGGTTCGGCGAGCCGGCCCTTGCCGATCCACCCGCACGCGAGGTACCCCTCGCCCGGTTCGACGAAGCGTACGCCGCGCGCCGCCAGGGTATCGAGGTTCGCGCGGACGGCAGGGTGGGAGAACATGTTCGTGTTCATGGCCGGCGCCAGCAGCACGGGCGCCGTGGTCGCCAGGTAGAGCGCGGACAGGAAATCGTCGGCGATGCCGCCCGCGAACTTCCCGATCGTGTTCGCCGTGGCCGGCGCGACCAGCAGCAGGTCGATCGTCGACGCGATCGCGATGTGCTCGATGTCGGCGTTGGCGCCCGGCTTCCACGGATCGCTCACGACCGGCCGCCGCGTGATCGCTTCGAGCGTCAGCGGTCCGACGAAGCGCCGCGCCGACCGCGTCATCACGGCGACGACGTCATGGCCCCGCTTCTGCAGCCCGCGTGCGATCTCCACGGCCTTGTAGGCCCCGATGCCGCCAGTGATGCCGAGTGCGATGAATGCCATGGGTCACTTCCTGGGCTCTGGGCTCTGGGCTCCGGCGCACCCCTCAACCCCTCCAAGCCTTCAAGCCTTCAAGCCTCCCTACGCCTCTCGAAACGTGTCGATGATCCGCTCGGCGATCGTCGCCATGCGGTGCGTCCGCGACCGTTCGGCCGCGATGATCTCCTGGAGCCGCACCACGGTGGGCTCGAGGGCGTCGTTGACGACGACGTAGTCGTAGTCGACGTAGCTCGCGGCCTCGGCCCGCGCCGTGGCGAGCCGCTGCTGCATCTGTGCCTCGGTGTCCTTGCTGCGGCCGCGCAGGCGCTGCTCCAGGATCGCAAACGACGGCGGCAGCACGAAGATGGCGGTGTGATCGATCCGGTGCGTCTTGACCTGCCGCGCCCCCTGCACGTCGATCACCAGCACGACGTCCTGCCCGCGATCGAGCATGGCCTCGACGTCGCGGCGGGCGGTGCCGTACAGATTGCCGAACACGTCCGCCCACTCGAGGAACGCGCCCTCCGCGATCATGCGCTCGAAGACCTCGCGCGACACGAAGTGGTAGTCCACGCCGTCCCGCTCGCCCTCGCGGCGCTCGCGGCTCGTGTAGGAGCGCGACATCCGCAGGTTCGGCAGGATCTGCACCAGCCGCTCGACGAGCGTCGTCTTCCCGGTCCCCGACGGAGCCGAGACGATGAACAGCAGGCCGCGGGGATTACTCCACATTCTGGACCTGCTCGCGCAGCCGCTCCAGCTCGGCCTTCGCCTGGATGATCCGCTCCGACACCTGCAGCCCGTCGGCTTTCGAACCGATGGTGTTCATCTCGCGGTTCATTTCCTGCAGGAGAAAGTCGAGCTTGCGCCCGCAGGGCTCGGCCGACGCGGTGAGCACGTCCCAGTGGGCGAGGTGTCCGCGGAACCGGGTGACTTCCTCCGAGATGTCCGACCGTTGCGCCACGCGGACGATCTCCTGCGCGACGGCCGCCGGATCGGCGGGCACGAGGCTCATGAGCTCGCGGGTGCGCTCCTGGAGGCGGGCCTCGACGTCGGCGCGGCCGCGGTCGGCCGCCTCGGCGACCTCGTCGAGGATTCGGGCAAGCACCGCCGTCCGGGCGCTGAAGTCGGCGGCCAGGTGGGCTCCCTCGCGCACGCGCATGGCGTCGAGCTCGTCGAGCGCCGCGTCCAGCGCCGACTCGACCAGGTCGGCCACGGCGCTGCCCTCGCCGGCCGACTCGGCGGGCCGATCGCGGACGACGAGCGCCTGCGGGAGACGCAGCAGATCGCCGGGCGTCAGCGCGCCGGCCACGAGGCCCCGGGCGCGCGCCTGATCGAACGCGGCCGCGAGGGCGCGGACGAAGTCTTCGTTGATCTCGACCGTCGCGGTCGGCATCTGCCGGAGCTGCGCCGACACGGCCACCTCGACGCGGCCCCGGGCGAGGCGCCGCTGCACGGCCGCGCGCACCCGGGGCTCGAGATCCGCGACGGCCGGCGGGAGCCGGATCTGGAGATCCAGAAACCGGTGGTTCACGGCGCGCACCGTGACGCCGACCGTCCCCCGCTCGTCGTCGCGCGCCACCGAGGCAAAGCCGGTCATCGACCTGATCATGGGGCGCTCTCCGCGCGTGCGCGTCGTCCCTCGCCCTTCCCCTCGAGCAGCTGCATCTCGTAGAGGCGGGCGTAGAGGCTCGACGGCCGGGCCAGCAGGTCTTCGTGCCGCCCGGTCTCGACGATGCGGCCGCGGTCGACGACCAGGATGGCATCGGCGCGGCGCACGGTCGAGAGCCGGTGGGCAATGACGAACGACGTGCGGTTCAGCATGAGCGTCGCCAGGGCGTCCTGGACGAGCTGCTCCGACTCGGTGTCGAGCGACGACGTGGCCTCGTCGAGAATCAGGATCGGCGAGTTCTTGAGCAGGGCGCGCGCGATGGCCAGGCGCTGGCGCTGGCCGCCCGACAGACGCTGGCCCCGCTCGCCGATCGTCGTCTCGTACCCCTCGGGTAGCGTGCTGATGAACTCGTGCGCGTGCGCCGCCCGGGCAGCCGCTTCGATGGACTCGGCGCCCGCCCCCGGCACCCCGTACGCGATGTTGGCCGCGATCGTGTCGTCGAAGAGCACGGTGTCCTGCGTCACGATCCCGATCTGCGCGCGGAGCGAGGCCAGCGACACGTCGCGGATGTCGACGCCGTCGATGAGGATCTGGCCGCCCGTCACGTCGTAGAACCGCGGCAGCAGGTTGACCAGCGTGGTCTTGCCGGCCCCACTCTTGCCGACGAGCGCGACCATCTGCCCGGCGCGCACGGAGAACGACACGCCGCGCAGGGCGTGGCGGCCGTACCCGTCCTCGTAGCCGAACACCACGTCGCGGAACTCGATCGTGCTCCGGAACGGCGCCAGGGCCGGCGCGCCGGGCCGCTCCGCCACCTCGGTGTGCGTGTCGAGCAGCTCGAAGACGCGCTCGGCCGCGGCGGCGGCCTGCTGCAGGTTGGCGTTGACGCGGCTCAGCTTCTTGACCGGGCCGTACATCATCAGCAGCGCCGCGATGAACGAGGTGAACTCGCCGGGCGTCAGCCGCCCCGACGCAATCTCCCGGCTGCCGTACCAGAGCGCGCCGACGATGGCGAGGCCGCCCAGCCACTCCATGAGGGGCGGCAGGATGGCGAGCACGCGCGTCACCTTGAGGTTCACCCGGTAGAGCGCGTCCGACGCCCGCTCGAACCGCGCCGCCTCCCGCCCCTCGGCGCCGAACGCCTTCACGATGCGATGGCCCGCGAAGGCCTCCGCGGCCACGTGCGACATCTGCTCCATCGCCTCCTGGCTCCACCGCGACACCGTCCGCAGGCGCCGGCCCATCGTGACGAGCGGGTACACCACCACGGGCGCCCCGGTGAGACAGAGCAGCGCCAGACCGGCATCGAAGTAGAACAGCAGCGCCGCGTACCCGAACACGGTGAGCGTTTCGCGCGCCAGGTCGCCCACCGTCTCCGCCACGGCGCGCTGCACCTGGCCCACGTCGTTGCTGATGCGCGAGAGCAGCTGGCCCGTCGTGCGCCGCGCGTAGAAGGCGGCCGACTGGTCCAGCAGGTGGCGGAACAAGTCGTTGCGCAGGCGGCGGACGACCCGGTGGCCCAGGTCGTCCATCAGCGAGCTCGAAAAGTAGGCGCCGACGCCCTTGACCAGGTACGCGGCCAGGATGCCCCAGCCCACGAGCGCCAGTTCGTTCTGGCGCGGCAGCACCTCGTCGATGATGGGCTTGATGAAGTACGCCAGCGCCGCCGATCCCAGGCCGTAGAGCGTCATCGCCACGAAGGCCGCGGCAATCAGGGCCCGGTGCGCGCGCGCGTAGCCGGCGAGGCGCAGCAGGGCGTCCATCAGCGGGGCGCGGCTCCCGGGTGCGCGGCGGTGGCCGCTGTCGTGGCGTACCCTCGTGGGTGCGCGGCATGCCAGCGCCAGGCGTGCCGCACGATCGTCTCGAGGTCGGGGTACTGCGGCGACCAGCCGAGGGCCGCGCGCGCGCGGTCGGCCGCCGCGTAGAGCACCGCCGGGTCGCCCGGTCGCCGCGGTGCCGGCGTCCACCGGACCGGCGCCCCGACCACGCGCGACACGGTGTCGATCACGGCCCGCACCGAGTGCGGCTGACCGGTGCCGATGTTGAACGCGCCCGACGGCTGACCGCGCTCCAGCGCGTCGAGCGCCCGCACGTGCGCCGCCGCCAGATCGCACACGTGAATGTAATCGCGCAGGCACGTCCCGTCCGGCGTCGGGTAGTCCTCGCCGAACACCTGCAGCGGCTCGCCGCCCGTGGCGGCCTGAATCGCCCGGGGGATCACGTGAATCTCCGGATCGTGGTCCTCGCCGATCGTGCCATCCGGGTGCGCACCCGCCGCGTTGAAATACCGCAGCGCCATCCACTGCAGCCCGTGCGCGCGCGCCAGGTGCGGGAGCGCCCGCTCGACCGCCAGCTTCGTCTCGCCGTAGGCGTTGATGGGCGCCGTCGGCAGCGTCTCGGGTATCGGCGTCTCGGCCGGCTCTCCGTACACCGCGCAGGTCGACGAGAACACGAGCCGCCGCACGCCGACGGCCGTCATGGCCCGGAGCAGCGACAGCGTCCCGGTCACGTTGTTGTCGTAGTACCCGAGCGGGTCGCGCACCGAGTCGGCCACGGCCAGCCACGCCGCGAAGTGCATCACCGCGTCGATGCCGTGGCCGGCCAGCGCCCCTTCGAGCGCGGCCGTGTCCTGGATCCGCGCGCGCACGAGCGGCACGCCCGCCGGCAGTGCCGCCGCATGGCCGGCCGACAGATCGTCGACCACCACCACCGCGTGTCCGGCGTCGACGAGCGCGCGGACCGCATGGCTCCCGATGTAGCCGGCGCCGCCCGCGACGAGCACCCGCGCCACGCTACCTCCCGATCGAGTAGTAGGTGAAGCCCGCCGCCTTGATCTGCGACGGCTCGTACAGGTTGCGGCCATCGAAGATGACCGGCGTCTTCATCAGCTTCCGCATCCGCGTGAAGTCGGGCTCCCGGAACTCCTGCCATTCCGTGACAATGGCAAGCGCGTCGGCGCCCCGCAGCGCGTCGTAGCTCCGCGTCGCGTAGCCGATCTTCGACCCGAAGATCGCCTTCGCGTTCTTCACCGCCTCGGGATCGAACGCCTGCACCTTGGCGCCCTTCTCCACGAGCGACTGGATGATCACGATGGCCGGCGCCTCGCGCATGTCGTCGGTCCGCGGCTTGAACGCCAGGCCCCAGACCGCGATCGTCCGCCCCCGCAGCGACCCGAAGTGGCCCTCCATGCGCTTGACCAGGTGCCGCTTCTGCTGCTCGTTGACCGCCTCCACCGCCTTCAGAATGCGGAAGTCGTACTTCTTCTCGGCGGAGAACCGGATGACGGCCTTCACGTCCTTCGGGAAGCAGCTCCCGCCGTAGCCGACCCCGGGAAACAGGAACGACGGACCGATCCGCCGATCCGACCCGACGGCCTGCCGCACCTGATCGACGTCTGCCCCGAAGGCCTCGCAGACGTTGGCCACTTCGTTCATGAACGAGATCTTCGTGGCCAGCAGCGCGTTCGCAGCATACTTCGCGAGCTCTGCGCTGGCGCAGTCCATGACCATGATCGGCGCGCCGGTCCGCGTGAACGGCTTGTGGAGCGCGACCATCAGCTCAGCCGCCCGCGGATCCTCGGCGCCGATGACCACCCGATCGGGCTTCATGAAGTCCTCCACCGCCGCGCCCTGCTTGAGAAACTCGGGGTTGCTCACCACGCTGAACGGGTGCGTCGTCTCCCGCCGGATGACCTCGCGGACCTTCGCCGCCGTGCCCACCGGCACCGTGCTCTTGTTGACGATGACCCGGTAGCCGTCCATCGCCTTCGCCACGTCGCGCGCCACGGCCATCACGTGCTGAAGGTCGGCCGACCCGTCCTCGCCCTGCGGCGTGCCGACGGCGATGAAGATGATCTGGGACGCCCGCACCGCCTTGGCCAGATTGGTGGTGAACGTCAGCCGGCCCTCGGCGCGGTTGCGCCGGACCAGCTCTTCGAGACCGGGTTCGTAGATGGGAATGCGGCCGCGCTTCAGCAGCCGGACCTTGGCGTCGTCCTTGTCGACGCAGATGACGTCGTTGCCCGACTCGGCGAACCCCGCCCCGGCCACGAGACCCACGTAGCCGGTGCCCACCACAGCGATCTTCATGCTGACGAAACAAGGGGCCGAAGGCCCCTCCCCGGGCGGGTCGAACAAAGGGGACTGTCCCCTTTTTCGCCAGCCGATTATCCCAAGGAAGGTATCATCCGCCACCGGTGCTGTCAACATACTGACACACAAGGACTTGCCGCTCTTGTGGTAATCTCGGCGACGTGCGCATCCTGCTCGACTATCGGCCCGCCCTGCGGCAGCGGACCGGCGTCGGCGAGTACGTGCACGAGCTGGCCCGGGCCCTGGTGACGCCGCCGGTGCCGCCCGACGAAGCGCTCATGCTCTTCACGACCTCGTTCAAGGATCGACCCGATCCCGGGCTGCAGGCCGCGCTCCCCGGCGTGGTGATCTCCGATCACCGCATCCCCGTGCGCGCCCTCACCACCGCGTGGCACCATCTCGGATGGCCCCCCGTCGAGACGTTGTGCGGGCCCGTCGACGTCGTGCACGGCCAGACGCCGGTCCGCATCCCCGCACGCCACGCCGCCCAGGTGGTGACCATTCACGATCTCGACTTCCTCCACCACCCCGACCGGGCGCGGGCCGAGATGCGGCGCGATTACCCGAAACTCGCCGGGCGCCACGCGCGCAGCGCCCACCAGGTGGTCGTGTCCTCCCGCTACGCCGCGGGCGAAGTGACGCGCGTCCTGGCCGTGCCGCCCGAGCGCGTGTCGGTGTGCCCGCCAGGCGCCCCGTCCTGGGCGGCGGCCGTGGCCGCGCGGCGCAGGGGCCGCGCCCTCGGCGACTACGTGCTGTTTGTCGGCACTGTGGAACCGAGAAAGAACGTGGCCGGCCTGCTCGCGGCGTACCGCCTGGCCCGCGCGCGTGACGCGCGCGTGCCCCGGCTTGTCGTCGCCGGTCGCGTCACGGCCGACGGCCGCGCGGCGCTCGGCGCGCTGACGAGCCACGGGCTGGCGGGCCAGGTCGAGCTGCGGGGTTACGTCCCCGATGCGGCTCGCCCGGACCTCTACGCGAGCGCCCGGATGCTCGTGCTGCCCTCCTTCGAGGAGGGCTTCGGCCTCCCGGTGCTCGAGGCCATGGCGTGCGGGGTGCCTGTCGTCGTCTCCAACCGGGGCGCCCTGCCCGAGGTGGCCGGCGCGGCCGCCGTACCGGTCGACCCGGACGATCCCGAGGCCATTGCCGCGCGGATGCTCGAGCTGCTCGACGATGCCGCAGCCGAGCGCGCCATTGCGGCCGGAATGGCGCAGGCCTCGCGGTACCAGTGGAGCGACTGCGCCGCCGCCGCGCGTCGCGCCTATCAGGCTGCCATCGACCATGCGCATCGCCGTTGACGCCCGCGAGCTCGGGGGAAAGCCGACCGGCGTGGGCCGCTACCTGACCGAGCTGCTCGAGGAGTGGGCCGGCCTGCACTCCGCCACCCGGCACGACTGGCGCCTGTACGCCCATCAGGCCGTGCAGGTACCCGACGCCTTCGAAGACGCGCTGAGGGTGCTCCCCGGAAACGGCGGCACCCTGTGGGAGCAGTGGACGCTTGCGCGGGCCCTCGCGTCCGATCGCCCGGACGTCCTGTTCGCGCCCGGCTACACCGCGCCGCTCTCGACACCCTGTCCGGTCGCGCTGACGGTGCACGACGTCTCGTTCATCGCGCATCCGGAGTGGTATTCGCCTCGGGAGGGGTTTCGGCGACGCCACGTCACCGCGATGGCCGCGCGCCGGGCCCGCCTCGTGCTCACCGACTCGGCGTTCTCACGTGACGAGATCGCGCGCCATCTGGGCCTGCGGCCGCCGCGGGTCCGTGTCATCCACCTGGGCTTGCGGACGGCGAACGACCGGGCGGCGGCGCCGGCTCGCGAGCCGCTGGTGCTGTTTGTCGGCACGATTCTGCCGCGGCGACATGTCGACCTGCTCGTCGACGCGTTCGCCACGCGCATTGCGCCGGCGCTGCCGTCGGTCCGGCTGGCCGTCGTCGGCGAAGACCGCATGGGCGGCGGACACGGGTTCGACGCGCGCCTCGCCCGGCTCCCGGCGGGCGTGCGTTCGCGGATTGCGCTCACGTCCTACGTCGACGACGGCGCGTTGCGGGACTTGTACAGCCGCGCCTCGACCTTCGTGTTCCTCTCGGAATACGAGGGGTTTGGCTTGACGCCGCTCGAGGCGCTCGCCGCGGGCGTGCCGCCTATCGTCATGGACACGCCGGTGGCCCGGGAGATCTACGGCCCCGCCGCGCGCTACGTGCCGCCGCCGCCCGACACCGCCGTCCATCTGGAGATGGCAGTGCTCGACCTGCTGACGTCGCCGGCCGCCCGGCAGGACGTGCTCCGGCACGCCTCTGCCGTCGTCGGGCGCTACCGCTGGGAGCTCACCGCCGCCACCACGCTGCGCGCCATCGAGGAGGCCGGCGGTGCCCTCTAGCACCCTCACCCTGGACATCGTCATCGTGTCCTACAACGTGCGGGACGAACTCGCCGCCTGCCTGCAGTCGGTGGTCGGCCACACGGATCCGTACCCGACGACCGTGACCGTGGTCGACAACGCGTCGAGCGACGGCACGGTCGACATGCTCGAGCGCGACTGGCCTGGCGTCCATGTGATCGACGCGGGCGACAACGTCGGCTTTGCGCGGGCCAACAATTTCGGCATCCGCGCCGGGAGCGGCGAGTTCGTCCTGCTGTTGAATCCCGACACCATCGTGCCGCCCGGCGCCATCGCCCAGCTGGTGCGGAGCCTGGCGTCGCATGCCGAAGCGGCCGCAGCCGGTCCGCGCCTGGTGGACGCCGAGGGGTTTCCGGAGTTGTCGTTCGGGTGGACGATCGGACCGTGGGGCGAGCTCAAGCAGAAGGTCTTGCTGGCGCTCTACGCGCGCCGGATCCGTCGGGTCGTCCGGATGATTGACCTGTGGGCGCGGCAGCCCGGCGAGCGGGAATGGGTCAGCGGCGCGTGTCTCCTCGCGCGGCGGGCCGACCTCGAGGCCGTGGGCCTGTTTGACGAGCGCTACTTCATGTACACGGAAGACGTGGACCTCTGCATGGCGTTCCGCGCGCGCGGCAGGAGCGTGCTCTTCGTGCCCCAGGCGCAGGTGCTGCATCTAAGGGGCGCCTCGGCCGCGCGCAATCCCGCAACCGAGCGCCTGCGCCGGCGGAGCCAGATGGCTTACTACCGCAAGCACCACCCGCGGTGGGTGCCGCTGCTGCGCGCGTACCTGGCGGTGACGGGCAAGCCGCGAGGCGAGTAGGACGAGGTCCGGACCATTCCGACCATCGCCGGACCTTTCCGAACCTCGCCGAACCTCCTACAATTGTCGTTTTGCGATGCGCATTGCCATCGACGCCCGGAAACTGCACGACTTCGGCATCGGGACCTACATCCGCAACGTGCTCATCGAGCTGGCGCGGCTGGACCAGGCGACCGAGTACATCGTGCTGTGCCGGCCCGAGGACGTGGACCAGCCGCTGCCGCTCGGGCCGAACTTTCGCTGGGTGGCCGAATCGGCCCGTCCGTACTCGGTCCGCGAGCAGTTCCGCATCCCGCTGAGCCTGGTGCGCGAGCGCGTGCACCTGGTGCACGAGCCCCATTACGTGCTGCCGCCGCTCGTGCGCAGCCGGTCGGTCGTGACCATCCACGACTGCATCCACCTGATGTTCCCGCAGTACCTGCCCAATCGCGGGGCGTACCTCTACGCGCGGGGGTCCATCTGGAGCGCGGCGCGAAAGGCCGACCGCGTCCTCACAGTGTCGGAGGCGTCCAAGCGCGACATCCTGCGCTTCGTCGACATCCCCGCCGACAAGGTGTCGGTCATCTACAACGCCATCGACGAGCGGTTCCTCCAGCCGCCCGGAGAGGAGCAGATGGAGCGCGCGCGCCAGCGCTTCCAGCTCGACCGGCCCTTCGTGCTCTACGTCGGCAACATCAAGCCGCATAAGAACGTCGAGCGGCTGATCGATGCCTTCGGCCGCGCGCGGGCCGAGGGCCTCGATGACCTCCGCCTCGTCATCGTGGGCGACGAGATCTCCAAGTACCCCGCGCTCCGCCAGGCCGTCCACCGGCACCGCCTCGACAAGCACGTGCGCTTCCTGGGCTTCCAGCCGCTCGAGACGCTCGCGGCGTTCTATCGTCTCGCCCGGGCGTTTGTCTTTCCGTCGCTCTATGAAGGCTTCGGCCTCCCGCCGCTCGAGGCCATGGCGTGCGGCGCGCCGGTGGTGGTGTCGAACGTGTCGTCGCTGCCCGAGGTGGCCGGCGACGCGGCGCTGCTCGTCGATCCCTATGATCCCTCGGCGATCGGCGAGGCCATGCGCCGCGCCGTGACCGACGAGGCGCTGCGCGCGGAGCTCGTCGCCCGCGGGCGCGCCCGGGTCGCGGCGTTTTCCTGGGCCAAGTCGGCGGCCGCGATCCACCGCATCTACATGGAGATCCTGGATCGGTGAGAGTCGCGCTCATCCACGACTGGCTCACGGGCATGCGCGGCGGCGAGAAGGCCCTCGAGGCCATCTGCGAGATCTTCCCCGACGCCGATCTCTTCACGCTCATGCGAGTCCCTGGCGCCACCTCGCCCTTCATCGAGCGGCGGCGCGTGCGGACCTCGTTCATCCAGCGGCTCCCGCTCGCCGGCCGCCTGTATCGCCATTACCTCCCGCTCTTCCCGGCCGCCATCGAGCAGTTCGGCCTCGATGACTACGATCTGGTGGTGAGCTGCAGCCACTGCGCCGCCAAGGCCGTGGTGGTGACGGGCCGGGCGCGGCACCTCTGCTACTGCCTGACGCCCATGCGCTATGCCTGGGACCAGTTCGACGCCTACTTTGGCCCCGATCGGGTCGGCGCGCCGGCGAGCCGGCTGGCCCGGCCGGTGATGGCGGCGATGGCGCGGTGGGACCGCGCCACGGCGAGCCGCGTGCACCGCTATCTGGCTATCTCTCAATATGTTGCGCGGAGGATCGCGCTCTACTATAATCGGCGATCGACCATCGTGTACCCGCCCGTCCAGACCGACTTCTACGCCCCGGTCCCCTCGCTGGCCGGCGACCCCGGAGCTCCGGCGTCGCCGGGCGCCGACGCGGTCGAGGATCGGTTCTTGATGGTGTCGGCGCTCGTGCCCTACAAGCGGGTGGACCTCGCGATCCTGGCGGCGCGGCGGGCCGGAGTGCGCCTGACCATCGTCGGCGACGGGCCCGATCGCGCGGCGCTCGAAGCGCTGGCAGGCCGCGGCCAGGGCATCGAGTTGCTGGGCTGGCTGCAGAACCACGAGATCCGCGACCTGTATCGCACCTCCATCGCGACCATCCTCCCGGGGGAGGAAGATTTCGGCATCGTGCCGCTCGAAGCGCAGGCGTGCGGCCGGCCCGTCGTGGCCTACGCGCGCGGGGGCGCACTCGAAACGGTCGTGGACGGCGAGACCGGCGTGCTGTTTCAAGACCCAACCGACGCGTCGCTGGCCGAGGCGTTGAGCCGCGTGGCGGCCCGCTCGTGGGACGGCGCGCGCATCCGCGCGCACGCCGAGCGCTTCAGCCGGGAGCGGTTCGCGCGTGAGCTCAACGCGGCCATCGACGAGACGCTGGCGGCGCCCCCCGAACGGCGATGGTGAGGCGCTACAACCGGCTGCTCGTCGCGTTTCATGTCATCACCGACACGCTGCTCGGCATGGCGGCGTTCGTGCTGGCCTACTTCGCCCGGTTCGAGACGGGCCTCCTCGCGACGCCGAAGGGCCAGCCCCCGCTCGCGCAGTACCTCGACGTGCTGCCGTTCATCGCGATTGTGGTGCCGCTGGGCTTCCATCTTCAGGGCCTCTATCGCCTGCGGCGCGGGCGCTCCCGCATCGACGACTTCTTCAACGTGCTCGTCGGCAGCATCATCGCCGTCGTGTTGGGCGTGGTCGGCACGCTGTACTTCCAGGCCTACTACGTGCCGGACGAGCTCAAGGACAAGGGGGCGTACGAGGTCTCGCAGGCCGTCTGGGCCATCTTCCTGGTCCTCAACGTGGCGCTCGGGTACCTGTCGCGCAAGTTCGTGCGCGAGGCGCTCGAGCGTCGCTGGGCCGCGGGCATCGGGCTGCGCCGGACGCTCATCGCGGGGGCCGGCGAGCTCGGGCGCATGGTGGCGGACCGGATCCTGGAGCACCGGGAGCTGGGCTACCAGGTGGTCGGATTCCTCGACGACCGTGCCGGCGGCGACCACCTCGGCTACCGCGGGCTGCCGCTGCTCGGCCGGCTGTCCGAGGCCGCCGAAATCGCGACCCGCGAGCGCATCGACCACCTCTACGTGGCGCTGCCGCTCGAGGAGCACATGAAGCTGCTCGACCTGGTCGAGTCGGCCAGTCGCGAGGGCATCGACGTGAAGGTCGTGCCCGATCTGCTGCAGTTCATCGCCCTGCGCGCGCGCCTCGAGGACCTCGACGGCGTGCCGGTCATCAACCTCAACGACGTGCCGCTCCAGGGGTTCAACGCCCTGGTCAAGCGGCTGCTCGACATCGCCATCTCCGCCAGCGCGCTGGCCGTCATGGCCGTTCCGGCGCTCATCGTGGCGTGGCTCATCAAGCGCGAGTCGCCCGGCCCGGTCTTCTACCGCCAGGAGCGGATGAGCCTCGACGGCAAGCGGTTCTGGGTGTACAAGTTCCGCACCATGCCGGTGGACGCCGAGGCCGACACAGGCCCCGTGTGGGGCGACTGGGACGACCCGCGGGCGACGCGGGTGGGCCGGTGGCTGCGCCGGCACGACCTGGACGAGTGGCCGCAGTTCTGGAACGTGCTCACCGGCGAGATGTCCATCGTCGGCCCGCGACCGGAACGGCCGTTCTTCGTCGAGCAGTTCAAGCACCGCATCCCCCAGTACATGCTCCGCCACAAGGTGAAGGCCGGCATCACGGGCTGGGCGCAGGTGAACGGCTGGCGCGGCAACACCTCGCTCGAGAAGCGCATCGAGTACGACCTCTACTACATCGAGAACTGGTCCGTGTCGCTCGACCTCAAGATCATGTGGCTCACCCTCGTCCGCGGCATCTTCGCCAACCGTCCGGTGCCCGGCCTGTGAGCGGGCGCGTCGTCATCACCGGAGCCGCCGGCTTCATCGGCTCGCACCTGTCCGAGGCGCTGCTCGATCGCGGCTACTCGGTGGTCGGCATCGACAACCTGCTCACCGGCGACCTCGCCAACATCGCGCACCTGCGGGACCGCGACTTCCAGTTCATCCGCCACGACGTGACGCACTACATCGAGGTGGAGGGGCCCGTGGATTTCGTGCTGCACTGGGCGAGCCCGGCGAGCCCCATCGACTACCTGGAGCTGCCGATTCCGACGCTCAAGGTGGGCGCGCTGGGCACGCACAAGGCGCTCGGGCTGGCGAAGGCCAAGGGCGCGCGGTTCGTCATCGCGTCCACCTCCGAGGTGTACGGCGATCCGCTGGAGCACCCGCAGAAGGAGACGTACTGGGGCCACGTGAACCCCATCGGCCCGCGCGGCGTGTACGACGAAGCCAAGCGATTTGCCGAAGCGATGACGGTTGCCTACCACCGCTATCACGGGCTCGACACCAAGATCGTCCGCATCTTCAACACGTACGGCCCGCGCATGCGCATCCGCGACGGCCGCGCCGTGCCGGCCTTCATCTCGCAGGCCCTGCGCAACGAGGACGTCACCGTGTTCGGTGACGGCCGGCAGACGCGCAGCTTCTGCTACATCTCCGATCTCGTGGACGGCATCATCCGCCTGATGCACTCGGAGACCAACGATCCGGTGAACATCGGGAACCCGGCTGAGATGACCATCGAGGAGATCGCCAGGGTCATCATCGAGATGACCGGCTCGTCGAGCCGCATCGTCTACAAGCCGCTGCCCGAGGACGACCCGAAGGTGCGGCGCCCCGACATCACGCGCGCCCGCGCCATCCTGGGCTGGGAGCCGAAGGTGTCGCTCCGCGAAGGGCTCACCGAGACCATCGCATACTTCCGAGAGAAGATCGGCTAGGTCCGGCTAGCGCGCGCCCTCCGCGTGCAGGATGCGCGCGACGCGAAACACGTAGTCCACGCCCGAGGCCAGCGTGATGGCCAGCGACCCCCAGATGAACACGTCCACCACCGGCGACGGGTAGCCGAGGTAGTTGTAGTACATCACCACGACGCACGTCAGGATGAAGAAGGCCGTCGCGCCCTTGCCCAGCAGCGACGGGCGGAACGTGCGGGGCCCCTGCGCCAGGTTCACGATGGCCACCGTCAGCACGATGCCCACGTCGCGGCTGATCACGAGCACGGTCAGCCACAGCGGAATCCGGTTCACCAGCCCCAGGTTCGGCATCGTCAGCACGATGAACGTCGTGACGAGCAGGAGCTTGTCGGCTGCCGGATCAAGCCACGCGCCGAGCTCGGACTTCTGCTGCGTCCACCGCGCAATGAGCCCATCGAGCAGGTCCGTCGCGCCGGCCAGCATGAAGACCGCCAGGGCCCACCCGGACTGCCCGTAGACGAGCAGCAGCACGAAGGCCGGTATCAGGAGCATGCGTAGCAGCGTGAGCTGGTTGGCCCACGTGAGGATCGGCCCCTTCACGGCCGCGCCAGCGCCTCCAGCCGTCCAATGATGGCCGTCGCCTCGGCGCCCGAGACGGCTTCGAGCAGGTTGAACCGGCCCCCGGCCTCGAGCGGCATCACGCCCGAGGCCACCGCCAGCGACACCGCCGGGTGCAGCAGGTGGCCGGGGGGCACGTCGGCCACGGTGACCCGGGCGCCCTGCCACGCGCGGCCGAGCGCCGGTTTCGACGCGGCGATCAGGTTCAGGACCCGCGCCACGGTCTGTGCCATCTCGGCCCGCCGCACGATCTCGCGGGGGGCGAAGGTGTAATTCGGCAGCGGCTCCATGGCTCCGGCCCGCACAGCGGCGGCAATCCACGGCGCCGCCCAGTGACCGCGAATGTCGGTCAGCACCACCTGCCGCTGCCGCGCGCCCGCCAGCAGCCCCTCGAGCCGCACGCCGACGAGCGCCGCCACGTCGCCGCGCGTCACGGTCGCCGACGTGGAGATGCGGCGGTACTCGGCCGGCAGCGCCGCAAGCGCCAGGCGCTCGCGCGCGCGGCGGACGGCGGCCTCCTCCACCGCGGTGCGATCGATCGCGAGCGCCGTCTCCCACGCCGCCAGCGCCCCGGCGTAGTCGCCCTGGGCATCGAGGATGGCCCCGATCTGCGCGTGCGCCGCCGCGTCGCCGGGATCGAGCGACACGGCTGTCCGCAGGTGGTCGAGCGCGAGCGCGGTTTCGCCCGCGCGCCGCTCGACAAGCGCCAGCTCGCGGTAGAGAAACCCCGACTCCGGAGACGCCGCGATGGCGCGCTCGTACGCCGCGCGCGCCTCGGCCCACTCTCCCGCGGCCGCGGCGGCCTTGGCGCGCGCCAGGTTGTCCTGGAGCGCGCGAAACCGCAGGACCTCCACCCGCGCGGCGACCTCCACCAGCGTGGCGTCCGACGCGAGCGCCGCCTCGAAGCTCGCCAGCGCTTCGCCGTCCCGGTTCAGCTCCAGGAGCGCCTGGCCGCGCCCGACGAGCGCAGGCACGTAGGCGCCATCGGCTGCCAGCGCACGGTCGAAGCGGGCGACTGCATCCTCCGCGTCGCGGCGCGCCAGCTCGACGAACCCCAGCGCGGCCTCGGCCGGCGCAAAGCCGGCCTGCGCGCGGGCGGCCGCCTGGAACTCACGCTCCGCCGCTCGGAGGTTGTCGGCCTGCAGGTAGCGCCAGCCGCGCTCGATCCGGGCGACCTGATCGGGCGCCGCGCCAGAAGCGACGGCGGGGTACGGATACTCCGGATGCGCCGGCGCGGCCGGCATCGGCGGCATCGTCCGCGCCGCGCAGGCGGCCAGCGTTGCGGCCAGCGCGGCGGCCACGAGCGCCCGGCTACGCACGGCGCACCCGCTGCGACGCGCCCGCCTCGGCGGGTGTGTCCGTCATGTCGTCCACCTGCCCGCGAACCTGCTCGAGCAGGCGCCGCGGCACGTCGACTTCCAGCACCGCGCGGTCGCCCGTCGACACATGGCTGTGGACGCGACCGTGCCGATAGCACCACGCGAGGCGCCCGGCCGCCGCGGGCTGCGCCAGATCGATCTCCACCCGGACGCGCTGCTGGTCGAGCGCCAGACGCGCGGCGATCGTCTCCACCAGCTCGTCGCAGCCCTCGCCGGACGCGGCGGAGATGAGCAGGGCCGTCGCGTCGGCCTCCTGCAGCCGCCGCCGCTCGTCGGGCGTCACGAGGTCGATCTTGTTGTACACCTCGAGGCGCGGCACCTCCGTGGCGCCGACCTCCTCCAGCACCCGGCTCACGGCGGCCACCTGCCGATCCCGCTCGGGGTTCGCGCTGTCGATCACGTGCAGCACCAGGTCGGCCTCGGCCGTCTCCTCGAGCGTGGCGCGAAAGGCCGCCACGAGCGCGTGCGGCAGGCGGTCGATGAACCCGACCGTGTCCGACACCAGCAGCTCGCGCCGGTCGGGCAGCCGCACCCGCCGGACCAGCGGGTCGAGCGTCACGAAGAGCGCATCCGACGCGACGGCCTCCGACGCGGTGAGGCGATTGAACAACGTCGTCTTCCCGGCGTTGGTGTAGCCGACGAGCGCGACGGTCGGCACGGCGGCCTTCTGCCGCCGCTCGCGAAGCTGCGAGCGGCGTCGCCGCACCGTGTCGAGGTCCTGCTGCAGCGCGTGGATGCGCATCCGGATCTTCCGCCGATCGGTCTCGAGCTTGGTCTCGCCGGGGCCGCGCGTGCCGATGCCGCCGCCAAGCCGTGACAGCTCCGCGCCTGCGCCCACGAGGCGCGGCAGCAGGTACTTCAGCTGCGCCAGCTCCACCTGCAGCTTCCCTTCCCGCGTCCGCGCGCGCCGCGCGAAGATGTCGAGGATGAGCTGGGTCCGGTCCACGATCCGGCGCGACAGCCGCTTGGTCAGCTCCCGCAGCTGGGCCGGCGACAGCTCGTTGTCGAAGACCACCACGTCCACGTCGGCTTCGGCCGCCGCCTGCGCGAGCAGCTCGACCTTGCCGCTGCCCAGAAACGTCGCGGGATCGGGTCGCGGGCGCTCCTGCAGCACGCGCAGCACCACGTGAGCGCCCGCCGCGTCGACCAGACCGGCCAGCTCCTCGAGCGAGTGCTCGGCATCGACGCGCCGCGCCGTGCCGGTCACCAGACCGACAATGGCGGCGCGCTCCCGTGTCCGCGGTGGGCTCTCCATCGACGCTGTTGGATTGTACAAAAACTTCCGGGCGGCCTCCTGCGCCGCGCGGCGTCACGCCTCGGGCCCGTCCGGTGCGGCCCGCACCGCCGGCGACGCCTGCCCTGGCGTCATCAGCCGCCACGTCATCGCTGCCAGGCCGGCGAGCAGCACCACATCGGCCGCGAAGACGACCTTGAGATCGGCCTTTCCGAGGAAGCCCGCCACCACCGGGCTCACCGCCAGCCCGATGAGCGACGCCGTCGTCATCAGCCCGAAGCCCGTGGCGTGCGCGTCCTTCGGCAGCAGCGCGCCGCCCACCGAGTAGGCCGCCGTCATCCCGATACCGATCGCCGCGCCGCCGCACGCGAGCGCCGCTGCGAAGACCCAGACGGAAGGGACGAGCAGCAGCGCGGTGATGGCCAGCGCCGTCCCGAGCGACGAGGTGACGACGAGCGATCGCGGGGCGTGTGCAAGCAGCAGCCGACCGGCCACCTTGTGGCCCAGGGCGGCGAACACCGCGGCAATCGAGAACAGCACGCCCGAGACGCCGGGAACGGCGCCCGGCGTGAAGCCGAGCTCCGCGACGAAGAGCGGCAGAATCGGCCCGAACGACCGATCGACGAGCTGCAGCGTCAGGATGACACCGAGCAGCAGGAGGAAGCCCGGCAGCCGCACCAGCTCGCCGATCACCTCGCCCAGCGGGCGGGTCGCGGCGCGCGCGCGCCGCGCGCGCGGCTCCTGATAGACGAGGGCCACGAACAGCGCCGCAACCAGATAGAACGCCGCGGTCACCAGGAACGACGCGCGCAGGCCGATGAGCGGCGCAATCACCCCGCCGAGTACCGGACCGATCGCCGGCCCCAGCCGCTGCCCCACCTGCACCGTGCCAATGGCGGCCGCCATGCGCTCGCGCGGCACCGACTCGGCCGCCATGCTCATCGTGAGCGCGCCATAGCCCGCAAACACGCCCAGGAGCGCGCGCAGCGCGAAGAGCTGCCACGGCGCGGTCACGAAGGCCATCGCGCCCTTGGTCAGCACGAATGCGAAGAGGGACCGGAGGACGAGAAGCTTGCTGCCGTAGCGATCGCCGACGCGGCCCCAGAGCGGGGCGCTGACGGCCGTCACGGCCGGCGTCGCGCCGAGCGTGAGGCCGGTCCACATCGCGATCTGGCCGACGTCGGTGACGCCGAGCTCCGCAATGTAGAGCGGCAGGAACGGCATGACGAGCGTGAAGCCGGTGAAGCCGATGCCGCAGGCCGCCGCCGACGCCAGGACGTTCCGTCGGGACTGCTCCGGCGTCAGCGTCAGGTCGCTCACGCCCGGCTAGAAGCGGATCTTGACCGCCGGTCCGGGATAGACCTGGATGCTGTCGATGAACCGGATGCGGTGCGGGTTGGTCTGCATGACGAGCGAGCTCGTGCGGATGCCGTCGCCGAAGAAGCGGCAGCCCCGCATCAGGGTGCCGTCAGTCACGCCCGTGGCCGCGAAGATGATGTCCCGGCCGGGCGCCAGGTCGTCCGACTTGAACACCCGATTCACGTCGGTGATGCCCATCGACCGGCACCGCTCCTCGTCTTCCGGCTTCGAAATGACGAGCCGCGCGAAGATCTCGCCATTCAGGCACCGCATGGCCGCCGCCGAGAGCACCCCCTCGGGCGCGCCGCCGATGCCCATCACCGCGTGCACGCCGCTGCCCGCGACCGCCGCCGCGATGGCCGCCGAGAGATCCCCGTCGCCGATCAGCCGGATCCGCGCGCCCGTCGCCCGGATGTCGTGGATGAGCTGCTCGTGTCGTGGCCGGTCGAGCACCACGACGCTCAGCTCGTCCACCTGGCGGCCCAGGCTCCGCGCGATCGCCCGCAGGTTCTCCCGCACCGGGGCGTCGAGATCCACCAGGTGCTTGGAGCTCGGCCCGACGACGAGCTTGTTCATGTAGATGTCCGGCGCGTGCAGGAGCCCGCCCTCTTCCGAGGCCGCCAGCACCGCAATCGCGTTCGGCGCGCCGGTGGCGCAGAGATTGGTCCCCTCCAGCGGATCGACCGCGATGTCGACCCGGTCGAACTGCCGGCCGTCGGCGCCCGGCTTGTGCGCCATGCCGACCTTCTCGCCGATGAACAGCATCGGCGCCTCGTCACGCTCGCCTTCGCCGATGACGATGGTGCCATCGATCGGCACCGTGTCCATCTCCCTCCGCATGGCCTCGACCGCCGCCTGGTCGGAGCGGTGGCGATCCCCCTGGCCCATCGTGTGCGCGCAGGCGATGGCCGCCTGCTCGACGACGCGGAGGAACTCGAGCGACAGGTCGGTTTCGAGCGGTTTGCGGGAGTGCTTCGGCATGGGTGCGACCGCCGATGGTAGCATATCCCTCACTCGCGCCTCACCGCGACGACCGCGCCGCGCCCGAGCCCGAGCATCTGCGCCGCGCTCCCGCCATTCACCGCGATCTCGAGGTCGTCGGTGCTGCCGAAGAGCGCGCAGGGCTCCCCGGGCGGCGCATCGGCATAGGTCGTCACCAGCCGCGCAATCGGCCGGCCGCCGGCCTCCACACCCACCGATCCGTCCTTGGCGAGCCGCTCGAACACGCGGCGATCGATGTTCGTGACCAGGTTGCCGAAGCGGTCCACCCGGACGACGACGCCCAGCACCCGGCTGTCCACGACGTCGGGCACGGGGATGTCGATGGTGACGTAGTCCGGCACGGGCCGGCCGAGCCCCGCGAGGCCGACGCCCCTCGCCAGCCAGCCCGCGGCCGGCGCGAAGCGGTCGCGGCCCTCGAAGGTCCGGCTCACCGTCGGCCGCGCGTACTTGCGCTCGGTCAGCTCCACCACCTTGCGCGGCGGCGTCTCGCGGACGACGGCGCTCAGCACGCCGTTGTCGGGCGCCACGAACCGGTAATCACCGCACTCGGCCGCGATCCCGCGCCGCCCGGACCCCACGCCGGGATCGACCACCACCAGGAAGATCGTCCCGGCCGGGAAGTACTTGTAGCAGGCCGCCAGCTCGAGCGCGCCGGCGAACACGTCGTGCGGCGGGATGTCGTGCCCGATGTCGACCAGCGTCGCGTCCGGGCACACGCCCAGGACGACGGCCTTCATCGCGCCGACGTAGTGATCGCGCGTGCCGAAGTCCGTCAGCAGGGCGACGATCGGGCGGGCCATGGAGTGGGCTCAGGGGGAACAGGGAATGACGAATGACGAATGACGAATGGCGAATGGCGAAGAACCCGTTTCACTTCCGAAACAGGAACTCGCGCACGTTGTTCTTCATCAGGAACGACTCGGACACGGTCAGCCCCTCGAACAGCTTGATGATGTCGCGGTTGAGCAGGCCGCGCTGCCGTGGCGCCGAGGCGGGATACTGCCGGTACTTCAGGTGCGCCTCGTCGACCACGACATACTTCGTGTACACCTGCTCCCGAGGCTCGGCGTTGCTGAAGAACCCCAGCAGCAGGCCGCCCGGCCGCAGCATGCGGACCAGGCTCGCGGCGAGCGCCTGGGCCGCCGGCCGGTCGAGATAGTCGAACACGTCCCAGCAGAGGATGCCGTCGACGCTCCCCTCCGCCTGCTGCAGGCGGGTCTCGAGGAATCCGGGGAAGTCGGCCGTCGCCCCTGAGCGGGCGTGTCGCTCGATATCGGCAATCACATCCTCGACGCGCAGCCGGCACCCCAGCTGCTCGCCGAAGAACGTCACGTTGGATCCGACGACCGGCCCCAGGTCGATGAGCACCGGTCCCTCGCTGGCGGCGAGCCCCTTGAGGAACGGCGGCAGCGCCTTGGTCGGGTGGGCGGCCTCGTCGCCGCCTGCCGCCCCTTCCGGCTCGGCCGCCGGTCCCTTGCGGCCGCCCCAGCGCGAGAAGAGATCCCCAAGCGATCGTGACTCCCCCGACATGTCGGGTTCGGCGCGACCGCGCTCAGACCTTCGCGGGCTGAGCGGCCGCCTGCGGCGCGGGCGCCCCCGGCTGCGCAGGACCCGGCTGCGCCGGCTTCGGCGCCCCTGGCGCCGCCGCCTTCGCGCCGGTCCGCTGCATGTCGACGCTGCCGCGGAAGTGCGCCCCCTCGGCAATGGCCACGCGGGGCGACGTGATGTCGCCGTCCACGGAGCCGTTGTCACGGATGTCCACCTTCTCCGACGCGGTCACGTTGCCCGTGACCTCGCCGAGCACGATGACGGCCTTGGCGAAGACCTCCGCCCGGATCTTGCCGTTCGGACCGATGGTGAGCACGTTGTCGCGCAGTTCGATGCGTCCCTCGACGTGGCCCTCGATGGTCAGATCCTCGCTGCCGCTCAGCTCGCCCTTGATGACAACCGATTTGCCGATGTTCACGTTCTCGCTCCCGCCTGTTGAGTGGCTCGCCTGGCCGGCAGCGGCCGGCGTCGGTGGGGTCGCGCCACCGGACGCCGGCGGCGGCGTCGCGGCAGCCGGTTTGACCGACTCGTCACGCTTCCACATCGTGTGAATCCTCCGCCTCGCCCGGACCGTCTGGCGAGGGTGCCGTCGTTCGTGTGAAACCCCGGGGGAGAGGGGCCGAGGTCAGAACCCGCAGCCAGTATAGGCAGCGCTCAAAACCGATGTCTAGTCCTTTTATTGCTGTGGGTTAGCACCAATGCTACGATCGCGCTGGTGACCCGGATCTACCTCGATCACAACGCCACCACGCCGGTTGCGCCCGAGGTGGCCGAGGCCCTTGCCCGCGCGACGCGCGATCTCTTCGGCAACGCCTCGAGCGTCCATCACTTCGGCCAGCAGGCCAAGGCGGCGCTCGACGATGCGCGCCAGTCGGTCGCGGCGCTCGTCGGCGCCGACGCCGGCGAGATCGTGTTCACCGCCGGCGGCACCGAGTCCGACAACTTCGCGCTGCGCGGCGCCGCCGAGGCGCTCGAGGCCACCGGCCGGCGCCATCTCGTCGCAACGGCCATCGAACACGAGGCGGTCCTGACGACCCTCAAGGCGCTGGCGCGCCGCGGATGGACGGTCACGCTGCTGCCCGTCGACGCCACGGGCATCGTGTCGCCCGGCGCGCTGGCCGAGGTCATCACGCGCGAGACGGCTCTCGTGTCCGTCATGCACGCCAACAACGAGTTGGGCACCGTGCAGCCCGTCCGCGCCCTTGCCGACATCGCGCATGCGCACGGCGCGCTTGTGCATACCGACGCCGTGCAGTCGGCCGGCAAGATCCCGGTCGATGTCCGCGCGCTCGGCGTCGACCTGCTGTCGCTCTCGGGCCACAAGTTCTACGGCCCCAAGGGCACGGGCGCGCTCTGGGTGCGCCGCGGGGTGCGCCTGACACCGTTCATGACGGGCGGGCGCCAGGAGAGGAACCGGCGCGCGGGGACCGAGAACGTGCCGGCGCTCGTCGGCCTCGGCGTGGCCGCGGCCCGCGCGCGCGCCCACCTGGCGGATCACGCGCGCCGCCAGGCGGCGCTCCGCGACCGGCTCGAATCCGATCTCCTCCGCCGGGTGCCGGGCGCCGAGCGCAACGGCGCCGCCGAGCCGCGCGTGCCCAACACGTGCAACCTCAGCTTCGAGCGCGTCGAGTCCGAGTCCCTGCTCATCGCGCTCGATCTCGAGGGCATCGCCGTCTCGTCCGGATCGGCCTGCTCGTCCGGGACGCTCGAACCGTCCCACGTCCTCAAGGCGATGGGTCTGCCCCACCCGCGCACCCTGGGCTCGATCCGATTCAGTCTCGGCGAGGCCACGACGGACACCGACATCGACCGCGTCGTCGAGGTCGTGCCGCGCGTCGTCGAGAAGCTGCGCAGCCTGACGATGGCGCGACGGTAGCCGGCCGATGAGAATCGTGGTCGCCATGTCGGGGGGCGTCGATTCGTCGGTCGCCGCCGCCTTGCTCGTCGAGCAGGGGCACGACGTGGTTGGCGTGTCGATGCAGCTCTACGATCAGCGCCCGGCGGAGGAGGCCGGCCTGCCGGCGTTCGGCACGTGCTGCACGCTCGACGATCTCCACGACGCGCGGCGGGTCGCCGGCGCGCTCGGCATCCCGCACTACATCGTCAACTTCGAGGAGACGTTTCACGATGCCGTCGTGTCCAACTTCGTGCGCGAGTACGCCGCCGGCCGCACGCCCATTCCCTGTGCCCACTGCAACGGCGACCTCAAGTTCGCCCGCCTGCTGGACCGGGCGCAGGCCTTCGGCGCCGAGGCCCTGGCCACGGGCCACTACGCGCGCATCGAGCGCGAGGCCGACGGCCGCTACGTGCTCAGGCGCGGCGTGGACAGCCGCAAGGACCAGACGTACTTCCTGTTCGGGATGACGCAGGCGCAGATGGCTGCGGCGCGCTTCCCGGTGGGCGCGCTGGCCAAAGACGACGTGCGCGCGCACGCGCGCCGCCTGGGCCTGCGGGTGGCCGCCAAGCCCGACAGCCAGGAGATCTGCTTCGTGCCCGACGGCGACTACGCCGCCTTCCTGGAGCGACGAGCCCCCGAGCTGGCGCGCGAGGGCCCCATCCTCGACCGCGACGGCCGGCGGATCGGCGGCCATGGCGGCGTGCACCGGTTTACCGTCGGCCAGCGCCGCGGGCTCGGCCTCTCGTCCACCGAGCCGCTGTACGTGCTGGAGATCCGCGCCGGCGACGCGGCCGTGGTGGTCGGCCCGCGCGAGGCGCTCGAGCGCACCGCCCTGACCGCGTCCGGCATGAACTGGCTGGACGGCCGCGCGCCGGCCGGGTGGATCTCCGTTGACGCGCAGATCCGCCACCAGCACGCGGCGGCACCCGCCCGCGCCCGGGCGCTCGACGCCGGCCGCGCGGAGATTGTCTTCGACCAGCCGCAGCGCGCGATCACCCCTGGACAGGCCGTGGTCTGCTACGACGGGGACCGCGTCGTCTGCGGCGGCTGGATCGAGTAGGGGAAGGGCCTGACGAGATCTCGTCGCACCCGCCCGCGCACCCGCGCAGCCCGCCGCGTTCCGCCCCGTGTCCGTGGAAGCACTCTTGCATCCGTACTGGATTCCGGTCGGTTCTCCGCCGTCGCTGTCGGCGGCCCCGGCCCGGTGAGGTGACGCCATGAGCTGCACGAGCCGCTTCCTGCGCTTCCAGTGGGAACATCACCCCTGGCGTCGGCGCGTGACCAACTCCGAGATTCTGACGAGTCAGGAGACCAACATGTGGGCGCGGGTCGTCTACCGCGACTACGTGCGGTGCGACACGCAGCAGATCTGCGAGGCGTGCGGCCAGGCGCGCCCCGTGGTGAGCTGCATGTGCGACATGGAGCGCGGCGAGCGCTGTCCCCCGCGCCTGGCGTGGCTGGCCGAGACCGGCCAGACCGCCTAACAGCCCGTGGTGGAACGCCCGGCGAGCCCCGAGGCCGGCGAGGCGCCCCGATGGCCAGGCGCGACGACCGAGACGTCTCCGGTGACAGGTGAGGAAGGCGCCACGCCGCCAGCGGGGATGCCTCGGCGGTCGAATGCCGTCGGCCGTTCCACCACGGGCTGCGAGGACGCGGGCGTGGCCGGCCCGGACTAGCCAGCCACTTCCTCGCTGTGCGGTTCGTGCGAGACGCCGGCCAGGAACCGCTCGGCGTCGATGGCGGCCATGCAGCCGGATCCGGCGGCCGTCACCGCCTGCCGGTACACGTGGTCCTGGACGTCGCCGGCGGCAAACACGCCCGGGATGCCGGTGCGCGTACCGTTGGTCGTGCGGATGTAGCCGTTGGCGTCGAGCGCCAGCTGCCCTGCGAACAGGCTCGTATTCGGCACGTGCCCGATGGCGATGAAGAGGCCGTCCACGGCCAGTTCCGACCGCTCGTCGGTGTGCGTGTTGCGGAGCACCAGGCTCGTCACGACGCCCTGGTCGACATCCTTGATGTCGACGACCTCCGTGTTCCAGACGAACGACACGTTCGGCAGCGACATGGCCTTCTGCTGCATCACCTTCGACGCGCGCAGCGTGTCGCGGCGGTGGATGACCGTGACGTGCGAGGCGAGCTTGGAGAGGTAGATCGCCTCCTCCATGGCCGTGTCGCCGCCGCCGATGACGGCCACTGGCCGGCCCTTGAAGAAATAGCCGTCGCACGTCGCGCACGTCGACACGCCGCGCCCCGACAGCTTCTTGTCGACGCCGAGATCCAGCCACCGCGCCGACGCGCCCGTCGCGATGATGAGCGCGTCCGCCGTGTGGGCCTCCTTGCCCATCGTCACGGTGAACGGCCGCGCGCCGAGTTCCACCTTCGTCACGTCGCCCTGGACGAGGCGCGCGCCAAACCGCTCGGCCTGTGCGCGCATCTCGGCCATCAGGTCCGGCCCCATGATGCCATCGCGGTAGCCCGGCCAGTTTTCCACCATCGTCGTGAGCATGAGCTGGCCGCCCGCCTCGAGCCCTTCGATGACGAGCGGGCTGAGGTTGGCGCGCGCCGTGTAGAGCGCCGCCGTCAGGCCTGCCGGCCCCGAGCCGATGATGATGACCTGGTGATGTCGTGTGTCGGACATGCGGAGGTCCGGTCTAGGAGAGATGCTTGTCGATGAGGCGCGAGAGATCGTCCTTCTGGGCGAGGCCGACGACCTGCTCCTTGAGCTCGCCGTCCTTGAACAGCAGCAGCGTCGGGATGCCGCGCACCATGAACTGGCTCGGCGTCGCCGGGTTCTCGTCGATGTTGACCTTCGCGACCGTGATCCGGCCGTTGTACTCGTCGGCCAGCTGATCCACGGTGGGGGCGAGCCGCCGGCAGGGCGCACACCACTCCGCCCAGAAATCCACCAGTACGACGCCTTTCTTCACGGCGTCGCCAAACGTCGCGTCGGTCAGAGTCTGCACCTTCTCAGAAGCCATGATTCCCTCGTACCCTTGGATGCCGGACGTGCGGAAAAGGTGTCACCCGGCCCGCGCCGTCCTTCGCCGCGAGCTCATCACTCTTTTATACACCGTGACGTACTCCGCGGCCGCGTGATCCCAGGAGAAGTCCTTCCGCATGCCGTTCAGCTGCAGCCGTGTCCACACCTTCGGCTGCCTGTACGCGGCGAGTGCGCGGTCGAGCGCCTCGAGGAGCGCGGCCGGGTGGTAGTCGGAGAACAGGAACCCCGTACCCTGCCCGTTCCGCGGGTTGTACGGGCGCACGGTGTCGACGAGCCCGCCGACGGCGCGGACCACCGGCACCGTGCCGTAGCGCATGCTGTACATCTGGTTGAGGCCGCACGGCTCGTAGCGCGACGGCATCAGGAAGATGTCCGCGCCGGCCTCCACGAGGTGGGCGCGGCGCTCGTCGAACCCGATGTGCGCGCCCACCCGGTCGGGGCGCGCGGCCGCGATGCGGCGCCACATGGCCTCGAATTCGGCATCGCCGGTGCCGATGACGGTCAGCGTGGCGCGATCCGCCAGCTCGTCGACGACCGCCGCGATGAGGTCGAGGCCCTTCTGGTGGACCATCCGGCCGACCATGCCGACGACCGGCCGGGCGAGCGCGGCCTCGTCGGCCGGCAGCGTGAACGCCTCGAGCAGGGCGCGCTTCGCCTTCCGCTTGCCCCCCAGATCCTGGGGCCCATAGGCCTCCGGCAGATACGGGTCCGCGGACGGGTTCCACTCGTCGTGATCGATGCCATTGAGGATGCCGACCAGCCGGTGGCGGCGCGCCCGCATGATGCCGTCGAAGCCGTAGCCGTACTCGGGCCGCTGAATCTCCTGGGCGTAGGTGGGGCTCACGGTCGTGACCAGATCGCTCAGCATCACGCCGGCCTTGAGAAAGCTGAGCCGATCGTAGAACTCGAACCCGTCCTCGGCGCGAAACTGATCCCAGCTCAGCCCGAGGCGCGGCACCCACGCCTTGTCGAATACGCCCTGGTACGCGAGGTTGTGCACGGTGAACACGCATGGCACGTGGTGGAGGGCCGCGAAGCGACGCAGGTACACCGGCGTGAGACCGGCCTGCCAGTCGTGCGCATGGACGACCGACGGGGCCGCAGGCGCCGACGCCGCCCACTCCACGGCGGCGATCGACAGCACGGCGAAGCGCAGCGCGTTGTCGTCGTAGTCGACGTTGTTCTCGTTGTAGAGGCCGGGCCGATCGTAGAGAGGCGGGCAGTCGACGAAGATCACGCGCGCGCCGGGCACGTGGGCGTCGTGCAGGCCGACGTCCAGGTCGTAGCCCGCCACGTGCAGCGGCAGCGCCGCCGTCCGGGGGCCGGCGTCGACGCCGCGATACCGAGGCGTGACCACGGTCACCTCGTGCCCGAGGCGGCCGAGGGCGCGCGGCAGCGCCCCGACGACGTCGGCCAGTCCGCCCGTCTTCGAGAACGGCTGCATCTCCGACGCGACCACCAGGATGCGGAGCGTCCGGGCCGCGGACGGCCGCGACGGCCGGCGCGCGGACGTCGACCGCGGCGCGGCGGCGGATGTGCGGCGGGTGGACATGGGATCGAGCCTATCGCGAAGGGGCGTCAGCGCGACGGCTTTTGTCGGGCGTGGCGGCGCTCGAGCGTCTCGCCCTGCTCCAGGTATCGTGACGCGTCGTCGAGCCGTCCCTGCCGCAGCGCTACCTCCGCCAGCACGAAGTAGCCGAGCGGCGCGGTCGACGACGTCCCGTCGATCGCGAGGCCGGCCTGCGCCGCCGTGGCTGCCCCGACCAGGTCGCCGCGCCCGAGCCGCGCCTGCGCCAGGTAGAAGTGGCCCTCGGCGAAGCGGTCGTGCACGGCGATCGCCCGTTCGAAGAGCGGCACCGCCTCCGCCGTGCGACCCTGCTCCTGCAGGAGGCGCGCCGCGTTGAACAGGGCGCGGTAGGCGTCGTCGTGCAGCGCGATCTCGGACTGGTACGAGGCCAGGGCGCCCGCGACGTCGCCGCGGGCTTCCGCCACCAGCCCCAGGTTGAAGTGCGCCAGCCGGACATCGGGCTTGGTGGCCAGCGCCGCGCGAATCTCGCGCTCGGCGGCGGCCAGGTCTCCGCGTCTGTACGCCACCACGCCCAGCGCGACTCGCGCCGGCGCCACCGTGGGATCGATGGCGAGCGCCTGCTCGAAGTACGCCGCCGCCCGATCGTCGGCGCCGCGATCGAGGTGAATCTCGCCGGCCTGATACTGCACCCACGCATTCTTCGGGTCCACGCGCAGGTAGTGCTCGTAGCCGGCCAGCGCATCGTCGTCGCGACCGAGCGCGCGGTACGCATTGGCCATGTTGATGAGCGCGAGGTCGTAGTCGGGCTTGAGCTCCAGCGCCGTGCGGAAGTGGCGGATGGCCTCGTCGTAGCGGCCCTCGCGGTAGTACACGTTGCCCAGGCTGAACCACGCGTCGATCACCTGCGGATCGGCCGCCAGGACCTGTCGATAGAGCGCCGCCACGGCGTCGAAGGGCGCGTCGCCCTTGGTCAGGTCCCGCGCCTCGGACATCAGGTTGAACAGATCGATCTTGTCCTTCGGATCCGCGCGCGCGGCGTCCGACGACCCGGCGGTGGCGACGAAGCTGCCCACGTAGCCGAGCGCCGCCAGCCGCTCCCGCACCTCCGGATCGACGTCCGCCGCCGCGGACGGGGGCGCGCCGTCCGCGGCGAATCCCGCCTCCATCCCCCGGAGCGCCGCCTGCAGCCGCTCGCCGAGGGCCCGCCGCTCGGCAAACAGGTTGGTCGTCTCCCGCGGATCGACCTCCAGATCGAACAGCTCCGGCCGCGGCGCCTCGATGAGCTTGAAGCGGCCCGCGCGGAGTGCCTTCAGCTCGCTCCAGCCGTAGTGGTGCAGCGGGTACATCGCCTCGGCGTAGCCGTCGAGGGCCAGGTCCTGCGCATCGCCGGTCATCAGCGGGACGAGGCTCCTCCCCGCCTGGCCGCGGCCGGGATCGGCCGCGCCGAGCAGGTCGAGCAGCGTCGGCATGAGATCGACCACCCGCACGAGGCTCGAGACGCGCCGGCCCGACGTCCGCTCGAAGGGCGCCCGGATGAGAAACGGCACGTGGGTCGCCGTCTCGTAGATGAAAAAGCCGTGCGTGCCTTCGTCGTGCTCGCCGAGGCTCTCGCCGTGATCCGCGAGCACGGCGATGATCGTGCGATCGAGCAGCCCGCGCCGCTCGAGGAACTCGACAACGCGCCCCAGCTGGGCGTCGGCGAAGGCCACTTCGCCGTTGTACGGGTTGCCGCGGAAGCGCGACGCGAAGGGTTCAGGCGGATCGTACGGCGCGTGGGCGTCGTAGAAATGCAGGAACGCGAAGAAGCGCTCGTCCGCGACCGTCTCGAGCCACGGGAGCGCGAGGTCGACCACCTCATCGGCCCGCCGCTGGACACTGCCGAGCGAGAGCCCGCGCACCTGCGACAGATCGAAGTCGTCCGCGTAGCGCTCGAACCCCTGGTCGAGACCCCACTTCGAATCGAGCACGTAGGCGCCGACGAACGCGCCGGTGCGGTAGCCGCGCGCCTGCAGCCGCTCGGCCAGCGTGTCGGCGTCCGGTCCCAGGAAGAAGCCCCCGTTGTCGCGCACGCCGTGCTGCGGCGGGAACCGGCCCGTGAACATCGATGCGTGCGCCGGCAGCGTGAGCGGCGCGGTCGTCATCGTCTCGTCGAACAGCACGCCCTCGCGCGCCAGCCGGTCGAAGACCGGCGTCTCCGACGCCTCCGGCCGTCCGTACGCGGCGATGCGGTCGAGCCGGGTCGTATCCAGGGTCACCACCACGAGATTGAGGTCGTCCCGCCCGATGGTGGAGCGTAAACGACCCAGCTCCACCCCGCCTTCGGCCCGGTGCGTGGGTGCCCACCAGACCGACCGCGTCGCCCAGGCCAGGGCGGCCAGGACGACGACGGCGAGCACAACCGGCAGGACACGCGCGACGCGGCGCAGGAGTGACGACATGTGTGACCCGACCCGGGCGGGACCAGCGCCAGCCCTCCCGGGGGCGGGCTGCAGCCTTTCTGGGCCGAAAGGCCCCAACTCCGTGCCATTTTATTGCATCCAGCGGTCGAGTCCGGTAGGCTGTGACCGGCCGTCCATGGTGTCCTTGGATCGGCCTGGAGGTTCCGCACGCGATGCAGAGACACTCTCCTTTCGCGCGCCTGGTGGCCACCGGGTGCGTGTTTCTCGTAGGCACGTTGCTTCTTCCCGCAGGGCTGGCGGCCGAGCCCGCCCCCAAGACCTCGTCGATGCGCGACGCGGTCAAGGTGGTGGCCGAACGCCATGCCACGTCGTTGACGACCAGCCGCTCGACCCTGCAGGCGAGCGAACCCGATCTGCAGTCGGGTTCGTTCTTCAAGACGCCAGCCGGCGTCGCCGTCCTCGTCGCCTTCGGCGTGGGCGTCGGCTATGCGTTGTATTCGGCCTCGAACGACCGCATCCGGTCGTCGGGTCGCTGAGGAGTGCGCCCCATGGTGAGACGACTGACTATCACCCTCGCTGCGCTCCTGCTGTCCGTCGGGACGTTGGCGTCCGCACAGACCCAGACGGGCACCATCACCGGCACGGTCGTCGACGCGCAGGGCCAGGTGCTGCCTGGCGTGAGCGTCGTCCTGACGGGCCGGACGGGATCGAGCACGCAGTTCACCGACGGTACGGGCGTCTTCCGCTTCGTGGGCCTGCAGCCGGGCACCTACACCGTTCGCGCGGAGCTGCAGGGCTTCCGCCCCTACGAGCGGGCGAACGTGGCGGTGTCGATCGGCGCGACCGTGCAGCTCCGCCTGACGCTCGAAGTCGGCGCGCTGCAGGAGACGGTGCAGGTCGTGGCCGAGGCCATCGCGGTGGACACGACGACGACGGCGACGGACAACAAGATCTCGCAGGATCTGCTGTTCGCCATGCCGATCTCGCGCACCAACGCCGCGGTGAACATGCTCAACTACTCGCCGGGCGTCAACAGCGGGTCGGCCTTCGGCGGGTCGGCGAACTCGGCCAACGCGCTGCTGCTCGACGGCGTCGACACGCGCGACCCCGAGGGCGGCACGGCGTGGACGTTCTTCAACTACAACATCATCGAAGAAGTGCAGGTGGGCGGCCTCGGCCAGTCGGCCGAGTACGGCGGCTTCACCGGGGCGGTGATCAACACGATCACCAAGTCGGGCAGCAACCGCTACTCGAGCCTGTTCGAGCACCGCTACAGCAACAAGAGCCTGAGCGGCAACAACATCTCCTCGTCGGTGAAATCCCAGAACCCGACGTTGAGCTCGTCGAAGGTGGACTCGCTGAAGGACTACACCGTGCAGCTCGGGGGTCCGATCCGCCGTGACAAGATGTTCTTCTTCGGCAGCGTTCAGCGGTACGCCATCAAGCAGGATCCCGATGGTCCGCGGACCATCCGAACCGAGGTGAGCCCGCGCTTCAACACCAAGCTCACCTTCCAGCCGACCTCCAACGACAGCCTGACGGGCACCTTCCAGTACGACCAGTACAACCAGACGGGACGCACCGGCCTGGGCGGCGTGGCCAACACGACCGACGCCCGCACCGTCGAGCAGGACTCGCCGGAGTTCATCTGGAACGGCCAGTACCGGAAGATCCTGGGCAGCAGCTCGTTCTTCGAGGCGAAGTACACCGGGTACTGGGGCTACTTCGACCTCGACCCGATCACGCCGCTGCCGGCGCGCCTGAACGACGACGGTTCGTACTCGGGCGGCGCGGGCTACAGCGCGAAGTACGACCGGCTGCGCAACCAGCTGAACGCGTCGCTCAACCGCTACGTGCAGGCGGGCGGCACGCACAACTTCAAGTTCGGCGTCGAGATCGAGCGCAGCAAGATCCGCAACCGGTTCGCCTACACCGACGGCCTGTTCTTCTACGACGTGGGCGGCCAGCCGTACCTCGCCTACTCCTACAGCTACGACGTCGAGGGGCGGAACAAGCGGCAGACCGTCTACGCGCAGGACCAGTGGACCATCGGGGGCCGCTTCACCGCGAACCTCGGCGTGCGCTACGACGGCATCGGCGGCGAGGGCTCCGACGGACGCGAGTACTACTCGACGAACTCGGTGAGCCCGCGCCTCGGACTGGCCATCGACCTCACCGGCCGGGGCAACTCGGTGCTCCGCGCCTACTACGGTCAGCTCTACGGCGGCGCCGTCTTCACTTCGTGGAGCCGGGCCGTGCCGGGGATCGGCGACTACGTGATCTACGAGGTGTTCCCGGGCAACCGGCTGGTGGAGATCGACCGCATCTCGGGCGCGAGCAAGTACGTCGTGGACGACGATATCGATCACCCGCGCAGCGACGAGTTCAACGTCGCGTTCGAGCAGCAGCTCGCCCGCGGCTGGAAGGCCTCGGCCACCTACATCCGGCGCGAGAGCAAGAACTTCGTCAACTCGGTGCTCATCAACGGCCAGTGGTCGCCGGTGGCGTTCACCAACCCCAAGACGAACCAGGCGATGACCATCTACCGCTGGGCGAACCGGGCGTCCATCGAGCAGCGGTTCCTCATCACGAATGTCGACACCGTGAACTACGCGGGCGCCGGCACGGGCGAGGCGACGCGCGACTACAACGGCGTGATGCTCGTGCTCAACAAGGGCTACTCCAACCGGTGGCAGGCCCAGGTGTCGTACGTCTACTCGAAGACGACGGGCACGGTCGCGAGCGGCGCCTTCTCGGACGTCTCGTCCAGCCAGTTCGAAACGCCCAACCAGGTGCTCATCAACCGTGACGGCCGCGTCCCGCTCGACCGGCCGCACGAGTTCAAGCTGTTTGCCGGCTACCAGATTCCGAAGATCGAGGTTGCCCTCAACGGCTACTTCCGCGCCCTGAGCGGCACGACCTACACGCCGTTCAATCGCGTTTCGTCCAGCCGCTTCAACTGGACGAGCTCCATCGACGTCCAGCTCGAAGAGCAGGGCTCGTACCGCAACGACAAGCTGGCCCTCCTCGACCTGCGGCTCGAGAAGGTCTTCAACGTCGGCGTGCACCGGTTCGGCATCTACGCCGACCTCGAGAACGTGTTCAACTCGGGCACGGTGATCACGCGCAACGCGCGGTTCCCGAGCGTCAGCATCTCCGGCAACTCGGTGGCGTTCGGCAATGCCACCGCGGTCACGTCGGCGCGCCAGGGCACCGTCGGCCTCCGCTGGTCGTTCTAGACGCGCCCAACCCGACACTGGCACGGCCCGGCCTCCCAAGGGGAGCCGGGCCGTTGTCTTTGGGGCAGGCCCGCCTGCACTACAATCGCCCCGTGGCCTCCCCGTCACCGCGCGCCGGGCGCGCGGACACCCGTGAGATCGTCGAGCTGAAGGCCCTCGCGGCGCGCGAGCCCGCGCTCGAGGCCGCCGCGTCCCTGCAGGTCGAGCTGCTCGAGAGCCAGCGCCGCGTCCTGAGCCGCATTACCACCCCCTGGATTGACGTGCCCGACGCCGAGCTGCAGGCGCGCCTGGCGACGGGCCGGCGCCTGCTCGACTTCGACGCCCTCCCGGTGGACTGGACCGAGGTCCGCCTGCTCTTCCGCCAGGCCACCGACGTCCTCCGACGCTACGACGCGATCGAGGCGGAGACCGCCGAGGCGCTGCACGCGGTTGGCCGCGGTCCCGCGCTGCCGGATCTCGCGGCGCGCTGGTACGGGCCTTCGGGGTCGGGCCTCACGTCGGAGCCGGCCGACGCGACTGGGGACAGAGCGGCGCCCCAGGAGGCATCGCCCGAGATGCTCGACGACGTGCTGGCGTGGGCGCTGCGCCCCTTCCTCACCCGGGCGGCCGAAGTGTTGACCCAGCGCGTCTCGCTCGCCGCCTGGCGTCAGGGCTCGTGCCCCATCTGCGGCGGCGACCCCGCGCTGGCCGTGCTCACCAGCGCCGGGGAGCGCGTCCTCTGCTGCGGCCGGTGCGCCGCGCGCTGGCCCTTCGACAGCATTGCCTGCCCGTTCTGCGGCGAGGCCTCTCGGGACCGCATCACGAGCTTCGCCACCCCCGACGGACTCTACCGGGTCGCGGCCTGCCAGACGTGCCGGCGTTACCTCAAGGCGCTCGACGGCCGGACGGCGGGACGGCCCATTCTGCCCGGCCTTGACGCCATCGCGACGCTCCCGCTGGACGCCGTCGTGATGCAGAAGGGCTTCACCGGAGGGTAACCCCCATGATTGTCTCCACGACCAGCGTCCTCGACGGCAAGACCATCGTGAAGTACCACGGGCTCGTCACGGGCGAGGCCATCATGGGCGCCAACATCTTCAAGGACCTCTTCGCCGGCATCCGCGACATCGTCGGCGGCCGCTCGGCCACCTACGAGAGGGAGCTGCGGCGGGCCAAGGACCTCGCCGTGGAAGAGATGCTCGAGCAGGCCCGCGCGCTCGGCGCCAACGCCGTGGTAGGAGTGGATCTCGACTACGAAACCGTCGGCCAGGGCGGCTCGATGCTCATGGTGAGCGCGTCGGGCACCGCCGTCACCTGCTCGTAGCGGCGCCCGCCCCGTCAGTTCTCGTCCGGCTGGTCGAGGTTCGAGGCGGAAAACACGGCGCGCGCCTTCGAGGCGACCCAGTTGAACAGGTGGCGGGTTTCCCAGAATCGCCCGACATTCGACTGGGCGCCCAGCACGACCACGGCCACCTGCTGGCCCGTCTCGGGCAGCCGCAGCAGCGTGGCCAGGCAGTAGCCCGATCGGCTGATGAAGCCGGTCTTGCCACCCAGCACGTCGATGTCGCCGGTCTTCACGATCTGGTTCGTGCTGTTCACCGTCACGATGCGCCGGCCGAGGCGGACCGAGTGCTGCGCCTTGCGCATCATCGCGCTGATGCGCTCGTCGCCGGACGCGTACGCGATGAGGCGGGCCTGATCGTACGCCGACGACTCGTTCGCGGCCAGGAGCCCCGAGGGATCCGCATAGTGGGTGTTGGTCAGTCCCAGCTCGACGGCCTTCTCGTTCATCCGGTCCACGAATCCCCGGGCGCCGTACGGCGAGACACGGGCCAGCGCGCGGGCCGCCGCGTTGTCCGATGCGACCAGCGTGAGGTTGAGCAGATCCTCGACCGTGACCTTGTAGCCCGTCGCGAGATACGTGACGGAGGCACGCAGCACGTCGCTGCGCTGGATGGTGACGACCGAGTCGAGCGGGATCCCGCTGTCGAGCGTCACGATTGCCGTCATCACCTTGGTGATGCTCGCAATCGAGCGCGGCGCCTGCGCGTTCGACTCCCAGAGCACCTCCTCGGTCTCGGGGTTGTAGACGATCGCGGCCGCGGCCCGCACGTCGGGCACTTCGCGGCCGAGGTCGTCGATCCGGAAGCGGGGCGTCTGGGCGTCCTGGAGGGCGCGCTGAGCGGCAGCGGCCCGCTGCCGCGCCAGCCGGGCCCGGCGCGCCCGGGCGGCGTCGGCCGAATGCGCCGGCTTGGCCTGTGCCCGTGCCGGGGTCTTCGTGGCCCGTTGCTGCGGGGCCGCGGCGGCCGCCGATGTCGCGGCGCCCGGGGCGACGAGGGCCACCAGAGCGGCCATCGCCACCGACCGACACAACCGGACCGCGCGCGGGAAGCGTCCGTGCTTCACCATCGGTTTTTCGTCCTCACCGAAAAGCTGCTGGAACCCGAGACCCGCTGGGAGAGAGCCTCAAAAAAGCAATCGGCATTCTACGGGCCTCCGTGAGCGGGTGCAAGTGCTATCTTCATGGGGACACGGCGGTTAGGGGACCTGGACGAACCATGGACGAGCTCAGCCGCGACGAGTACGGCGCCCTCCGGGCCACCATCCGCGCCCGCGGCAGCCTCCGCGTGGGCCTGGCCGTGGCCGGGGTGGCCGCCTGGGCCGCCACGCTGGTGGCCGTCCTGGCGCTGCTTCCCAACCCGGTTGCCGCCGCGATCCCCCTGCTGGTCCTGCTCGCCACGTTCGAAGCGATGCGTACCCTCCATTTCGGCGCGGAGCGCATCGGCCGATACCTCCAGGTCTTCCACGAGGATGCCGGAGAGCCCGGGGGCCGGCCGCTGGCCGCCACTCCGGCCTGGGAGCGGACGGCCGTCCTCTTTGGCAGCCCGATCCCGGGCGCAGGCGGTCATCCGCTCTTCCTGCCAGTGTTCCTGATGGCGGCGGTCGTCAACCTGCTGGCCGTGATCCTGCCGGGCCCGGTGCCGGTCGAGCTGGGCCTGATGCTCGTGCCGCACGCCGCCTTCGTGGTGTGGCTGCTGCGCGTCGACGGCGCCGTCCGCGCCCAGCGCGCGCACGATCTGAAGCGATACAGGGAGCTCTACAGGGAATGAGGAATGGCGAATGACGAATGGCGAAAGCGGGCCTCGGCAGCTCGTCGGTCCCCCGCCTTTGTCATTCGTCATTTGTCATTCGTCATTCGTCATTCCCCTATGGCTGCGCCAGCGCGATGGCCAGAAGCACGGCGCGGATGGTGCCCTGCCATGAGTTGGTCGTGTCGAACGACTCGTGCAGGGCGTGGGCGCCGGTGCCGCGGCCGCCGCCGTCGATGGTCACGGCCGGGATGCCGAGGCTCATCGGGATGTTCGAGTCGGTCGACCCCTCGTCGAGCGCCACGGGCAGGTTGAGGGCCCGCGTCACCGACACGGCGGCTTCGACAATCGGTGAGGTGGCGGCGCTGCGGCCCGCGGGTCGATCGCCGACAAGGTCCTTGACCACCGTCAGCTCACGGCGCCCCCACCGCGCGTTCTCGTCGGCGACGGCATCGTCCACGGCCTTGTGGAATTTCGCGTCGAGCGCCGTGAGCGACGCAGCGTCGGCCGACCGCATGTCCACCTCCATCCACGCGTCGAAGGCAATGGAGTTGACGGACGTTCCGCCGCCGATGCGGCCGACGTTGAAGGTGGTCTTGGGGTCGAGCGGCACCTCGAAGTCGGCAATCCTGGCCATCGCTCGGCCCAAGGCGTGAATCGGATTGACCAGCCCGAACGCGCCGTAGCTGTGCCCGCCCGGCCCCTTGAACGTCACGCGATAGCGGAGGCTCCCCACGGCGATGTGCGTGATGCCGAGGCCGGTGCCGTCGATCGACACGAAGCGATCGACCTGGCCTTTCAGCGTGTCGTTGAACAGCGCCTTCACGCCGCGCAGATCGCCCAGCCCTTCCTCCCCCACGGTGCCGACGAAGGTGATGGTTCCGGGCGTCTGGACCTTGGCCGCGTTGAGCGCCCGGACCACGGCCAGCACGACCGCCAACCCCCGGCAGTCGTCGCCAATGCCGGGTCCCCTGAGCACGGTGCCCTCGCGCGTCACGCGGACATCGGTGCCCTCGGGAAACACCGTGTCGAGGTGTGCCGAAAAGACCAGGTGCGGCCGGCGCTGCCTCCCGGGCCGCTCGCCGAGAACGTTGCCCACCCGGTCGATGCGCACGTTCTGGAGCCCCGCTTCGCGAAACAGCCGCGCGTAGAGTTCGGCGCGCCGGGCCTCCTTGAAGGGTGGCGCCTCGACCTCGCAGAGGCGAATCTGCTCTTCGATGGTGTCGGCTTCGGCCGCACGGGCTGCATCCAGCGCGGCCCGGACGGCCGGCTGCTTGAGGAGGTCGGGCCCGAGCGCGGCAGCGTTCTGCTGGGCTCCGGCACTGGCCGCCGCAGCGAACGTGAGGGAGAGGGTCATGAGGCAGGCTGTCGGCTTCGTCATTGGCGTCGTCACTGGCTGAACAATACGGATTCCCGCAGCGTGGTCTTCAATTGACCGGATCCGGACGGCCCGAATTGTCACGGAATGTCACATCCTCGCGAAATTCCGTGCCCAAAGCCGCCCTCAAGGGCACGGGCCTACAGATGAGCTGTGGTATCCGGTTTGCTACAGGTGAGCCGGTTCAGCCCATTTTTTCAGGTCTCTTGGAGGGCCCCCGAATGACGTTGAGGAGGACGCTCGTTTTCGTCCTGTGCCTGTCGGCGAGTCTGCTCGCCGGCCTCCCCGCTGAGGCGCAGGAGTTCCGTGGCCGTATCAACGGCACGGTCGTCGACAACACCGGCGCCGTGCTGCCGGGTGTGACCGTGACGGCATCGAGCCCGGCGCTGATCCAGCCGCAGGTGCAGGTGACCGGTGCCGCGGGTGAATTCCGCTTTCTCGCGCTTCCCCCCGGTGTCTACGAGTTGATGTTCGAGCTGGCCGGGTTCCAGACGGTCCGGCGCGAGGGCATCCGCGTGGTGATCAACCAGACGCTGACGGTCGACCAGCAGCTGCAGGTGGCGACGCTGCAGGAGACGGTCACCGTCACGGGCGAATCGCCCATTGTCGACACGTCGACGACGCAGGTCGGGACGAACTTCACCAAGGAGCTGCTGACGGAGATTCCGAACGCGCGGGACATCTGGGCGGCGATGTCGCAGGCGCCGGGCATCCAGATGACCGGCTACGACGTCGGCGGGTCGAACACGGGCAACCAGACCGGCTACCGCACCTACGGCTTCGACACGCAGAACCAGACGCGGCTCGAGGGCATCGACACCACCGAGGGCACGGCGGCCAATGCCGGCTACTTCGACTTCGGCAGCTTCGAGGAGTTCCAGGTGGGCGGCGCGGGCGCGGACGCCTCGGCGTTTGCGGGCGGCGCGGTGCTGAGCATCAGCGTCAAGTCGGGCGGCGACCGGGTCTCGGGCAACTGGTACAGCGACTTCCTCAACGAGGACACCATCGCCGAGACCAACGTGCCGGACTACCTCCGCACGGCCAACACGCCGAACGAGCAGGGCTACTTCACCCGCACGCCGCTCCGGCGCGGCAACCCGGTGAGCAAGCAGTACGACCTCAACTTCAACGTCGGCGGGCCGATCTGGAAGCAGAAGGCGTGGTTCTTCTACAGCTACCGCCTCAACGACCAGTACAAGCACATCCTGGGCCTCGGCGACACCTTGGAGCGCTCGAAGCTCTCGAACAAGTACACGTTCAAGGGCACGTTCCAGCTCAATCGGAACAACCAGCTCATCGGCTTCCTGAACAAGCGCGAGAAGCTGCAGGACAAGCGCGGTATCAGCCTGACGACGCCGCTCTCGGCCGCCTACTACCAGGCGTCGCGCAACTACCCGATGAAGGTGGAGTGGACGAGCGTGCTCGGCAGCCGCGCGTTCCTCGACGTGATGGCGGCGCAGTGGTACAACTTCTTCCCGCTGCGGCCGGTCCGCGACTTCGGCCTCTACGACGGTCCGTGGGGCCCCGGCCGCATCGACACGGCCAACAACCAGATCTTCTCGGGCGGCGCGAACAACGGCTACCAGGACCAGAAGCGGTTCAAGCCGCAGTTCTACGTCACCTTCTCGTACTTCCAGGACGGGTGGAAGGGCAGCCACGACTTCCGCGCCGGGTTCGACTGGAAGCGCGACCGCCGGCAGCTCTTCCGCGACCAGCCGTTCGACATCTTCTACCGCGACCTGAACGGCGTCATCAACCAGGTGGACATCTACAACACGTCGGTGACCGGCATCAACGACGTGAACTACACCGCCGCGTGGATCAACGACACGTGGAAGGTCACCAATCGCCTGACCATCAACCTGGGCGTGCGCATCGAGGCGTATGAGGACGGCTGGCCGGAGCAGCAGTTTGCGCCGAACGGCCTGCCGCAGCTCGCGAACTGGCCGGCGGACGTCAACCCCGTCGAGCGCGCCCGCTACCTGTCGTTCATCGCGCCGCGCACGGTCGCGGCCACGACGGTCTCGGAGTCGCTGACGGCCTCGCCGCGCGTGGGCTTCGCCTACGACCTGAGCGGCGACAACCGCACGGTGCTCAAGGCCTACTTCGGGCAGTCGCGGTGGAACTCGGCCGACACGCTGTCGGACCAGGAGAATCCGGTGGGCATCGCGCAGCTGCGCTACGCCTTCCTGCCCTGCACGGCCACGCGCACCACGGCGTGCGACCTGAACGGCAACCGCCTGCTGGACGGTCCGCAGGAGCTGGGCGCGTTCAACTCCACGCAGGGCGGCGCCGGCTTCGTCCGCGTCGACCGCAACCTCACGCGCCCGACGAGCAACGAGCTGTCGGTGAACCTCGAGCGCGAGATCGTCCGGGGCCTCTCGGGCCGCGCCACCTACGTCTACAAGAACATGCGCAACGTGTGGGGCGAGTACGACACGATTCGCGGCCCGCAGTACACGGTGCCCTTCACCTTCACCGACCCGGGCCCGGACAACAACCTGGCCACGACGGCGGACAACAAGACGATTTCGACCTTCGACCGGCCGGCCGGGCTCGCGCAGGACCGCGTCTACACGAACATCCCCGACGCCGACGCCGACTTCCACACCATCGAGTTCGCGGTGAACCGCCGCTTCTCGGGCCGCTGGATGCTGCTCACCTCGGTCGGCCACACGTGGTCCACGATGCTCCACGACACCACGGGCTACGACCGGCTCACCAACAACCAGAACTTCCTGCCCGCGCGCCGCATCTTCGGCGACAACGGCATCGAGACGTCGACGACCTGGAACTACAAGGTCATCGGCCGCTACACCATGCCCTTCGACATCGGCCTGTCGGGCTCGTGGAAGGTGCAGAGCGGCGAGAACTACGGCCGCACCGTCACCGTGTCGTTCCCCGGCGACGGCAGCCGCACGTTCCGCGTCGAGCCGATCAACACGCGGCGCTACCCGACCGTGGCCATCATGGACGTCCGGGCGGACAAGTCGTTCGACCTGGGCCGCTACGGCAAGCTGACCGGCCAGCTCGACGTCTTCAACCTCACCAACTCGGGCGTGCCGACGACCTTGCGCACGACGACGGTGAACTTCCACGAGGTCACGGCGATTCTCGCGCCCCGCGTGATTCGCTTCGGCCTCCGCTACGACTTCTAGACCGAGTCGTTTCGACGCGCGAGCCACTCGCGCGTTGCCAGTCACCCTCAGAGCCGGGTTGCTTCGTGCACCCGGCTCTTTTTTCGTGGATGAGCTGGATGCTTACGGATGAGCTGGACGCTCGTGCCGTGAAATCGGGTTGCCTTCCTGCAGGTTCCACCCCTACCATCGTTGCGTCCTTTGCCCCGAACAGACTGGCGCCGTGCACCCGACCCAACTGGTCGCCGGCCGTTCGGCTGTCGTCTGAGAAGAGTCCCGTTGATGTGTTGGTGGAGGGTGTTCGCATGAGGTTGAAGTGGTTCTCGGCGCTTCTCCTGGGCGTGGCGCTTGCCGTCGCGGCCCAGCCGGCGGCCGCGCAGGAGTTCCGTGGCCGTATCAACGGCACGGTCGTCGACAACACCGGCGCCGTGCTGCCGGGTGTGACCGTGACGGCATCGAGCCCGGCGCTGATCCAGCCGCAGGTGCAGGTGACCGGTGCCGCGGGTGAATTCCGCTTTCTCGCGCTTCCCCCCGGTGTCTACGAGTTGATGTTCGAGCTGGCCGGGTTCCAGACGGTCCGGCGCGAGGGCATCCGCGTGGTGATCAACCAGACGCTGACGGTCGACCAGCAGCTGCAGGTGGCGACGCTGCAGGAGACGGTCACCGTCACGGGCGAATCGCCCATTGTCGACACGTCGACGACGCAGGTCGGGACGAACTTCACCAAGGAGCTGCTGACGGAGATTCCGAACGCGCGGGACATCTGGGCGGCGATGTCGCAGGCGCCGGGCATCCAGATGACCGGCTACGACGTCGGCGGGTCGAACACGGGCAACCAGACCGGCTACCGCACCTACGGCTTCGACACGCAGAACCAGACGCGGCTCGAGGGCATCGACACCACCGAGGGCACGGCGGCCAATGCCGGCTACTTCGACTTCGGCAGCTTCGAGGAGTTCCAGGTGGGCGGCGCGGGCGCGGACGCCTCGGCGTTTGCGGGCGGCGCGGTGCTGAGCATCAGCGTCAAGTCGGGCGGCGACCGGGTCTCGGGCAACTGGTACAGCGACTTCCTCAACGAGGACACCATCGCCGAGACCAACGTGCCGGACTACCTCCGCACGGCCAACACGCCGAACGAGCAGGGCTACTTCACCCGCACGCCGCTCCGGCGCGGCAACCCGGTGAGCAAGCAGTACGACCTCAACTTCAACGTCGGCGGGCCGATCTGGAAGCAGAAGGCGTGGTTCTTCTACAGCTACCGCCTCAACGACCAGTACAAGCACATCCTGGGCCTCGGCGACACCTTGGAGCGCTCGAAGCTCTCGAACAAGTACACGTTCAAGGGCACGTTCCAGCTCAATCGGAACAACCAGCTCATCGGCTTCCTGAACAAGCGCGAGAAGCTGCAGGACAAGCGCGGTATCAGCCTGACGACGCCGCTCTCGGCCGCCTACTACCAGGCGTCGCGCAACTACCCGATGAAGGTGGAGTGGACGAGCGTGCTCGGCAGCCGCGCGTTCCTCGACGTGATGGCGGCGCAGTGGTACAACTTCTTCCCGCTGCGGCCGGTCCGCGACTTCGGCCTCTACGACGGTCCGTGGGGCCCCGGCCGCATCGACACGGCCAACAACCAGATCTTCTCGGGCGGCGCGAACAACGGCTACCAGGACCAGAAGCGGTTCAAGCCGCAGTTCTACGTCACCTTCTCGTACTTCCAGGACGGGTGGAAGGGCAGCCACGACTTCCGCGCCGGGTTCGACTGGAAGCGCGACCGCCGGCAGCTCTTCCGCGACCAGCCGTTCGACATCTTCTACCGCGACCTGAACGGCGTCATCAACCAGGTGGACATCTACAACACGTCGGTGACCGGCATCAACGACGTGAACTACACCGCCGCGTGGATCAACGACACGTGGAAGGTCACCAATCGCCTGACCATCAACCTGGGCGTGCGCATCGAGGCGTATGAGGACGGCTGGCCGGAGCAGCAGTTTGCGCCGAACGGCCTGCCGCAGCTCGCGAACTGGCCGGCGGACGTCAACCCCGTCGAGCGCGCCCGCTACCTGTCGTTCATCGCGCCGCGCACGGTCGCGGCCACGACGGTCTCGGAGTCGCTGACGGCCTCGCCGCGCGTGGGCTTCGCCTACGACCTGAGCGGCGACAACCGCACGGTGCTCAAGGCCTACTTCGGGCAGTCGCGGTGGAACTCGGCCGACACGCTGTCGGACCAGGAGAATCCGGTGGGCATCGCGCAGCTGCGCTACGCCTTCCTGCCCTGCACGGCCACGCGCACCACGGCGTGCGACCTGAACGGCAACCGCCTGCTGGACGGTCCGCAGGAGCTGGGCGCGTTCAACTCCACGCAGGGCGGCGCCGGCTTCGTCCGCGTCGACCGCAACCTCACGCGCCCGACGAGCAACGAGCTGTCGGTGAACCTCGAGCGCGAGATCGTCCGGGGCCTCTCGGGCCGCGCCACCTACGTCTACAAGAACATGCGCAACGTGTGGGGCGAGTACGACACGATTCGCGGCCCGCAGTACACGGTGCCCTTCACCTTCACCGACCCGGGCCCGGACAACAACCTGGCCACGACGGCGGACAACAAGACGATTTCGACCTTCGACCGGCCGGCCGGGCTCGCGCAGGACCGCGTCTACACGAACATCCCCGACGCCGACGCCGACTTCCACACCATCGAGTTCGCGGTGAACCGCCGCTTCTCGGGCCGCTGGATGCTGCTCACCTCGGTCGGCCACACGTGGTCCACGATGCTCCACGACACCACGGGCTACGACCGGCTCACCAACAACCAGAACTTCCTGCCCGCGCGCCGCATCTTCGGCGACAACGGCATCGAGACGTCGACGACCTGGAACTACAAGGTCATCGGCCGCTACACCATGCCCTTCGACATCGGCCTGTCGGGCTCGTGGAAGGTGCAGAGCGGCGAGAACTACGGCCGCACCGTCACCGTGTCGTTCCCCGGCGACGGCAGCCGCACGTTCCGCGTCGAGCCGATCAACACGCGGCGCTACCCGACCGTGGCCATCATGGACGTCCGGGCGGACAAGTCGTTCGACCTGGGCCGCTACGGCAAGCTGACCGGCCAGCTCGACGTCTTCAACCTCACCAACTCGGGCGTGCCGACGACCTTGCGCACGACGACGGTGAACTTCCACGAGGTCACGGCGATTCTCGCGCCCCGCGTGATTCGCTTCGGCCTCCGCTACGACTTCTAGAGTCCAGGCCGTAGAGGGCGCAGATCTGCGGCCGGCTGGCGTGGGCCGGGCTACCCTCGGGTGGTCCGGCCCGCTCGTTGTACCCGGCTCAGCGAACCAGAACCTCCACGCGTTCGGTGCCGGCACGGCAGGACCTACCTCAGCCGGAGTTCAGCCCAGGACTCACCCCCGACCTGTGCTATCTTCGGCACCCCCATGTGGCGCGGATGGCTCCCCCGGCTCGGCGTCCTGGCAGCCTATGGTCTCGTCGCGGTGGCCTTCACCTGGCCGCTGGCGGCGAACCTGAGCACCCACCTGACCGGCGACCCCGGTGGCGACACGGGCGTGTACGTGTGGAACCAGTGGGTGTTCCAGCACGAAGCGCTCCAGGAGCGGCGCACGCCCCTCACGACCGAGCGCATCCTGTCGCTGACCGGGGAGCGCATGGACCTGTCGCAGCACAACTACACCCTCTTCCTGAATCTGCTGGCCCTGCCCCTTCTGCCGTGGCTCGGGGCGGTGGCCACCTTCAACGTGGTGTACCTCGCCGCCACCGTGCTGACGGCCTGCTGCGCCTATGCGCTCGCCCGGCGCGCCTTCGACGCGCCGCGCCCCGAGGCGTGGCTCGCGGGGCTCGCCTTCGCGTGGTCCCCCGTGCTCGTGGCGCGCTCGACGGGCCACTTCAGCCTGGTGGCGGCGGCGCCGCTTGCGGCCTTCCTCCTGTGCCTGATCCAGGCCGACCGCAGCCGGCGCCTCCGCGACGCGATCTTCGTCGGCCTGGCAATGGCGTGGGCCGGGTTCTGCGACGTGTACTACGCCATCTTCTGCCTGCTCATGGCCCTGGCCTATGCCGCGGCGTGCGGCGTGCGGATTGCACGCGCCGAGCGTCCCGGCCGCGACGTCGTCCGGTGGCTGCTGAACGTGCTGGTCCTTGTCACGGGCGGCCTCGTCGTCGGCCTCGTCTTCGGCGGCGGCGGCCGCATGGAGATCCTGGGCGTGGCGGTGAGCGTCCGCGGCCTGTACACTCCTGTCCTGATTCTGACGCTGCTGATTCTCGCCCGCGTGCTGCTCCAGTTGCGGCCGCGGTTGAGCGGACTCTGGCCGCCGTCGCCGATTGTCGTGCGGGCCGGCGCCGTAGCCGCGCTGGCCGCGGCGTTCGCGCTCGGCCCGGTGCTCGTCGGGCTGGGCGCGCGCGCGATCGATGGGAGCTTCGTCCGGCCCCCGACCCTGTGGCGCAGCAGCCCGCACGGCGTCGATGCGGCGGCGCTGGTGCAGCCGAACCCAAGCCACCCGCTCGTGCGGCGGGTCCACGACAGCCAGGCGGCCGACCCGACCCGCTTCGTCGAGTACACGGCCGCCCTGAGCCTCGTGGCGCTCGCGACGGTGGCTCTTGCCGTGTGGCGGGCCGGATTCCGGCCCGCCCCCGTCTGGTGGTGGATCTCGGGAGGCTTCGCCGCGCTGGCGCTCGGTCCGTTCGTGCACGTGCTCGGCGTCAACACGTTCGTGCCGGGCCCCTGGGCGATTCTGCGCTACATGCCGCTCGTCGATTTGGCCCGCACGCCGACGCGCTTCGCCGTCGTGGCGGCCCTGGGGCTCGCCATCCTGCTGGCGGGCGCGATGGTCGCGCTGAGCCGGCGCTACCCCACCCGCCGGCCGGCCCTGCTCGCGCTTGTCGGGCTGCTGATGGCCTTCGAGCTGCTGCCGGCGCCACGCGCGCTCTACGCCGCCAACATCTCGCCCGTCTACGACGTCATTGCCGCCGATACGCGCGAGATCCGGGTCCTCGAATTGCCCTTTGGCGTGCGCGACGGCGTGTCGGCGGAGGGGGACTTCAGCGCTCGCTACCAGTTCCACCAGACTCGCCATGGCAAGCGGCTGATCGGCGGCTACCTGTCGCGGATCCCGACGACGCGGCGGGAGCGCATGCGCACGCGGTATCTGACCACCGCCCGGTTGACGACGTTGAGCGAAGGCCGGTCGCTGAGCGACGAGGAACACGCCGACCTGCGGCGCCGGGGCCCCCGCTTCGTGCGGCGCGCGCGGCTCGGCTACGTGGTGATGCACCTCCACCGCATGCCCCCGGGCCTGGCCGAGACCGCAATCGCGGCGTTCAGGCTGCACGAAGTCGCGCGCGACGGCGATACCGTCCTGTACGCCACGAGCTGGACGTGCGGATCGGGGGCGCGCCGGCTCTGCGGCCCAGGCGCGACACAACGCACAGGGCGCATGGTACAGTGACGCGAGCGTGTCCCGTGGCCTGTTCTTCCTGATCTTCGGCGCCTCCGGAGGCGCCGCCCTCGTGTACGAAGTCACCTGGACCCGCCTGCTGACCCAGACGATGGGCCACGGCGTCGCGGCGGTGTCGACCGTGCTGGCGGCATTCATGGGCGGCCTCGCCGTGGGCAGCGCCCTCGGCGGTCGCGTCGCTGCACGGCTGCCGCGCGAGCGGGCGCTCACCGCCTACGCGCAGCTCGAACTGGCCATCGCGGGCCTAGCGCTGCTCCTGCCAGTCGCCCTCTCGATGCTGGCGCCGCTCCTGGCGGCCGTCTACGGAACCGGGGGCGGCCCAGCGTTTGGCGCGCTCCGCCTGGGCGCGAGCCTCGCCCTGCTGGCCGTTCCGGCCGCGGCCATGGGCGCGACCTTTCCGATCGCGGCCCGGTGGATGGTGCCCTTCGCCAGTCGGGCCGCGAGCGACGCCGGGAGGCTCTACGCCGCCAACACGGTCGGCGCGGCGCTCGGCGCCATCGGCGCGGGGTTCGTCCTGCTCCCGGCGCTGGGGCTGCGCGGCACCACGTGGATAGGGGTTCTGCTGAACGTCACCGCCGCGGTCGGCGCCTTCTGGATCGCGCGCCGGGCGGCCGCCATGCCCTCGCCGGCCGCCGGGCGCGGGTCCCGCCCATCCGCCACGGTCCGAGCGGCCACGGGAAGCCTCTGGCGCGCGGCGGCGGCGCTCGGCCTCTCCGGGTTCGCGTCGCTCACGCTCCAGGTGGCCTGGACGCGCCTGCTCGCGCTGGTGCTCGGGCCGACGACTTACGCCTTCAGCGCGGTCGTCGCCATGTTCATCGCGGGCCTGGCGGCCGGCGCCGCCCTGGGCGCCAGGCTCGCCTCCAGGGCGTCGACGCCGGTCGCCGGCCTGGCGTCGTGCCTCGCGGTCTCCGCGGCCCTGGCGCTTGGGGCCACCGCGTTCGTCGACGAGAGCCTCCTCGCCATGGCTGGTATCGTCGCCAGCCCCGGCGCCACGTTCTCGGGCGTGCTGGTGCGCCAGGTAGGCCTCGTGGCCGCCATGCTCGTGCCGCTGACAGTGGCCTTCGGCGCCGCGTTCCCGTTCGCGGTGGCGGTCGCCACGCGCTCGGATGAGTCGATCGCGGGCGATCTCGGCATCATCTACGCCGTCAACACCGCCGGGGCCATCGCCGGGGCGCTGGCGGCCGGGTTCGTGCTGCTGCCGGCCCTTGGCCTCCAGGACACCATCCGCGTCGTCACCGGGCTCACGGCGCTCGGCGCGGCGGCGCTCGTCGCCACGGCGTCGCGCGCCACGACGGCGCGCCTGGCCGTTGCCGCGTCGGCGAGCCTCATCCTGGTGGCCGCGGCCGTGCTGCCGCCGTGGAATCGGCTGCTGCTGTCGAGCGGCGCGTACAAGTACGCCGCCACGCTCACGGGCCCCGATCTGGAGACGGCCCTCACCGCGGGCGAGTTGCTCTACTACCGCGAGGGCGCGACCGCCACCGTCGCAGTTCGCGAGCTGACCGGCACGCGATCGCTCGCCATCGATGGCAAGGTCGATGCCTCGAACGCAGGCGACATGCTGACCCAGCGCCTGCTCGCCCACCTGCCCCTGTTGCTGCACCCCAGCCCGTCGCGGGTTGCCATCCTCGGGCTGGGCAGCGGTGTCACGCTCGGCTCGGCGCTGACGCATCCGATTGACGAGGCGGTGGTCCTGGAGATCTCACCCGAAGTCGTCGAGGGCTCCGCCTACTTCGAGGCCGAAAACCACCGCGCGCTGGCCGACCCCCGCACGCGGCTCATCGTGGGCGATGGACGCACCCACCTGATGCTGACCGACGACCGCTACGACGTCATCGTCTCGGAGCCCTCGAACCCCTGGATGGCCGGCATCGCCTCGCTGTTCACGCGCGAGTTTTTCGAGGCCGCGCGCGGCCGGCTCACGGCCGACGGCGTACTCTGCCAGTGGGCCCACACCTACGACATCAGCGAGGCCGACCTCCAGTCCATTCTGGCCACGTTCCTGCAGGTGTTTCCCCACGGCACGGTGTGGCTCGTCGGCGAGGGCGACGTGCTCATGCTCGGTTCGCCTGCGCCGCTCGTGCCCAGGCTCGAGGCGCTCGCCGGGGCCTGGAGCCGGCCCGGTGTGGCCGCGGACCTGGCCACCGTGGGCGTTGCTGAGCCCTTTCATCTGCTCTCGATGTTCGTCGGCAACGGTGACGCCGTGGGCCCATGGGTGGCCGGCGCCGTCATCCAGCGCGACGACCACGCCCGCCTCGAGTTCACGGGGCCGCGGAGCCTCTACGGAATCTCCCAGAGCGACAACGCTGCCACGCTCCGCGCCCTGGCGGAACGCGGCCGGCCGGACGTCGTCCGACAGGCGATCGCGGGGGCGACCGCCGACCAGTGGCGCAGCCGCGGGCGCATGCTGCTCCGGGCCGACGCCTTCCGGACCGCCTACGACGACTTCGTCCGGGCGCTGGCGCTCGACCCGGCCAACCGCGACGCGCTCGCGGGGCTGCTCGACGCCAACGCGGTCGCAGGACGCACGGCCGACGTGGAGGCCCGCCTGACGGCTCTGGCTGCGGCGCCGGACAACCTGCCCGCGCGTCTCGCCTTGTCGCGGCTCCGGGCCTCACAGGGTGCCTTCGACGAAGCCGCCCGCATCGCGCTGGCCGCCATCCAGGCCGCTCCGGGTAACGTGGACGCCGTCGAACAACTGGCGTCGATCCTGGCCGACGTGGGCGACCTGGAGCGCCTCCGCCCGGTCGTCGCGCGGCTCCGCGCCGACGCCCCGGACAGCGACGCCGCCCGGTACTATGCAGCGGCCCTGCTGTTCGCCGAGGGCCGTCCCGAGCTCGCCGCGGGCGAGGTGCGAGCGCTGGTGGCCCGCAATCCGACCCACGCGAAGGGGCAGAACCTGCTGGGGGCCGTGCTGGCCAGCCTGGGCCGGCGTGATGAGGCCCGCCAGGCGTTCCACGCATCCTTGGCTGCGGCGCCTCGCGAGCCAACCACCTACGCCAACCTCGGGTCCCTCGAACTGCAGGCCGGGAACCTGCAGACGGCCCGACGGTACTTCGCCGAGGCCCTCACCATCGAGCCAACCAACCGGGCCGCTCTCGAAGGGCTGGCCGAGGTATCCAATCGCCTGAACAGGTGATCCAATTCCTCGACGCCCTGTGAGAGCGGGATGACAGGGCACAGGCCTCCGCTGAACCGCGGCTGGCGGTTGCCGATAGAACAATTGACACGATTGGCCACGAATTGCCACGGCGCGGCGAGGCGCATCAGCGATCGCTGGCCCGAAAGTGGGGCGGCGTGCGCGGCACGAAACGTGCTACTACGTGCAACGGGGAGGCATCGAACATGAGCGTCGTGAGGCTGCTTGGCTTCGCAACGCTGCCCTGCGGATGCGTGGTGGGCAAGTACCGCGACGTGGGCAGCACCCGCGAGGTCACCTACGTCGAGGAGAAGGGCGCGGGGTGTCCGAGCCACGCGCACCGGCGGAACCACACGGTGTCGCCCGAGCGCGAGCGCTTCGAGGCAGCCACCATCGCCACGGCGCACGCGTCGTAGCTCAGGACGCGGTACAATCGGGGGTTCGTGCCCCGTCTGCCCCGTCCTTTTCGACAGCTTCGCCGGGGGTCGCAGGTCCTCCGGTTCTATCTCGGTGACTGCATCGACCTGCTCGGCCTCCTCCCGCGCGCGTCGGTCGACGTCGTCGTCACCTCCCCTCCTTACAATCTTGGCATCCGGTACCGGTCGTACGACGATGGCCGCCCGCGTGAGGAATATCTGGCGTGGAGCGGCAAGTGGGTGGAGGCGGTCGCGAGGGTGCTGCGAGCCAAGGGGTCGCTTTTCCTGAACGTCGGGGCCAAGCCGTCGGACCCGTGGACGGCGCTCGACGTCGCCCAGGCGGTTCGTCCGCACCTCCGGCTGCAGAATCTCATCCACTGGGTGAAGTCGATCGCCATTGAGAAGGACGCGGCCGGGGCGCGGGCCCAACTGGCCGACGACCTGGCGGTGGGTCATTACAAGCCGATCAACTCCGATCGGTTCCTCCACGACTGCCACGAGTTCGTGTTCCACTTCACGCCGCATGGCCGGACGCCGATCGACCGGCTTGCCCTTGGGGTGAAGTACCAGGACGCATCGAACATCCGCCGGTGGCGGTCGGCGGGCTCGGGCCGGCGGTGCCGGGGCAACACGTGGTTCGTGCCCTACCAGACCATCCAGAGCCGCGACACCGACCGGCCGCACCCCGCCACCTTCCCGCCGCGACTGCCGGAGTACTGCCTGCGGCTGCATGGCCTGACCCGGTCGAAGCTGGTCGTCGATCCCTTCCTGGGCCTCGGCAGCACGGCCGTTGCAGCGGCGCGCCTGGGAGTGAGCTTCACTGGGGTGGAGCTCGACGAGGAGTATCTGCGCGAGGCGATCGCGCGCACCGAGTCGGCGCTCAAGTCGGGCTGATCCCGCCTTTCATGTGCGCGGGTTCTACACCTACTTGAATCCATCTTTCAGACGCATGTATGCTCTCACCTCGGGAGGACCCGTCCGGGTGGACCTGCGCCAGCTCGAGATCATCCGCGCCATCGCCGAAACCGGGTCGTTCACGGCGGCCGGGCACAAGCTGCACGTGTCGCAGTCGGCCATCAGCCGGCAGATTCTGCTGCTCGAAGAGGAGCTGAAGGAGCCGGTGTTCCTGCGGGTCGGCCGACGCATCCGCATCACGCCGGCCGGCGAGGCGCTGCTGCAGCTCAGCCACCGCGTCTTCCAGGACCTGAAGGACACCATTGCCGGCATCACCGACAGCTCCGAGGCGCTCCGCGGCACCATCCGCCTGCTGGGCGGCATGACAGTGTGCCTCTACGTGTTTCCCTCGCTGCTGACCGAGCTCAAGCGGCTGCACCCGGACGTCGACCTGAAGCTCGTTACCGGGAGCGCCGAGCGGTGCCTGGCGCACCTGCGGGCGGGGACCGGCGACCTGGCGTTCCTCACGCTTCCCGTCGATCAGCCGGACCTGGTGACGGTGCCGGTCATGCAGGAGGAGCTGCTCGTCGTGACGGCGTCGAAGCACCCCCTGGGCCGGAAGCGCCGGATCCTGGCGCAGGACCTGATGCGCCAGCCCTTCGTGCTGTTCGAGCCCGGGTCCAACACGCGACGCGTGATCGACGAGTTCTTCATGACGGCGCGCATCGAGCCGCAGATCGTGCTGGAGACCGAGAACGTGGAGATCATCAAGGCGATGGTCCGCCACGGCATCGGCATCAGCATCATCCCCTACCAGGCCGCGGCGCGCGACGTGACGAGCGGGCAGCTGTACTGCGCGCGCATCGAAGGGCGCTCGCTGCTGCGCGAGACGGGCTGGGTGTACCCGAAGATGAGCCGCACGCCTCGATCGGTACAGGAGGTCATCCGGGCCTTCGAGCGCGTCAAGCCGAAGCTGAAGCTCGCGCCATGAGCCGCGCTCATGGCCGGGATGCAATCATTCGATTTTCTGTCTGGACGCGCGGCCGCTAGGATCGGGGGCGTTCATCACGTTGAGACGAAAGGCCCGGACCCATGCCTGCCAGCCGCGAGCACGTTATTTCCCTGGTACTCACCGACGAGGAGTGGAGGGCGTTCCTCCAGATCCATCCGCAGCCGGTGCCCTGGCTGCGCGAGCGAATCCTCGAGGAGCTGAAGCGCGAGCCGTCTACTGCTGGGACGGCTGAGGCGGTTGCCTGAGCGAGTAGGACGTCCGCGACCAGACGTTCAGACCCGGCCTCAGGACCTTGACTTCGATGCGCCGGGTCCGCTTCAGCGGATCCGGGTTTGACGAGTAATACCCGAGCACGTAGTAGTCGCTCGTCTCGGCGTCGATCCGCTTCAGCGCGCGGTTGAAGTCGTTCTGGTTCACGACGGCGATGCCGCCGGTCTCCTCGGCCAGCACGCGCAGGCTGTCCTGGGTCTTGCGGACGTAGGTGCCGAATTCCACCGGATCGAGCTGCTCGTCGAGGTCCGAGCCGGCCACGAGCCCGCGCGGGTCGATGGTGTAGACCGTGGCGTTGGCGCGGTTCGCCGTGCGCGTCAGCTCCGCCAGCTCGCGCGCGAGATCGGCGTCGGCGAACTGCTGCCCCTGGCGCGTGAACTTGCTCTCCTCGCGGCCCTCCTCGCGCGTCTGGCCGAAGCGCCCGCCGAAAATCGGGTCCTCGCCGAGGCGCGACTCCTCGAAGGGGTTGAAATCGTAGCCGTTGCTGACCCAGATGACGGCCTTCCGCCGGTTGTTGATCTTCTCCATCTGCCGCAGGAAGTCGTAGGCCGTCGAGAACGCGACGTGCGCCCGGTAGCGCACCTCGGCGGGGCCATCCGCGTTGTCCTGCCCCTGGATGATGTCCGAGGGGCGCAGCCCGTTGCCCGTGATCTTCTTGATCACGTCGGTGAGGATCTTCCGGTCGTACGTCAGGTCGATCGCAATCGACGAGGGGCCGGTCGAGACCATGGCGAACATGTCGCCCTCGTGCACGAGCGTCGAGGCAATGCGCTTGAAGAGGTCGCGGATGCGGCCGGTGTTGCGGAAATCGAGGTGGAGGTCATCCACCATGATCAGGAAGATGCGGCCGGCGGCGTCGTTGCGCGGGCGCGACGGCGGCAGGATGATGCCCTCCTGGGCCGGCGGCGGCGGCGGTGCCTGCAGGTTGTGCACCCGCCCGCCATGCACGAGCGTGAGCGAGGCGATAGCCTGCTTCACGCCGTCCTCGTACACCTCGAAGTCGTCCTTGCCGAGGTCTGCGATGAACTGGTCGTTGTCGCCCCGGACGATCACGTCGGTCGTCACGAGATCGACGTTCACCCGGAAGGTCGGCTGCTGGCCGGCCGGCGCGCTGCCGGGCTGCTGCCCCGCCGGAGCGATCGAGAGCGCCGTCACCAGGGCCAGGGCCAGAAGGCCCCCACCGGTCCGCAGGCTGTGGAGCTGCATGCCACCAGTATAGACGAGGGTTGGGAGGCTTGGAGGCTTGGGGGGGTGGAGGTCTGGAAGGGGTGGAGGGGGGAGGCCCGACGCCCGAAGCCCCCCTATAATCTCCCGCATGCGCGTTGCCATCGGAGCCGACCACGCGGGGGTCGATCTCAAGCGGACTCTGCTCGCGGCTCTAGCTCAGCAGGAACACGACATGCTCGACGTCGGCACCCACACCGCCGAGAGCGTCGACTATCCCGACATCGCCGAGGCCGTCGCCACCGCCCTCAGAAACGGCCAGGTCGATCGCGGCATCCTGATCTGTGGAAGCGGCGCGGGCGCGGCCATTGCGGCGTGCAAGTTCCCCGGCGTTCGCGCTGCGGTCTGCCATGATGCCTACTCCGCCCGCCAGGCCGTGGAGCACGACGATCTCAACGTGCTGTGCCTTGGCGCCCGCGTGGTCGGGCCCGCCCTGGCCCAGGCGCTCTGCGAGGCGTTCCTGGGCGCCTCCTTCACCGGTGAGGAGCGCCACCTCCGTCGGCTCGCCAAGATCGACGCCATCGAGGCCCGCTTTGCCCGCGACGTCTGACGCCGGCCCGCGCGGCCGCGGGGCCTGCGCGTGAACCGGGCAGATCCCGCCAACCAGCGGCTGCTGGCAAGCGTTCACCCGCCGGCCTGGCAGAATCCGCTGCCGGCGGGCCGCTACAACCTGGTCGTCATCGGCGGCGGCACCGCCGGCCTCGTCTGCGCCGCCGGCGCCGCCGGGCTGGGCGCGAACGTCGCTCTCGTCGAGCGGCACCTGCTGGGCGGCGACTGCCTCAACGTGGGCTGCGTGCCGTCGAAAGCGCTCCTGCACGCCGCGCGCGCCGACGCCGGCGACTTCACCGCCGCGATGGCACGCGTTCGCGCCGTGCGCGCCGCCATCGCCCCGCACGACTCGGCCGAGCGCTTCCGCGGGCTTGGTGTCGACGTGTACTTCGGCCACGCGCGCTTCCGGTCGCCACGCCAGGTCGAGGTGGCGGGCCAGGTTTTGACCTTCGCGCGTGCGGTCATCGCGACCGGCGGGCGTCCGGCCGTGCCCGACATTCCGGGTCTGGCCGACGCGGCGCCGCTCACCAACGAGTCGGTGTTCGAGCTCGAACGCCGGCCGGCCCGGCTGGCCATCGTCGGCGGCGGCCCCATCGGCTGCGAGCTGGCCGAAGCCTTCGCCCGGCTGGGCTCAGAGGTCAGCCTCATCGAAGCCGCGCCGAACCTGCTTCCCCGCGAGGACGCGGATGTCGGCGGCGTCGTTGGAGCCGCCCTCGCGCGACGTGGCGTGCGCGTGGCGACCGGCGTGTCGCTGGCCTCGGTGCGGCTCGAAGGAGCCGAGCGGGTGCTGACGCTCTCCAACGGCGCCACGATCGCCGCTGACCAGCTGCTCGTGGCGGTGGGCCGGCGGCCGAACATCGAGGACCTCGACCTGGATCGCGCGGACGTCCGCGTCGACGAGCGGCGTGGCCTCGTCGTCGACGACCGGCTGCGCACGACCAACCCGGCGGTGTACGGCTGCGGCGACGTCTGCCTGGACTGGAAGTTCACCCACGCCGCCGATGCGGCCGCGCGCATCGTCATTCAGAACGCGCTCTTCGCCGGCCGGCGCAAGGCCAGCGCCCTGACCATCCCGTGGGCGACCTACACGATCCCCGAGGTCGGCCGCGTCGGGCTCTCGCGGGCCGAGGCCGACGCGCGGAATGTGGCGGTCGACGTGTACGAGCGCCCGCTTTCCCGCCTCGATCGCGCGGTCACCGACGATGCGGCCGACGGGTTCGTGCGGGTGCTGACATCGCGGGGGTCCGACAGGGTGCTGGGCGCCACGATTGTCGCGCCGCGCGCCGGGGACATGGTCGGCGAGATGGCGGTTGTCATGGCGGCCCGCATGGGCCTCGGGCGCCTGGCGAGCGTGGTGCATCCCTATCCCACCTACGCCGAAGCGCTGCGGCAGCTCGGCGACGACTACAACCGGACGCGCCTGACGCCCCTCGTGCGGCGGCTCATGAGCGCCTGGCTCGCCTGGGGGAGGCGATGAGCCCTCAACGCGGCTGGGTCGTCGCTGCGCTCGCCGGCGCCGCGCTCGTCGTCGTCGTCCTGCTCGGGCGCGAGGCGGCCGCGTGGCTGCCGGGCTTTGCCGCCTGGGTGCGCGAGCTGGGGCCGTGGGGGCCGGTCGCCTTCGTCGCGGGGTACACCATCGCGCCGACGCTGCTCATTCCCGGGTCCGTCCTGACCGTCGCCGCCGGCGCGCTGTTCGGACTGCCGCTCGGGGTCGCGTACGTCATGCTCGGGGCCACGCTCGGCTCGTCGCTGGCGTTCCTGAGCGGTCGCTATGTGGCGCGGCAGTTCGTCGAGCACCTGCTCGAGCGCCATCCCCGCCTCGTGGCTATCGATCGCGCGGTCGAGCGCGAAGGCTTCCGGCTGGTGCTCCTCCTGCGGCTGTCTCCGGTCGTGCCGTTCACGCTGCTGAACTACGCGCTGGGCCTCAGCCGCGTCCGCTTTGCGGATTACGCGCTGGCCTCGATTGGCATGCTGCCGGTCACGAGCGTGTATGTCTACGCCGGAAAGGTCGCCGGCGATCTCGCCGCGGTGGCGAGCGGCGTTGCCGCCCCGCGGGACGCCGCGTACTACGCCGTGCTGGGGCTGGGACTCGCCGCCACCATCGCGGTCACGGTCGTCCTGACGCGCCTCGCGCGACGCGCCATGGCGAAGGTCGACGAGCTCACCTCAGGGGATGGTCACGACGATCTCCGCTGACGGCGGACCGCTCGTCGCCCCTCGGAGCGCCCGGATCCGGACGTAGTACACACCGCGACCCACGGCGCGCGCCACGACGCTCCGCTCGCCCGCTCCCACGTCGACCACCGCCAGGTCCGCAGCGCCGCTCCGCGAGCCGGCTTCGAGGCGAAACCCGGTCGGAGCCGCGCCGCCGACGCCGGGTTGCCACGTCAGGGTGACCGTGGATCCGCTCACGTCGGCAGCCAGCGCCGGCGCGGCAGGCGCGCCCTGGATGTCGGGCGCAATCCGTACCACGCGGCCCGCCGCCGCCTGCGTCGAGTACAGGACGAGGTAAAGCTCGCCGTTCACGTCGACGCCGAAGCTCGAGATGAAGCCCAGGGGCTGGAGCTCGGCCGTGTGCTCGAGCACGTCGGTAACCGCCGCCTCGCCGCCAGCGCCGACCGCGAGGCCGACCGACCAGACCCGTCCGGTCACGTAGTCGGCGACGAAGTAGCGGCCCTGGTAGCCCGCGCCCAGCGCGCTGCCGCGATACACGAACCCGCCCGTCACGGACCGGCCGACGTCGCGCGGGTAGTCGAAGAGCGGGTCGGTCAGCGGCGTGAACGCAGCCGGCGTGGCGGGCACGCCGGGCGTCGCAATCCGGCCCTCCCGCAGCCGCCAGCCGTAGTTGCGCCCGCCACGCCCGGGAGGCTCGTAGTTGACCTCCTCGCGCGCGCCCTGCCCCACGTCGGCCACGATGAGCGCCCCCGTCCCGCCGCGCGCCACGTCGTCGAAGGCATACCGCCACGGGTTCCTGAGGCCGAACGCCCAGATCTCCGACAGCGCGGCAACGGGCTGCCCGGCGGCGAACGGGTTGTCGGCCGGTACGCGATAGCCGGCGGCGTCGCTGTCGGGCACGCGGACGTCGATGCGCAGCATCTTGCCAAGCAGCGTCGCGGGATCCTGGCCTGCGTTGATGGGATCGTTGCCGCTGCCGCCGTCACCGAGGCCAATATACAGGTGCCCGTCGGGACCGAACGCGAGGTGCCCGCCGTTGTGGTTCGAGTACGGCTGCCTGATGAACCGCGCGCCGTCAGGCCACCGCAGGTCGAAGCGTGACGCCGGGTCCGCGACGAGCGGGTTGGCGGATCGGCGAAACCGCGCGACGACGGTGTCGCCGGCGGGGTTCGTGAAGTTGACGAAGAAACGGCCCGACGTGGCGGCGTCCGGCGGAAATGCCAGGCCGAGCAGGCCGCGCTCGCCTCCGGTGGACACCGCGCCGCTCAGGTCGAGAAACGGCGTGGCGAGCAGGGCGCCGTTTCGCAGCACCCGGACCACGCCTGACTGCTGCACCAGGAAGAACGCCGCCGGATCGGCCGGGTCCGCCACGAAGCCGACGAGCTGCGGGAGTCCGGTGACGACGACCTCGGACCGGAGCTGCGCGCCAAGCGGCGAGGCCAGTCCGGGCAACACTGCCAGGCCGAGCGCCAGCACCGCACGCGGGCCTCGGCCGGCCATCTGGTCGCTACCTCGAACCCAGCCCGCGGCGGATGGCCTCGTACTCCTGGTCGGCACGCTGGACGCCGGCCACGACCTCATCGACCGTGGCCCACGCCTCGGGGTCGATGGCGGCGACGCGGGCCCGCAGCGCCTCGATGCCGGGCGTGGCAGCGTCGAGCGCAGCGACGCGGGAGGCGAGTTCCTCATGCCGGCGGCGCAGGCGCGCCGCGATCTCGCGGCCGACCAGCTCGTCGAGCAGCGTCAGCGCCGTCTGCCGGGTAGCGGCCGTCCTGGCCTCGCGCGCCGCTTCGCGCGAGCGTTCCTGCTCGGCGACGATCGCCGCGTGCTCGGCGGCGTGCATCACCGGTATCGGCTCGCCCGCCTCCTCCGCAGCGTCCTCGGCTGCCGCCTCCGCCGCACCGCCGGGCGTCATCTCGTCGGCGTCGGGGCCGCGCCCGCGCTTCTTCTTCGGGCGCCGCTCCGGTTCGCTGATGACCGGTCCGGCCATGTCGATCAGGTAGCTCCAGTCGAAATCCACCGACGGATGCTGCTCCTCGATGGTCCGGATGGCCTCCTCGTCGAGCGCGCGGCGGCCGATGCGCACGGCGGGCGCGGTCCGGTAGACGTAGAGCACCCGAGGCCTCGCGTCTGGGCTGTGCGCGTGCAGCAGCGTGGTGGTCTCGTAGCCGTGGCGGTCGCGCGTAATCCGCAGAAACGGCACGGACAGCTCCTAGCGGCGCTTGGCCTTGGTGGCGGGCTTCTTCGCGGCGGCCGGCCTGGCGGCCGGCTTCTTCTTTGCGGCCTTCGGGGGCGCGGCCTTCTTTGGCGCCGCCTTC